>SLDV01000005.1 GCA_007125165.1 Geobacteraceae bacterium | reverse complement strand
CCTCCCTGCGCTGACGCCACGTAAAGCACTGATACAGAGAGACATGGCGCTGTATTCAATAAAAAGAACCCTTTGCTTCTTGCCTGCATCGGCATAGATATAGTAAAAGTTTATTTTGCCCTCGACCCCATAGCTCAGCTGGATAGAGCGACTCCCTCCTAAGGAGTAGGCCGGAGGTTCGAATCCTCCTGGGGTCGCCATCAATATTATAGAATCTGACAGGAGGGTTCGAAGCGTAGTGAACGCTGACTAAATGTCAGAAGAGCGGCCATGGATGGCCGCGGCAGTGAGCGGAGGGGAGCCGACGCAGGAGCTGCCGTGATGGTGGCGACGTAGTGGGCGAATCCTCCTGGGGTCGCCATCAATGCGAATAAAATGACCGCTTAGAGATGCTTCTTTGTGGTCATTTTTTGGTTGTATGGCTAGTGATTGTAGCGTGCAGTCAATATGTCGTTAACAATTAATAAAGATATGGTCGGGAAAGTGATTTCCTCAGGGAGAGGGGATAAGATTGTATCTACGGAAGATTAGTACTAATCAGACCATTCTATAAGAATCGATGGCAGGAGGTTTATGCATAACCTGAGACACACAATGACCGATGGTTTATCTGAAGAAGAGATAGCCACCAGGAAATTGGAAACGATCTATTTTGCCGGTGGTTGCCTGTGGGGTGTTCAGGCATTCATTAAAACCTTGCCCGGAGTGGTTCTGACAGAAGCAGGGCGGGCAAATGGAAATACCGATTCTCGTGATGGTGATTATGATGGTTATGCGGAGTCCGTGAAGACCATATTCGATTCCGAGCTGACAACGGTAGAGCAATTATTGACATACTTTTTTGAGGTTATTGATCCATATAGCCTCAACAAACAAGGGGAAGATGTTGGTTTAAAATATAGAACAGGAATCTACAGCAAGAATTCTGAACATGTAGACATAGCTAGACATTTTATTAATTCAAGGGCTGATGTTGAAAAAATTGTCGTTGAGGTTCTTCCTCTCACCCAATACGTAAAAAGTGCTGAAGAACATCAAGATCACCTGGACTCTTACCCTGATGCCTATTGCCATATTCCATTAGAGCTGTTGTATAAATATAAAAGGTAACGATTCGGCATGCCATGCAGACGTACAGCGCCTCAAGTTGTTGTGGCTCGGTGACCTGCCGATCACGTCACTGGTCGTATTCGTAGGTTGAAAAGATCACCGGCATCCGGGCGTGAATCTTTGCGACCAGGTTGTTGGCCGAGGTGGTCAGGATGCTGCAACTATCGATTTCTTTTTCCTGTCTTTTCCAGCTCAGAGTGGAGAATAAAAAAGTTGCTCTGTTTACGATACTTTTTGGCGACGACTCTCTCGATGACCAAGAACGATTCCGCAAGTCAACTTCTTAATATAGCGCTCGCGGAAGGTGATTGTTATCGTTCAGACAAAATCAAGGTTTTCATGATGAACGCTCCTGTCACTTAAGAGACCGTTCCGGAAAAGACATTCAGCACCACAACCCCGGCAACAATCAGCAGTATGCCGACAACCGCTGCCGTATCCAGTTTCTGTCCGAAAAAAATCCAGGCAATCAAGGAGATCAGGGCAATGCCGACACCGGACCAGATGGCATAGGCAACCCCTACCGGTATCGTCTTGAGGGTGAGGGAAAGAAAGTAGAAGGCTGTTGCATAGCCAAAGGTAACAATCAGCGACGGCCACAAACGGGTAAATCCTTCCGCTGCTTTAAGAGCCGAAGTGCCGATAACCTCACTGACGATCGCTACTGAGAGAAAAACCCACTGTTGCATATACACATACCTTCTTGTTAAGAGAACCGAGCGTTATTGTATCATCAGGCCCGTTGCGACCTGCATTGTCCGGGCGGAAGGGGAGTCGATGGTCGAAGTCGGGATCTGTCCCGGCGACGTGCGGGCCATGGACTGGCCTTTGGAGGCCGTCCTGCGGCACGTCACAACAAGCAATTGACAGGGCTTTTCGATGCTGTTATAAAGGCGCCTCATGCGGGCGGTTAGCTCAGCGGGAGAGCATTCGCCTCACACGCGAAGGGTCACTGGTTCAATCCCAGTACCGCCCACCAAAAAAATACGAGACTCAGGTTGTGACTTGGGTCTTTTTTTTGTTCGGGTCTGGTGACCGAACGTTAAAAGGATGGTTAACCATGCGTTATATCTGTACCTGTTGTGGCTATGTTTACGATCCCGAGCAGGGTGATGCCATGAATAACGTTCTTCCCGGTACCGCATTCACGGACTTGCCAGCTGAGTGGGTCTGTCCCTTATGTTATGCAGAGCGGGATCAGTTTGACCCGTTGGATTGATTATCCGATTGTCCGTAGTGCAAGGCGAGTCAACACTCCTGCAACTCGTTTTGCTGTGGGCTGTCAACTTGCCACGGCCGAGGGGGCTGGACAACTTAAAGTATCCCCTGCAGATACTGGACGATATCGGTTTTGATCGGCATGAAGTAAACATTGTCATCGTGGCTACGGGCAAACTCCAGAGTCTTGCGGGCAAATTCACGATTCCATTCCAGGGTCGCGGCAAAATTCCGCGGGAAAATGGCGTGATTCTTGTTTTCCCAGTAACTGCGACTGCTGTCGGTAAGGACCGGTGATACCCCCCAGTAGATGGTGGTGTTGTTGAAGAACCCCTGATAAATCTCCATCAGGCGTAAATCAAAAAAAGGTTGGGTAAAAAAGCCATCGGCGCCGGCGTCCTGTTTGGCGCGCATATAGTCTATTTCATCCTTAATACCACTGCGATAAGGATCGATCCCTGCATAGACGGTCAATTCCGGTCGTTCGCGTTTGAGGCGACGAATCATTTCGAGGGAGCTGGTCCGGTAGTAGGTGTGTTTCATATCCTGCGGGGGATCGCCATTGATAATCAGCACCGCTTCGACAGATTTCCGGCTTAGATGATCAAGTATTGGCAGGGGCGCATCAGGATTAAAATCGATAGCGCGCAGGTGAGGGATGGTTTTGGGAACATATTCACCGGCGATGGCGCATCCCTCCCAACTGCGCATATCAAAGCGCAGAATATCGGGTATATTGATGCGATCAACTGTCGGAAAGTGTTGACGAACCAGTTCCAGTTCTTTGCGCAGAGAATGTTCGTTGCGAGGAACAAGCTCCAGTGATATGTCAGTCATTCCATCTCCTAAAAGCATGTCAGATTATTCTACTTCCGCGATGATCTGGCCGCTGAAGCGATAAAGCTCCGTATCCTCAGACTGCCACATGTCTGCTGATAGCCCGGCTTTGTTACAGGTCTGACGCAGAAAAGTCAAGGCATCCCAATGATGTTCTGATGCGACCTGTGGCAGAAGAACGCCGCGATTATAGCCATGCTCAAGGTAAATGCCATGCTGGCCAACGATAATATCATCGGGGCCGTTAATCTTTTCCAGTGGAGAGAGTATGGTGATTTCAATGTTGACCTGATCAAGCTCGACCAGGGTCAGCGCCGCAAAGCGGGGGTCTTCAGTGGCAGCGGCAACCGCCATCAGGGCGACCTCCTGAAAGAGTGGTCGGCGTGATTGAAAGTTGCCGATACAGCCTCGAAGTTGATCGTTGAGCTTTAAAGTGACAAAGCATCCGGCGCGCTCGTTCAGGCGCTGTTCTTCACGTGGAGATGGGGTGAAGGGCTGATTCTCCAGCTTGTTGTGGATCGCGTCACGAGCGATGGTGAGCAGCGTCTGCGCTGCTTTATTTGTAATCATGACAACTCCTGGGCAGCAAAAGTTGTTTTTCATTATGCAGATAACTTATAGTTGCACCAGCCTTCGGGCGCAACCGTTTTAACAATAAACAGAGGCGAACAGTAACTGGATGAATTATTCCAAGAGGTTATGTGTGACAAGAAATTTTTGTTTTATCATATGTGCTTTTTTGCTGCTTGTACTTGCCGGATGTGCTCCGAGGGTGTTTCCAGTCAAGGTTGCCGACGAGACTCTCCCCTCAGCAGAAGAGGAAAAACAGCTCGGTTACGTGTTGAGCAACGCAATAGTACAATATCTGGGAGGAGAGTATCCTGACAATGCTCTTGAACACCATGTCAATCAGGTTGGCCTGCACCTGACCAGGGGAGTCGGCAACGGGCAATTGTTTGTCAGGGTTGCCAATGATTCAAATCCCTTGTCTTTTGCACTGCCGGGAGACTTTGTCGTTGTTACGCGCGGACTGTTACAGGTGCTTGAGAATGAGTCTCAGCTTGCAGCGCTGTTAGCCCGGGAAGCCGGATATTTACAGGCAGATCATGTGGCAGAACACATGAGATTTCTGGTCCGGGGACGTACTGTCTTTCTGGAAGACACGCAACCCGGAGAACCCGGATATTCACAGCGCTTGTTGCTGTTGCGTGAACTGACGGATATGCTGCTGCTTAAAGACGACACAAGGGAGCATAGTAAGTCTGACATCGCTGCCATCGATCTGCTGGCGCGTGGCGGATATCCTTTACAGGGTTTTTTTGAGTTGGATGAGATTTGGAAACGTCACAACATCATGGTGTCCGGTGTTGACCGATCAATCGATCCTTATCAGATGTCGCCAACACGGCTGCAAAATGTACGAGATTATATTTCAGCAAACTATCCAAACTATCGCAGCGCGGCGGATATCAATTCAACCGCCTATATTCAGCAGATGGAAAATCTGCATCAGCTTGCACCTGCTTACGAGCTGTATCATCAGGCCCGGCAGGCAGAGGCGGCAGATGATCAATCGGCAGCTTTGCAGTTATATCATCAGGCCACCCGGCAGCATCCCCAGAGCATGCTACTGACAGCTTTGGGAATGGCTTACCTGCGTGGCGAGGATCTGATCCCGGCACGGCGTTATCTGCGTCAGGCGGTTATGGCCGATGCGGATTATTACCGTTCACGTCTGGGCCTTGGTTATATTCATCTGCGCCGCGAGGAATGGCCGGATGCCGTGGTAGAACTGGAAGCTTCGCTGGCTCTGCTCCCAACTTTGCAGGGGGTGTTTCTGCTGGCCGAAGCGGAAGAAGGGCGTGGCAATGGTGTTCGCGCGCGAAGTCTGTATCAGCATCTGCTCGAAGTTGATGGTCGGAGTGCCCTCGGACGTGCCGCGGCAGAGCGCTTGCGGAACTTGCCGCGTTGACCGCCATGCTAAAGTGGTCTTTGGAAAAAAATGAAGATCTGCTCTGGCAGGGACGACCGGCACCCCGATGTTACCTGATGCGCCACTGGCGCGGTCAGATTGTCTGCATTGTTGCCCTTGTTGTCTCTGTTTTCATGTTTGTCCAGGCGATCCGGCATGACTTTTCTGCCATCACAATAATTTTACTGTTATTGTTGGTGCTTCTTTTCCTCGCGGCTGGCCCGGTGCGCCTGATATTGTTGCGCCTCCGCTGGGAGACCGTTTTTTATGCCGTAACTGATCGACGGCTACTGATTCAATGCGGGGGTGAACAGCAGACCACCAGTTATCCTTTGGCGAACCTGCAAACTATAGCGACCCGTTCCTATACTGAGCATCTGGCCGACATTCAGCTGACATTTATGGATTCCAGCGCGATTGTGCTCGAATGCCTGGAAGAACCGGATACCTGCCTGCGCGCTTTGCCCGCATCACAAAAGGTAACATGATGTCGATAGTTGCCGCTCTGTTTGACTCGGATCAATTGCAATGATTATGATATACGGTTGACTTGAATTTATGTAACTGGATACGTTGAGAAGATCAAGATGGTGTTATGAAGACTTTTTATCTGGAAACTTTTGGTTGTCAAATGAATGTGGTTGATTCCGAGCAGATCACTGCTCTGTTGCAGGACATCGGCTATCAGCCCGTAGGTGCACCTGATCTGGCCGATCTGGTGCTGCTCAACACCTGTTCGGTTCGAGATAAGGCCGAACGCAAGGTTTATGGTCATCTCGGACGCTTCAAACCGATCAAGGATAAGCGTCCGGAGCTGATTATCGGTGTTGGCGGCTGTGTTGCCCAGCAGGAGGGGCAACGGATGCTCGATACGGTTTCTTATCTCGATCTGGTTTTCGGTACCCACAATATCCACCGTTTGCCTGAGATGGTGCAGCAGGTTGAACAGACCCGTCAACGTGCCAGTTCAACCGATTTCCTCGACCGTGAAACGCGCCTGAACCTGTTCCCTGAACGCTCGGCGACAGAAAGCGTAACCCGATTTGTCACCATTATGCAGGGGTGCGACAATTTTTGTTCCTACTGTATCGTTCCTCACGTCCGAGGGCGCGAGATCAGCCGTCCCAGTGCGGAAATCCTTGCGGAAATTGAGAGACTGGCAGCAGCGGGAGTTAAGGAAGTGACTCTTCTTGGCCAGAATGTCAACTCCTATGGGGGCAAGATGGATAAAGAGATGTCCTTTGCCGGGTTACTGCAGGCGGTGGATGCGATTCCCGGCTTGGAACGCTTGCGTTTTGCGACCTCGCATCCCAAGGACATTACTGCTGAACTGATTGACTGCTTTAGTCGTTTGAAAAGCCTTTGTCCGCAAATTCACCTGCCGGTACAAAGTGGCTCCGACCGGATTCTGGCGCTGATGAATCGGGGCTATGATGCTGCTGATTATCTTGATAAAGTCAGACGCCTTAAGATGGCTTGCCCGGACATCCGCCTGACAACCGACATTATCGTCGGCTTTCCCGGTGAGACGGAAGAAGATTTTCAGGCAACCCTGGATCTGGTGGAACAGGTCAGGTACGCTGACGCCTTTACCTTTTTATATTCTCCACGGGTCGAGACGGCAGCAGCGACCATGGTAGACAATGCCTCTGCACGCCAGAAACAGCAGCGTTTTGATCGTCTGCTGAAGCTACAACAACGCATCAGCGGCGAAGTCTGGCAAGAGGATAGCGGACGGGTGCTGCCGGTGCTGGTTGAGGGGGCGAGCAAACAGGGTGACGGCCAACTCTTCGGACGTACCGTCTGGAACCGGATTGTTAACTTCAGTGGGTCGCAGGAGTTGATTGGCCGGATTGTCCCCGTAACCATTGCCAAGGTGTTGCGCAACTCCCATCTGGGGGAATACCAGAACAACTTCTGATGACAGGAATACCACGATGATAGATCTCCATACCCATACATTTTTCAGTGACGGTGAGTTGGTGCCGGCGGAACTGGTTCGCCGTGCCGCGGTAGCCGGTTATCGCGCCATTGCCATTACCGATCACGCCGACAAAAGCAATATCGCCTGGCTGCTCGCCAATATCGTCGATGTGGTCAACGAGTTTGGTGAAGCCAACGGCATGCAGGTTCTGGCCGGAGTCGAACTGACCCATGTTGCGCCGGCGGGGATTGCTGATGCCGCCAAACTGGCCCGTGATCATGGTGCCGAACTGGTGGTTGTCCACGGTGAAACCATTGTCGAACCGGTGATGCCGGGAACCAATCTGGCTGCCATCAAGGCCGGCGTTGATATTCTCTCACACCCGGGACTTATAACGCCTGAAGAGGTCCAACTTGCTGCGGAAATGGGCGTGTGTCTGGAAATTACCACCCGCAAAGGACACTCTCTCACTAATGGTCATGTCGCCAAGCTGGCGATGAAATACGGTGCGAAACTCGTCATCAACAATGATACCCACGCCCCTGGCGATCTGGTCTCTGCCGAGCAGATGCGCCGCATTGCTCTGGGAGCGGCAATGACTGAAGAGCAGTTTCTTCAGGCTCAGAACAACTCACGCGCTCTTGTTGCGCGTGCCAAAGGCTAGACATGGATACTTTTGATAATTTTGATTTTCTAAAAAAGCTGGTCGAAACCCCGAGCCCGTCGGGGTTTGAGCAGCCTGTCCAGAGGCTGATCCGGCAGCAGCTTGAGCCTGTCGCTGACACCCTTGAAACTGACATCATGGGCAATCTGATAGCCTCCTTAAGGGGGCAGGGTGGACCAACGGTGATGCTTGCCGGACACTGCGATGAGATTGGCTTAATGGTTCAGTATATCGATGATCATGGTTTCATTTATTTTGCCGCTATCGGTGGTGTTGATCCTCACCTGTCACCGGGACAGAGGGTGAATATTCATGGCGATCAGGGGGATATCGCCGGTGTTGTCGGTAAAAAAGCGATTCATCTGATTGAAAGTAAAGACCGGGATACCGTGATCAAGCTCAAACAGCAGTATATCGATATCGGTTGTGCCTCGCGTGAAGAGGTGGAAGGAAAAATCCGTATTGGTGATCCGGTCACTTTTGCTGTTGGTATGCAGCCGTTGCAGGGGCGCCGAGTTACCGCGCGCGCCTTTGACGACAAGATGGGTGCTTTTATTGTTACCGAAGTGATGAAGCAGGTCCAACGCAACGGTGGGATTACTGCTGATCTGTATTGTGTTTCCACGGTGCAGGAAGAAGTCGGTTTGCGCGGAGGCACCACCAGCACCTATGGGGTTAATCCTGATGTTGGTATTGTGGTGGAGGTAACTCACGCCACCGATTGTCCCGATGTGGAGCATAATGGCATCGGCAGGATTGAACTCGGCAAAGGCCCGGTCATCGCCCGCGGCGCCAATATCAACCCGGTACTTTTCAACCTGCTGATCGATACGGCAAAGGCTGAAAGCATCCCGGTACAGATTATCGGTGTGCCCCGCGCCACCGGCACCGATGCCAACGTGATGCAGCTCTCGCGCGGGGGTGTTGCTACGGCGCTTGTGGGTATTCCTTTGCGTTATATGCACACTCCAGTTGAGACCCTGGATCTGACCGATCTGGAAATGGCCATCAAGCTGCTAACCGCAACCCTGGCCAGGATTGACGGTAAAACCAATTTCATTCCAGGATGAAGATAGTCGATGGACGCTGTGCCCCAATCACTTGACCAGCAGGCGCGTGCAGCCCGCCAGGTCACCCTGGTCGGTCTGGTCATCAATGCCATTAATGGTGTTGTCAAGCTTTTGGTCGGCTTTCTGGCCAACTCATATGCCCTGATTGCAGATGGCATTCATTCCCTGTCCGACATGCTCAGTGATGTTCTGGTGCTGGCTGCGAGCCATTATGGTCGGCAGGAACCGGACAAAGACCACCCTTACGGACATGATCGCTACGAAACCCTGGCTACCCTGTTGCTGGGAGCTTTGCTGATTGCCGTTGCCGGAGCACTGGTCTGGGACAGCCTGATGCGGCTGTTGACACCGCGCGAACTGGTGACCCCCGGCGCCATCGCTCTTGTTGTCGCCCTTGCTTCAATCGCCAGCAAGGAATGGATTTATCACTATACCCTGCGGATAGCCCGGCAGATCAATTCCCGTTTGCTCAAGGGTAATGCTTGGCATCATCGTACCGATTCTCTGTCATCTATTGTTGTTTTTGTTGCCGTCGGGGGAGCGCTGCTGGGGATAACCTGGCTGGATCAGGCGGCCGCAGTACTTGTTGCTCTGATGGTGGCAAGAATCGGCTTCAAACTGATCTGGGACAGTCTCAAAGAACTGGTGGATACTGCCTTGCCCCAGGATCAGGTCAGCAGCATTCGGGCCACCGCCATGGATATTCCCGGAGTCAGAGATGTCCATGATTTGCGCAGCCGCAGGATGGGGAATCGGACACTGTTGGATATTCATCTCCAGGTCGATCCTCACATCAGTGTTTCTGAGGGGCATGAGGTCGGTGCCTGGGTTGCACGTTTACTGCGAAATCAATTCGAGCATATTTCCGATGTGACCTTTCACATCGATCCCGAATGTGATGAACATGTCGATGTCATGGAGGATAACCGCAGGCTTCCCTTGCGCCCGGATGCTGTTGAACAGTTGAATCAACGCTGGACCGGCGTACAGCTCTTTGAACAGCCGCACTACACTGTTCTTCATTATCTTGATCTGGGTATCGATGTTGATCTGTTCTATTCAGCAGAAGAATTGCCTGCGACTGAAATTACTGAATTGCAGAAAATCCTGAAGGAACGGGCAGGTGATTTGCCCTGGCTCAGACAGGTAAAGGTGTGGATCGGTGATCCGGAAAGCGGGTCCAGACAGCCGGCAGGATTGTAGTGGTTTTTGCCGGGATAACGCCTGCTATGATCAGGTGATTGAGCATCAGGCAGTGGTCGCTGTGGCTCGTTCTATTATTCACACACATGCCGCTTGCTCAGCTCTTCTTCGCTGCGAGAAGGAGCTTGCGCTGACAGTTCCAGTCCGTTATCAATAATTTCATCTCCGGAGTCTTTAAGCAATTTCAGAAAATTAAGCGTTAGATGGGGGTTGAGCTGTTTGCCGGCGAGTTTCAACATCAGCCCGCATATCTGCGGGAAATCCCAGGGTTCCTTATAGGTCCGGCGCGTTCTTAATGCGTCAAAAGTATCGGAAACCATCGTCATCTGGCTGCAGATATTGAGCTTCCAGCCGGGTGGCGGGGTGGGGTAGCCTTGCATATCATAACGCATATGATGCTCAAAAGCCGTTAGTATGGCGAGCTGGGGAACCCCCTCCTGCCCCATAAGATACTGTGCCCCGCGCATGGGGTGTTTTTTCATTTCCCGCCATTCTTCATCCGTCAACTGACCCGGTTGTCTGATGATTTCTTTGTCGACAAAAATTTTCCCGGCATCGTGCAACAGTCCGGCAAGGCCAATGTCATGAAGCAGATCAGCGCTCAGACCGAGGGATTTTGCTTGGGCAATATTAAGAATGGCAACATTGATGGAGTGGGAAAAAGTATATTCATCCTCTGTCTTGAGTGGTACCAGCGCCAGCAGGGGGTTGCATTCCTGCTGGAATGCACTGACAAAACCGGAGATGATGGCTGCCACCTGGTTGATTTCGAAGTTGTCTTTGTTGCTGATTTTATTATAAAGACTCTCGATGCTGCTGATTTCTTCGTGATTCAGATCCGCAAATCGGGTAATAGCCAGGGGCCTGTCCGGATCGTCCTTGACATCTACTTCACCGTAGTTGATATGGGGAGCACTCGAATCAAGCAGATGAACTTCTTGATTGCCGCTGGCAATCTCAATAAACAGTTGAATCTCATCAAGGCCAATGCCCTGACAAAAGCCGAAAAAACTGATGTTGCGTGGGTAAAGTGAACGGGCAATCCGCTCACTGTGCAGGGACTGTTCTATGGGTGTTCCATCAAACAGAAGTTCTTTTTTTACAACCATGAAGGTCAATTCCTGCTGCTGCTTGAACAGGACATTCAAACACTTATGGATACGGGGGATCTGTAATTGTACCTGCTCATGATCAATAGAGTAGAGTTTAACAGTAGCAAGGGCGGTTGATAATAGTCTTAACACCTCATCTATTTGGTTACGCTCGATGGTTGATTTCATGAAGGGTTCTCCTGGTTGTTGCGGCTTAAAATCTGCCGGGCCAGACTGACAGCTTCGGCGTTTCCTTTTTTAAGCTGTTGCTGCAACAGAGGGTTCGCCTGTTGGGGCGGATATTTAGCGAGAGCCCTGACGATTTCAATTTTAATCTGCTCGTAGGCTTGCGGTTTGAAGAAATGACGTCCGCTTAGCATCTTTGTGAAAACTTTCAGAGCAGCAGGATTCGCGTTTTCAGCCAAAGACTGAACCAGGGCTTTTTTCATCTCCAGATCAAAGGTAAACAAGGATTTTCGCTCCAGCATGGTAATAAGCCGATTGCTTATTGCCGGATTTTTTACCAGTTTGCTCAGTACGATCGCATTGAGAATTTCCTGCCGGTCAGCTGATGAGAGACTCGATTTAATCTGTTTGATCGATTGGGAGTCACCAAGCAGGAGACAGGTTTTAAGGGCTTCCTGACGCACTTTGCTGTGACTGTGCTTGAGCAAGGGTCTGATTTTCGGCAGTTGCTCTTTGGATTCGAGTTCACCAAGAAGCAGGAGCATATTGCGGGCGACAAACCACTGATCATCATTCAGATATGATGTTGCTTCATCAATGACGTTTTCCCCCATTTTTTTTAAACAATTTAAATAGAAGAAACGGTTCGAGCGGTTTTTTTCTGTAACTGTCAGTTCGAGCAGAGGTTTAATAAAGGGGGTGCCGACCAGGTCAACCATTTCCCCAATAAGCGATTTATGGTCTTTTTCCAGATGTGAGGTGTTTTCAAGTGTCTGCTTGAGCATGGAATGGGGCATCATTCCAGTCAGTGTCCGGGCGTCAATATCGGCATTGGCGTCGAAACATGATTGACAAAGAGTCAGAAGGTTTTTGTAATCACCGGCTTCAATGAAAAACTGCATTGACCTGATAATTTGTCGATATAGCGCCTGTATCTGCTTTTGATCAGGTCCCTTTTCTAATATATAGATCGATAGCTGCGATGCTTGTGCTTCAATCTGGAAGTCTTCCAATGACGTTTTGAGCTTTTTCAGCTCTGCAGTCAGGGGCTCCGGTGTCTGCTGTTCGACCAGAACCTTCAGCAGGGCTCGCTGATATTTTGTTGGAACAAACTCGGAAATACTTTTGTTATTAAAAATGTCACGATTTTCCAGATGAAAGCTGATCTCAGGTTTTATGCTGCTGAGCTGATCTTTAGTGACGATGTTTCTGGAGTCGGCCAGTGTTTTAATCAGTGACAACATCATGGGTGACGCGTAGTTATGACCGGAAACAGCTTCATGAAAAGCACTAATGATGACCTTGTTTGAAAGATGGTCAAACAGGTCTTTTGCAAAGTCTGCGGGAATTTGCAGTGCACATAGCTCTTTGATGATATTTTGGCCCGGCTCGTCATCGAGATGATTGATCAGTTCAGCCAGCCGGACAAGAATGTCCAGACGCTCTGTTTTCGGCTGATAAACCCGGACGGTGGTAATACAACGTATGAGCGCTTTGTTGAATTGGTTATGATCTTCTTCTGATTTTCCGGTCAGGATGATGCTGATCTGTCGGGCCAGTGCCATGGGATCACGGACATCTTCAACGGATGCTTCATCATCTCCGCCCGCCAGAGAGGACAGGAGGGAACGGGCGAATCGATCCCAGAACTTTTCTTTATCACCTGTTCGCGCCGCTTTTTTCTCAGGTTCCTTGCCGTTGACCAGCAGAAAGTCATCTTTTGACATCTGGGTGAGAATAACACCGGTAACATTCTGCTGTTCAAGCAGGCTGATGATACCTCCCTGTTTCCAGGTGTCTGCAGGGCTGCTCATAATGATACGCAAAAAGCTATATAGAGAGGGGATTGTTAACTCGGGAGTCAGAGTCACGGAAGTGATGCCGTGTTGAAACATACGGTAGGCATATTTACTGAACATCTGATTTTTGGTGTACAGATGTTCGTCAAATACCAAAAAATTGTTTCTGGCAACAGTAAACTGAACCGGAAACCCGTTATTATGGGCAGATTTCAGGCAGTCTAGAAACTTGTCTGTGGCCGTTTGAACAACGGCGTTTTCCTCGTCGTACAAACTCAAATGCTTGCTGAGCAGCAGCATGTTTTTGAGGATGATTTCGGCCTGGCTGAGAATAGTTGCGATGTCTGATGGCTGATTCATCTTTTAGTTGGTGCCCACACCCTGATGTTAAAACGAAAAAACAACCCCCCCCGTACGCTAGCGAGAATAGCGCAGAAAAACCAGCTCCACAAGTAGGTATGGTGCAAACAGAAGATGTCCGTTGCTGCAAGGGCGGCAATACTTTTACCTTTAAGCTGATCAGGTACGTTTTGGGTTCCTGCTCCGGGGCGGGTTTTTTTTGGCCGGCAGGCCGCGCCCCTTGCCGGAAATGCGTTTAGCACGGTTGGTTTTTTTCGGAAAATCCTGATTGCTGGAACCTCTGGTATCGATACTGATCAGTAAAGGGTGACTATTGATTTTGATGTCTCTGATACGTTTTAGCTGCGCGGGCTCAATGGGAGCAAGCAGATCGATGAGGCTGAAGTGTTGAAAAATATTGATTCTGCCAATCAAGCGACTGTCGATGCGCCCTTCATTGCTTAATGCGCCGACAATGTTCCCCGGCTCAATGCCGTGATTGCGGCCGATCTCAAGCCGGTAAGAAGTCGTTTGCTCGGCATGATCGCGTCCAGGCGCTCTGCCGGAGCTCTCTTGCCCTGACTGGAAACTTTCGCCAGGGCTATCCTCCATCTGCAGCGGGCGTTCTTTCTGCAGCAGGAAAGCCAGGGCAGCAGCAATGCGCCGGTGACCAATGTCATAGTCGGTCTGGATCTCATCAATCAGTTCTTCAAAAAACTCAAGCTCCTGTGATTCCAGGGTGGCATTGATCTGTTCCTTGAAAAGCCCGACACGACGGGAAGTAATTTCTTTACGACTCGGCAGGGCCATGGCCTTGATCGGTTGTCGGGTGGCGCGTTCGATGGCTGCGAGCATTCTTTTCTCGCGCGGGGCAACAAACAGGATGGCTTTTCCCTCACGCCCGGCGCGACCAGTACGGCCGATCCGGTGCACATAGGCTTCTGTGTCATAAGGAATATCATAATTGACTACGTGGCTGATCCGTTTGACATCCAGTCCTCTGGCTGCGACATCGGTAGCAACAACGATATCAAGACTGCCGTCTTTGAGCCGTTCAATGGTTTTCTCACGTAGCACCTGGGTCATATCACCATTGAGGGGTGCGCTGGAAAACCCGCGTGCTTCAAGTTTTTCCGCCAGATCCACGGTAGCGATTTTGGTGCGTACGAAGATGAGCATGCCGTCAATCTCTTCCGCCTCGAGAATGCGGGTGAGGGCATCCAGTTTATGCAGTCCTTTGACCTGCCAGTAGCGTTGGGATATCTGTTCAACGGTGGAGGTTTTACTTTTTATGCGTATCTCAACCGGCTCTTTGAGATGGCGGCGTGCAATCTTGAGAACTTCCTGTGGCATTGTTGCTGAAAAAAGAGCCGTCTGACGTTTTTCAGGCGCGTGAGAAAGGATTTCCTCAACATCGTCAATAAATCCCATTTTCAGCATTTCATCGGCTTCATCAACAACGACTGCGCTGATCCGGTCAAGCTTCAGGGTTCCGCGATTCAGGTGATCCTTGATGCGTCCCGGCGTCCCGACGACAACCTGAACACCGCGCTGTAACTGGCGCAGTTGCTGGGTCATGTTCTGCCCACCGTAAACAGGTAATACCTGAAAGCCCGGCAGATAGCGGGCATAGGTCTGCATCGCCTCAGCCACCTGCAGGGCCAATTCTCTGGTCGGCGTCAGAACCAGTAGTTGCGGGTATTTCAATTCCGGCTTCAGGCGTGTCAACAATGGCAACGAAAAAGCTGCTGTCTTGCCGGTCCCGGTCTGAGCCTGGCCGAGGAGATCGCGCCCCTCCAGCAGGGGAGGTATGCTTTGTGCCTGGATCGGTGTCGGGGACTCGTAACCGACTTCGTCTATCACTCTTATGATGGCCGGCGCCAAGGCCAGCTCACTGAAGGAAGGTAGTTCGTTGCTGCTCATGTTATTCCTGTTCTGAAAAAAAATCTGTATGAAGATGGCAAAGCTTTGAACAATAACTTGTCCTTTGGTCAGAAGCCAGTCTTTTTTAGCCCGTTTGTTGCCGCGGTTGCCACAATAATAACAAGAGTGCCAGCAGAGTGAGGTTGGCGAACATGGCAACGAACATGGCCAGGCCGGTAAAAAGTCCGAAATAGATCGTCGGATTGAAGTTGGACAGGGCCAGAATCGAAAAACCGGTGATGATGGTAATTGATGTGTAATACATGGCCCGACCAACACTGTCATGGGTGCGTTTTATTGCCGTCAGAGCGTTGCTGTCGATGCGAAGTTCCTCAATGTAGCGGTGGACGTAGTGAATGGTGTCATCGACAGCGATGCCGATGGTGATGGCAGCAATAGTAATGGTCATGATGTCCAGAGGTATTCCCAGCAGGCCCATCAGGCCGAGAACGGCTGCTGCTGAGATGAGATTAGGAACAATGGCAATCAGCGCCAGTCGCAGTGAGCGGAACTGGACCAGAAACATTGCTATAATGACAAGAAAAACAACCCCGATGGTCATGATCTGCGAACTGAAGAGGCTCTGGAGTACATTGTTATAGAGTACGAACATGCCCGTCAGGTTTACCTGTTCAGGCTGAAGATCAAACAATTCCACCAGGTCCCGTTCAATTTTGCCCAGAAGCGCATTGCGCTGCAGATTCGGGTCAGAGTCGATAATTCGCAGATTAAAACGGATCTGATTGCCATCGGTAGCCATAAAGGGATTAAAAAGGGTGTCCTCGATTATTTCCGGCAACATGCGGTGGATAACCGACAAGGCAATGTTGTCCAGCGGCTGCCCCTCGTTGACGTGCTCCATCAGGGTGAAAGTCGTCGACATGGACAGCACCTTGCCTGATTCAGGTAGTTCATTCAGATAGTTGTGAATCGCATGGATTTCGTTGATCTGATAACTGTTATACCAGTAGCTGCTGCCCGAGAGGCCGGCATCAACAATATCATCAGCGAAAAAATCATCAGCGAAGGGGTCATCGTCATCAAGTGCGGCGCTTTGTTCCCGGGCGATAAAAAAGTCAGGGTCGGCGTCAAGAATGATGTCGAGAGGGGTCGTCCCACCAAGTTGACGATCAATCAGTGCCATCCCCTGGTAGATCTCTGTTGTCGGCTTGAAGTAGTCAATAAAGCGGTTTTCAACTGTGAGTTGAGATATGCCGTAAATGCTGATGAAGGTAATCACAGCAAACGCCGCAAGGGTTGCCCGACCATAATGTTCCACCAGGTGTACACAGCGGCGGGTGATGATCCCGGTGATGTCGAAGCGGGGCACGAAAGGTTCAGGTTTTTTCAGCAGAACCAGCCCGGCGGGAAAGAGAATCAGACTGATAACCAGGGCAAAACTGATGCCGATGGCCATCATCCAGCCGAAATCAATAATCGGGCGAATGTCACTGACCAGCAATGAGGCGAAGGCAGCTATAGTTGTCAGGGCGGTGAAGATACTTGGCAGCGCTTTGGTGCGGATTGTTTCTCTGATCAGGTGTAGATGGCCGGCCTGAGGCTGCTCTGCGAGTAATTCATTGTAGCGGACAATCAGATGGACACACAGGGAAAGGGTAATGATCAACAGCAGGGAGGTGAAGTTTGATGAAACAACGGTAACCTTCCAGCCGATCAGGCCGAGAAAGCCGAACATAAACAGGACAGCTAAAAAACAGCATGCCATCGGTAGGAGAACCCACTGCGGGCGTCTGAAAATTAGAATCAGCATGGAAACAACAAAAACCAGAACCCCGATACCGAACTTGACCAGATCGTTACGAATAAAATCGATCATATCGACAACAATCATGGGGACCCCACCCAAAAACAGATCGGCCTGGGCGCGATGTTCGTCCATTATCGTGCGGATCAGAGCAATATCCCGGGCCTGCTGTTCATTATGGGCGCGACTCAACTGATCGTAGCGCGTCGAAACTTCGTGCAATTGCTGCTTTTCGCCAGCAGTGAGTAGCCCATCATCACGTTTTTCACGCAATTCATTACGCCGGCGATGAAGCGTCTGCAGTTCTTCATTGTCCGCCAGCATGACCTGCAGAGCTGTGGTGTGGCCGTCGGGGCTGACCAGCAGGTTGCGGTAGATCGGACCGGTGGTAAATTCTTTAAGAGCCAGATCCATGTCGACGCCCGGCGTTTCTATGGTGCGAACTTCACGGTTCAGCTCTCTGAAGGTCACCTGGGGGCTGTCAATTAAGGGCGCATCAAGAATACTCAAGACCTGAGTCACCCGGTCGATTTCCAGCAGGCGCTCGCGCAGGGTGCGTATGTCGGCAATAGTTTCCGGTGCCAGGAGTGGCCCAATTGGTGAGTAGCTGATGATCAGAAATTCACTGGTACCGTACTGAGCGTTGATCTGCCGAAAATAGCGCAGGTCCTTGTCGTGTTCGAGCATCAGCGAATCGGCTGAAGCATCGAGATGAAAATCTTTGGCAAAAAAGCCGACAGATGCAATCAGTGTCAGCAACAAGCTCAAGGTAATCACGGGGTGTTTGAGGACCAGGCGTTCGTAGGTCGAAATAATCGTTTTTTTCATTGGTTACCTATTGTTGCAGCGAAGGTATGCGTTTAAAGTTTAACTTCACTATAGCGCTACCCCGTTGAAAGCACAAAAGCCCCGACATGGCGCCGGGGCTTTTGTGCAGTTTTTTGGTACCGCAGACTACAGGCCGAGCTTCTTGAAGAAATCATTGCCCTTGTCGTCTACCAGAATAAAAGCCGGAAAATCAACAACCTCGATCTTCCATACAGCCTCCATCCCCAGCTCGGGGAAATCGATGCATTCAACCTTCTTGATATTCTCTTCGGCGAGTACGGCAGCCGGGCCACCGATAGAGCCGAGATAGAAACCGCCATGCTTGTCACAGGCATCTGTGACCTGCTGGCTGCGGTTCCCTTTGGCAATCATCACCATGGAGCCACCGTTGCTCTGGAGCAGATCAACATAGCTGTCCATGCGTCCGGCCGTGGTCGGACCGAAAGAACCGGAGGCTTTGCCGGAAGGCGTTTTGGCCGGGCCGGCATAGTAGATCGGATGTTGTTTCAGGTAGTCGGGCAGGGGCTTGCCACTGTCTAGAATTTCCTTGAACTTTGCATGGGCAATATCACGACCTACAACAATTGTGCCATCGAGGAGCAGGGGTGCTCCGACCTCAAGCCTGGAGAGGTCAGCGAGAATCTCCGGCATCGGTCGATTAAGGTCGATACGGGTACCATGGCTGTGCTTGCCACGATATTTTTCCGGAATCAGGCGGCCCGGGTTGCGATCCATCTCTTCAACAAAGAGCCCGTCTCGGGTGATTTTTGCTTTTATGTTGCGGTCAGCCGAGCAGGATACCGCCATGCCGACAGGGCAGGAGGCACCATGACGTGGCAGGCGAATAACGCGCACATCGTGAGCGAAGTACTTGCCGCCGAACTGGGCACCGATACCAAGTTCCTGGGCGGCCTTGAGGAGCCTTTCTTCAAGCTCGATGTCGCGGAACGCCTGGCCGTGATCATTGCCGCTGGTCGGCAAACCATCAAGGTAGCGGGCGGTGGCCAGCTTAACAGTTTTCATACAGGCGTCAGCCGAGGTGCCGCCGATAACAAATGCCAGGTGATAGGGAGGGCAGGCGGCAGTACCGATAGTTTTCATCTTCTGAACGAGAAACTTGTAAAGGGAATCAGGATTGAGCAGCGCCTTGGTTTCCTGAAACAACATGGTTTTGTTTGCTGAGCCACCACCTTTAGCGATGAAGAGAAACTTGTAGGCATCACCATCGGTGGCAAAGATATCAATCTGCGCCGGCAGGTTGGTGCCGGTATTTTTTTCATTGTACATATCCAGGGCTACGGTTTGGCTGTAGCGCAGGTTTTCTTCGATGTAGGTTTTAAAAACGCCTGCGGAAATTTTTTCAGCATCGTTACCTCCGGTCCACACCTGCTGACCTTTCTTGGCAACAACGGTCGCAGTCCCGGTGTCTTGACAGGTTGGTAGTTCGAACATGGCGGAAATTTCAGCATTGCGTAAAAAAGCCATGGCCACGCCACGATCATTATCACTGGCTTCCGGATCGCTGAGAATTTTAGCAACCTGTTCATTATGTTCCGGACGCAGCAGGAAAGAGACATCGCGCATGGCAACATTGGACAATACCTTCAGCGCTTCCGGATCGACCTTGATGACTTCCTGACCTTCGAAATTAGTCACACTGACATACTTTTCAGATTCTTCAATCTTGTAATACTTGGTGGTGTCTGTTCCCAACGGCATGGGATCCTGATAGGTGAATTCCGGCATCTCTCTCTCCTTCGATCAATGTGAATAGGATTTCAGGCTATAACGGCCCGCAAAATAGCGAAGACAACTATAGGTGATTTTTCGTTCAGTGTCGACCGCTAACTACAGCACTCAGGTGTAAAATCCGATTGGCGCCAGGAAGAAATAACGACTATAATTATAACCTGCGGGTCGATTTTGACTCAGTTCGAATACCTGACTGTTTCTCTTGAAAAGAAATTGACAGAAATACTCAGGTATGATAGTTGATGCGGAAAAGGGGATAAATTCAAGTCTTTATATATGTCGTCATTGCCGCTCATTAATCAATGTTTATTGCTGTCTGTCGGAGGTCGTTCATGGTCGCTTTTTTAAAAGATGATATCAAGGCTGTTTTTGATCGCGATCCGGCGGTGCGCAGTATCTTTGAGGTCATTTTCTGCTACCCCGGCTTTCATGCGATGCTCTTTTACCGTCTTTCCCATTGGCTGTGGAACAAGAATCGCACCTTTATGGGGCGCTATGTGTCCCACATCGGGCGCTTCTTGACGGGTATCGAAATCCATCCCGGGGCGAAAATAGGCAAGGGGTTTTTTATCGATCACGGAATGGGCGTTGTTATTGGCGAGACCGCCGAGATTGGCGAGAACTGTACTCTCTATCATGGGGTTACTCTGGGGGGTACTTCATGGGCCAAGGAGAAGCGTCATCCAACCTTGGGCAACAACGTTATCGTCGGTTCCGGTGCCAAGATTCTCGGGCCCTTCAAGGTCGGTGACGACAGTAAAATCGGTTCCAATTCTGTTGTTGTCAAAGAGGTTCCGCCGATGGCAACGGTTGTCGGTATCCCTGGCCGAGTCGTCATCTCCGGCGAAAAACGGATTGGGGTTGATCTACAACATGGTGAACTGCCTGACCCGGTAGCCAAGGCGGTCAGTTGTGTGTTTGACCAGATACAAAGGCTGGAAGAACAGGTTGATATGTTGAGGAAGGAACAGGCAGTATTGAAGGCTGAACTGTCCCGCTATCAGGCTGTTGAAGAAGAAGGGGATACTGTTTCATGAGATTATCTACCAAAGCACAGTATGCTGTACGTGCCCTTGTGAGTCTGAATCTTGTGAGCAATGGAAACCCGGTGACGATTAAGGAAGTTTCAGAGCGTGAAAACATATCGCTCAATTATCTTGAGCAGCTTTTTGTCAAACTCAGAAGAGGCAACATTGTAAAAAGTGTGCGTGGTCCGGGTGGCGGCTATCTGCTGGCCCGTGACGCAGAACAGATCAGGGTCGATGAGATTGTGGATACTGTAGAGGAAATTCTCGTACCGGTATCCTGTATGAATGATGACGGCAGTTGTGGCTGTGATCTTGAATGTGCGACGCAGTCGGTGTGGCAGGGGTTGGGTAATCAGATCCGTAATTTTCTTGCCTCTATGACCCTGGAGGACTTGACCAGAGATGCCCGTCGTCGTTTAGACCATCGAGTAAAGGAAAGCGTTCCTTTTTGACCTTATGCTATCAGGTAGCATCGGAGGATATTTGTGAAGCAGATTTATCTGGATAACAACGCGACAACACCGGTCAAGCCCGAAGTTCTGGAAGCGATGCTTCCGTTTTACCGTGAGCAGTTTGGTAACCCCTCAAGCGTTCATTGGGCCGGACGTATGGTCAGCGGCGCTATTGAGAAAGCACGTGAGCAGGTTGCCGGTCTGCTTAACTGTTCACCTGCGGAGATCATTTTTGTTTCCTGCGGCAGTGAAGGTGACAACTTTGCCATCAAGGGAACGGCAGAGGCGTTGCGCCACAAGGGGAATCACATCATCACCACATCGGTAGAGCACCCGGCCGTGCTGGAGACCTGTGAATATCTGGAAAAGAATGGATTTGAGGTGACCTATCTGCCGGTGGATGCCGACGGGATGCTGAATCTGACTGAGCTGGAAAGTGCTATTACCGACAAGACCATTCTGATTTCGGTTATGTGGGCCAACAATGAAACCGGTAACCTGTTTCCCATCCATGAGATCGGTGAGATTGCCAGACGCCACAAGGTCCGTTTTCATACTGACGCTGTTCAGGCGATCGGCAAGGTACCGGTGGATGTAGGAAAAGCCCAGGTTGATATGCTGGTACTGTCCGGGCATAAGATTGGTGGTCCTAAAGGTGTTGGTGCGGTCTACCTGCGTCGCGGCACACGCATGACGCGTTTTATGCACGGTGGTCATCAGGAGCGTAATCGTCGCGCCGGGACCCACAACGTTGCCGGCATTGTTGGTCTTGGAGTTGCCTGCGAACTGGCGGCAATAAATCAGCAGAAAGATTATGCCTATGTGCGCTGTCTTCGCGACAAGCTCGAACAGGGTATTCTCAGCACGGTTCCTGACGTCAAGCTCAACGGACATCCTGACCCGGACCTGCGCTTGCCCAATACCCTCAATGTCAGTTTCAATTACATTGAAGGGGAGTCGTTACTACTCTTTTTTGATATGAAGGGTATTGCCGCTTCTTCCGGGTCTGCCTGTACCTCCGGCTCTTTGGAACCGTCCCATGTGATGAGTGCCATGGGAGTCGATATTGTACTGGCGCATTCCAGTATCCGGTTCAGCTTCGGGCCGGATAACACCGAAGAAGAGGTCGACTATATTCTCGCTGAGCTGCCGCCCATTGTTCAACGGTTGCGTGATATGAGCCCTTTGTATCAACGCGCAGACGCGACACCGCTTCACTGTGACGAGTGCCTGATGGTGCATAGGGCGTCATAAGCTAAGTTGATCAATGTCATCCTGTTGCACGGGCAGGGTAAACACAACTAAAAACCAGGAGATAGAAGGATGTACACGGAAAAAGTGATGGATCATTTCAGCAACCCGCGTAACGTTGGTGAAATTGAAAACCCCAACGGTGTAGGCGAAGTCGGCAATGCCTCCTGCGGCGATATCATGAAGATTTACCTCAAGGTTGAAGACAACATCATCAAGGATGTTAAATTCAAGACCTTTGGTTGCGGGGCGGCGATTGCCACCTCCTCGATGGTTACGGAGCTTGCGATTGGCAAGACGATTGATGAGGCTCTGGTGCTGACCAATCAGGCTGTCGCTGAGGCCCTTGACGGTCTGCCGCCGGCCAAGATGCACTGCTCCAACCTGGCCGCCGACGCCCTGCATGAAGCGATCAAGGATTACAAGGCCAAGAATTCCTGATTTGTTATTGTTGCCATTGATAATCTTTTCAAAGGGCTCCGCTTCTGCCGGGGCCTTTTGTCTGAGGTAGGTGTGAAAAAACGTGTTGTAGTCGCCATGAGTGGCGGCGTTGACTCCTCGGTGACCGCCGCCCTGTTGCAAGAGCAGGGGTATGAGGTTGTCGGTATGACCATGCAGATCTGGGATTATTCCAGCTACACTGATCAGCATGGAGAAACCTTCGGCAGTTGCTGTTCCCTCGATGATGTCTATGATGCCCGGCGAGTTGCCGAGCAACTGGGTATCCCATTTTATGTCATCAACTTTGAAAAACAGTTCCAGCGCCAGGTGATTGATCGATTTTGTGATGACTACCTGGCCGGCCTGACCCCCAACCCTTGCGTGCTGTGCAATCAGGTTCTTAAATTCGAACTGCTACTGCGCAAAGCGCGAGAACTGGAGGCGGACTTTCTGGCGACCGGCCACTATGCGCAGATTATTCCGGATGTCGATGGTGGCTACTCACTGCACAAGGGGATCGACAGGGACAAGGACCAGAGTTATTTTCTTTTTACCCTGACACCGGAGCAGATGGCACAGGTGCGCTTCCCCCTTGGCAGCATGACCAAGGACGAGGTCAGAGCGCATGCTGCCCGCTTCAATTTGCGTGTCGCCGAAAAAGCCGAGAGCCAGGATATCTGCTTTGTGCCCGATGGCGATTATGTGCGTTTTTTAGAAGAAGAACGGCAACTCGATGACTGCGCCGGGCAGATTGTTCATGTCTCAGGGCAGGTACTCGGGCAGCATCAAGGCTATTACCGCTACACTGTTGGGCAGCGCAAAGGGTTAGGCATTGGCTGGAGCGAGCCGCTCTATGTCATCCGTATCGATGCCACTAACAAAAAGGTGATTGTCGGTGAAAAACAGCACCTGTTGTGTCAGGAGATGATTGTTGCAAACTGCGTGTGGAGCATGGGGCCACCACCACAACCCTTTGCTAGCGCTTGTCGCATCCGTTATCGTCAGCAGGAACAACCGGCGCAGGTTGTGCCTCTCGCTGATCAATGTGTCAAAGTGATTTTTTCCACTCCCCAGGCGGGAGTCACCCCGGGTCAGGCTGCTGTGTTTTATGAGGGAGATCGGGTATTGGGGGGGGGATGGATTCAGTAATCAGGTCGGTGGCGATTGTCACCCTCGGCTGCAAAACCAACCAGTTTGAATCAGCGGCCATGCTTGAACAATTGACCGACAACGGTTACTCCCAGGTGGATTTCGAAGCCGGTGCTGATCTGGTCATTGTCAATACCTGCACGGTGACAGCGGCTACCGATTCCCAGTCACGCAACCTGATCCGCCGCGCGCAACGCCTCAACCCGGCGGCGCGGATTGTCGTCACCGGCTGTTATGCCCAGATTAACCCTGCTGAGCTGCAAAAACTCCCCGGCGTGAGTCTGATCATCGGCAATGAAGAGAAAAAGGAATTGTTGTGGCTGCTGACGCAAGCGCAACAGAACGACCGTAACGAAATCACCACTCTGGTGACCGATATCCGTGCCGTCCAACGTTGTAGCCCCCCCGATCTCCATACCTTTGCCCAGCGTAGCCGCGCCTTTGTGCAGATTCAGAACGGCTGTGATGCTTTCTGTTCCTACTGCATCATCCCCTATGCCCGTGGTGCCAGTCGCTCGGTACCAATTGAACAGGTTGTCGCCCAGATTGAGCGTCTGGAGATGAGCGGCTATCGGGAGATAGTCCTGACTGGAATACATATCGGTGGTTACGGTCAGGATCTGGACAAGGGAATCAGTCTGTTAACCTTGTTGCGGGCGATAGAAGACTGTGAGTTTACCGGCCGCGTGCGCCTGGGGTCAATTGAACCGACGGAGCTGCCGTTGGAACTACGTAATTATCTGGCTCAGGCTTCATGGCTCTGTTCTCATTTGCATATCCCGTTGCAGACCGGCGATGATGACATTTTAAGGCGCATGAATCGTCACTACGATACAGCCTTTTTTGCTGATCTGCTCGCAGATCTTCACCAGCGTAATTCTGCGATGGCCATCGGACTTGATGTGATCTGCGGTTTCCCCGGTGAAACCGAGGAACATTTCTCCCGTACTTACAGGTTGTTAGAGCAGCTTCCTTTCAGTCATCTCCATGTTTTTCCTTTCAGCCGCAGACCAGGCACTCCAGCCGCGACCATGCCCGATCAGGTTGCGCCAGCGATCATTAAAGAACGTGCCGCCAGGTTGCGCTCTTTGGGAGAGAAAAAGTTGCGGCAGTTCAGCCGCCGATTTATCGGGGCGGAGTTGCTGATGTTGGTCGAGGGAGGTGTCAGCAAAGGTCAACGTAAAGGCTTGTCGGAGAACTACCTGACCTTGCTGATCGATCAGCACCAGGCTCAAGCGGGGGAGCTGTGTCTGGTGCGGGCTACTGATCTTGTAGCTGGCGGGCTGAAGGTGGAGCCTGTGAACTGATCAGTCCTCTGAGCGGTAAGCGCAGGTTGTCGGCAGCCAGTGAAGGGTGTCGATATTCTCCTGCGTCAGTTGAACGCAGTCATCTTCCAGTTCGAGCCGTTGATCATAAACACGGCAGGTGCGTTCATGGATGTCGAGAAAGCGGCAGGGCACCGGCGTGGTGTGAACACAGCCGTAACGATCGATGGTTTTTTCGAAACAACATTCGCCACAGCGCTGGCACCGGTTTTCCCAATCCCGCAATTCTCTTTGTATCAGGCACATTCGCTGTAGCCGCAGGCGTGACAGACACAGCATCCCCCTTCATGCTCTACCGGCCCGCCGCAATCGGGGCAGGCGCCGCCATTGTTGCTGAATGTGGCGACGGTTTCTTCCGTATCTGCCATGTGCAGTTGAATCGCCTTGGCAACAGCGTCGGCACAAGAGGTGATGCGGTTGTTACCGAAGCCGCTGGGTTTATGACAGGTGATGCCGATCAGTTGCTTGACACTCTGGCGCGCCTGCACGCCACTGCGCCAGGCCAGGGAGACCAGACGGCCGATGGCTTCACACTGTGATGCAGCACAGCCCCCGGCCTTGCCCATGGTGGTGAAGAGTTCGAACAGTCCTTTCTCATCCTGATTAATGGTGATATAGAGCGGTCCGCAACCGGTTTCCATCTGGTAGGTGGCACCGGTCAGTGCGCGTGGACGTTCACGTTTGCGCAGCGCTTTGCGTGCTTCCATGGGGACATCGTCTTCGGTTTTGGCCTCTGATTTGCCGGCAACCGAGAGAACCTGCATGGAACGCGAGCCATCGCGATAGATGGTGACCCCTTTGCATCCTTGCTGATAGGCGAGGCGATAGACAGTAGAGACATCTTCACGGGTGGCGCTGTGGCAGAAATTCACGGTTTTGGATACGGCATTGTCGGTATATTTCTGAAATGCCGCCTGCATCATGACATGATCAGCCGGGGTAATATCGTGGGCGGTGACGAATATTCTGCGAATATCTTCGGGGATTGCTTTAATATCCTGTACCGAACCTTTTTCGGCAATCTCCTGCATCAGCTCTTCAGAATAAAAACCTCGTTCGCGGGCAATGCGGGCGAACATCGGATGGACTTCGATCAGCTTGTTATTGTCCATCACCTGACGCACATAGGACACAGCAAACAGAGGTTCAACACCACTGGAACAGTTGGCGATGATCGAAATAGTGCCGGTCGGGGCAATGGTGGTGCAGGTGGCGTTGCGCATCCCCCGGCCATTCGGGTGATCAAAAATGCTTCCCGGGAAGTTGGGGAAAGGGCCGCGCTCTACTGCAAGTTGAGCAGACTGCTCATGGGCTGCATCATTAATGAAGCGCATCACTTTTTCTGCCAGGGCCACCGCTTCAGGGCTGTTGTAAGGGATGTTGAGGAGGACCAGCAGGTCGGCCCAGCCCATGACACCGAGGCCTATCTTCCGGTTGGCGCGGGTCATTTCATCAATTTCCGGTAGCGGGTAGGCGTTGGCCTCGATGACATTGTCAAGAAAGCGGGTCGCCAGTTCTACCGTTTTCTTGAGTTTATCCCAGTCAATCTGTTGGTCTTTTATCATTTTTGCCAGATTGATCGAGCCCAGATTACACGACTCGTAGGGGAGCAGGGGCTGTTCACCACAGGGGTTAGTGCTTTCGATTTCTCCCACCAGCGGGGTCGGGTTGTCGCGATTGAGACGATCGAGGAACACAATACCGGGCTCGCCATTGTTCCAGGCCATATCAACAATCTGATTGAAGACCTTGGTGGCATTCAATAGTTTAACCTGTTCACCGGTACGCGGGTTGATCAGGGCGTAATCGTCACCCGCTTCAACCGCCTCCATGAACGCTTCGGTAACACCGACGGAGATATTGAAATTAGTCAGCACTGTCGGGTCGCGCTTGGCCATGATAAAGTCCATAATGTCGGGATGATCGACACGCAGGATGGCCATATTAGCGCCGCGGCGGGTGCCGCCCTGCTTGATGGTTTCCGTTGCCGCATCGAACACCTGCATGAAGGAGATAGGACCTGAGGAGACGCCGCTGGTTGACTGAACCTCGTCATTGGCCGGGCGGATGCGGGAAAAGGAGAAACCGGTGCCACCGCCGCTTTTGTGGATCAGGGCGGTGTGTTTGATAGCATCGAAAATGCTTTCCATCGAATCACCGACGGGCAGGACAAAACAGGCAGACAGTTGTCCCAGGGGGCGCCCGGCGTTCATCAGGGTCGGTGAGTTGGGGAGAAAGTTGAGCTGCGACATCATGTCATACCAGTCGTTTTCAAATTGCTCACGCTGGTTGGGATTTGTCTCTGCACCGGCAATGGTCCGGGATACACGACGGAACAGTTCTTCGGCATTTTCAAGTGTCTTGCCGGTCGAGTCGCGGATAAAATAGCGCTTACGTAAAACGGTGAGCGCGTTGCTGGAAAGGTTGAGGGTGTCGTCAGGTTTATGATCAGGCATCTTTTTGGTCCTTCGTGGCTGGTGGATTGAGCAGATAAGGATTTGCTCTAAGTACTATATATAATGTTTGAGGGAATGTAACTTACTACATGTTGTGCTTTCAAGTGATATTTTATTCATAGTCTCGGCAAAGCCGAAATCAGATGTGGATACGGTTCTCAGCAAGGTTGTAATCCATTATAGTAGGGGTTGATAATTTCCGGACGAGGGACTGTTGGAATGTCTTGTCGTTGTAAAAAAAATTACGTATTGTCTACAGCCTGATTTCCCTTTCCGTAAGCACCTACGTTTTGGAGTATAAAGAGGTCCATGCCACAGACGCCTTTTGTCTACCTTGATAACGCAGCAACCAGTCACCCCAAACCGGAATCGGTCTACCGGGCTGTGGACGCCGCCCTGCGTCGTGGTGGAAGTGCCGGACGAGGCAGTCATGAACAGGGACTGGCAGCAGCCCGGGAAATTTTTTCAACACGTGAGCTGCTGGCGGAATTCTTTCACGTGTCCTCATCGGAGCGTTTTGTTTTTACCTCTAATGCGACCCAGGCTCTTAATCAGGCCCTGTTCGGATTGCTGAATCGAGGAGATCGCGTGGTCACTACGAGCATGGAACATAATGCCGTTATCAGACCTCTGCGGGTATTCCAGGATCAGGGGGTGGACGTTGTAAAGGTTGCTGCCGATCCTGAAACCGGACTGGTCACCATTGCTGATATCAAAGCTGCCTGCCTTATTGCTCCGACTCGCTTGCTGGTGATGAACCATGCATCTAATGTATTCGGGTCGCTGCAGCCCCTTGAGGGGCTGGGACGGTGGTGCCGTCAACAGGGGATTGTTTTGTTGGTCGATGGTTCCCAGACCGCAGGGCTGATGCCGATAAACCTCGATGATTTACAGATTGATCTGTTTGCGGCACCGGGTCATAAAGGCCTGTTGGGTCCGCAGGGGACCGGTTTTCTATACATGCATGAAGGTATCGATTTGCGTCCTTTTATTTTCGGGGGCACTGGTGCCAATTCTCATTCTTCGTTACAACCGGAGATACTCCCGGAACGTTTTGAAAGTGGTACATTCAATATTCCCGGGCTGGCTGGTCTGGGCGCTGCCTTAAGGTTTTTGCTGGCAACCGGAGTTGAACAGATACATGCTCGTGAAACCCGATTGATTCAACGACTGCTCAATGGACTTGCACAGATTGCTGATGTCCAATTATACGGCCCACCTGCGGATCTTCCGCGCGGATCTGCTGTTTCTTTTACCCTTGACGGGATGGATCCTGCAGAAGTTGGATATCAGTTAGATCGTCTGCGAGTAGCCGTTCGTACCGGACTGCACTGCTCTCCTGACAGTCATCGTACGCTGGGGACTTTTCCTGCCGGAACCATCCGTGTCAGCCCCGGATTTTTTACCGCCGATACAGATATCGACTATTTTCTTGAGCAGGTTGAAGTACTGACGAAGCTGCCGCCCCGATCATGACCTGTTTGCCCTGATATCAGAGAGATTTGAAATGAAATATTACATTCTTGATACCAATGTTGTTCTGCATGACCCTCAGGCGATTTTCAAGTTTGATGACAATGTTGTCATTCTTCCGTTGACGGTGATTGAGGAGATTGATCGATTCAAAAAAGATCAGAGTGAAACCGGCCGCAACGCCCGTCACATATCCCGCCTGATCGATGGTTTTCGTGCTCAGGCAAAGCTGGTTGATGGCGTCACTCTTGATCATGGTGGTACCCTTAAGGTAGCTATTTATAAACAGGAGTTCATGCAGAAACTGCCGCCGGAACTGCGTGTTGATCGTGGTGACAATCGGATACTGGCGGTGGCAAAAGACCTCATGGAGTCTCTGCCTGCCGGTAAGGTGGTATTGGTATCCAAGGATATCAACCTGCGTATCAAAGCCGATACTTTGGATATGCGGGCGGAGGATTTCCAGAATGACAAGGTGCCGGTGGATGAATTATATTCCGGTACGGCTGAATACCTTGTCAGCAAAGAACTGGTAGATCAGTTTTATGGGCAGGGCTCCATTGATGTTGACGAGGATTTTTATGCCAACCAGGGTGTGACTCTTGTTGATGATACCAACATGTCACATACGGCGCTTGGTCGCTATATTGCCGCCCGGCAAAAAATCGTTCCTCTGATCAAGTTTCCCAAAGACGGAGTGTGGGGGATTCATCCCCGCAATCGGGAACAGCAATTTGCCTTTGATCTGCTCCTCAATGACGACATTCAGCTTGTTTCTCTGGTCGGTAAAGCCGGTACCGGTAAAACCTTGCTTGCCATCGCCGCCGGTTTGCTCAAATCCGCTGACGACGGAACCTACAATCGCCTGCTGATTTCCCGTCCGGTATTTCCCATGGGTCGGGATCTGGGTTTTTTGCCTGGAGATATCGAAGAAAAGCTGGCGCCGTGGATGCAGCCTATTTTTGATAATGTGGAGCTGTTATTGTCCTCTCACGATGAAGGCGGGAAGCGTAAGCGTGGTTATCGGGAACTGATCGATCTGGGTTTAATGGAAATTGAACCTCTCACATACATCCGCGGGCGCTCGATTCCGAAACAGTATCTGATTGTGGATGAGGCTCAAAATCTGACTCCCCATGAAATCAAAACTATTATCAGTCGCGCCGGCGAAGGGACAAAGGTTGTCCTGACCGGTGACCCTTACCAGATCGATAACCCGTACGTTGATTCGTCCAGCAATGGGCTTACTTATGCTGTAGAGCGTCTCAAAGGGCAGGAGTTGATTGGTCATGTGACCCTGACCAAGGGGGAACGTTCATCGCTGGCTGAACTGGCAGCTAACCTGCTTTAAAAAGGACGTACGATGTTGTTATTGGCCCTTGAGACCTCCTGTGATGAGACCGCCGCCGCCGTTGTTCGTGATGGTCGCGAGGTTTTGTCCAACATTATTTCTTCCCAGATCGACCTGCACGCAATCTACGGCGGTGTCGTGCCGGAACTGGCATCGCGCCGTCACCTTGAGGTGATCAACCCTCTGGTAGACGAAGCTCTGCAGCAGGCCGGAGTGTGTCTCGCCGATCTCGAAGGGGTGGCGGTGACCAGTGGACCCGGACTGACCGGAGCTCTGCTGGTCGGAGTCTCTTTTGCCAAGGCCTTTGCCTATGCACTGGGTATCCCCTTTATCGGCGTTCACCATATCGAGGCACATATTCAGGCAATCCGCCTTGAGCAGGATGTCCTCTATCCCTTTCTCGGGGCGGCGGTTTCCGGTGGCCACACCCATTTGTACCGTGTTGATGGGATCGGTTCCTATCGATTACTTGGCCGGACTATTGACGATGCCGCCGGAGAGGCGTTTGACAAGGTGGCAAAAATGCTGGGACTTGGTTATCCCGGTGGGCCGATAATCGACAAGCTTGCGGCAGGACATGATGCCGGTAATTTGAAGTTCCCACGCCCTCTGCTCAATCGTGACAACCATGATTTCAGCTTTTCCGGAATGAAGACCGCTGTGCTTAACTATATTCAAAAGCTTCCCCAGCCTTTGAACGAACAACAGATCGGGCAGGTTGCCAGTGCCTTTCAAGAGGCCGTAGTGGATGTGTTGACGATAAAAATTCTGCGTGCTGCCGAACAGGAGGCTCTGGAGCGGGTTGTCGTTGCCGGCGGAGTTGCCTGTAATTCGGGTCTGCGCCGACGTTTTGCTGAGCTGACTGCTGTCGGCACAACCCGGGTTTTCTTTCCCCGTCCCTTGTTATGTGCTGACAATGCGGCCATGATTGCCGTGGCTGCCGATTATTATTTAAGCCACGGCAAAGAGTCTGGTTTTGATCTTAACGCCGTGTCGAGCTGGCCCCTGGAACAGGTGAATCTTGGCTGATCCTTCCATCAACCGCTGGCAGCGATTCGGATTTTTCCGGCAATTCAAGCTTAACCTGATTCGGCTGGCGCGCCTCAAATCAACTCCCGATGCGATTGCACGGGGAATGGCGCTGGGTGTTTTTATCGGTTTTACCCCGTTTTTCGGTTTCCATATTCTGATTGCTCTTTCCTTAGCCTTTGTGTTGCGGCAGAACAAAATAGCCGCTTTTGTTGGCGTCTGGGTCACCAATCCGGTAACTGCTCCTTTCATTTATGCTCTCGAATACGAGATAGGCCGGATGTTATTAGGCAAGCCGGTTATCGGTATCGCCATATTTAACCGTGAATTAAACTGGGATACCGCTGTACAATTAGGGTCGCCGCTAGTTCTTGGTTCCATCGTCCTCGGTCTTCCGGTGGCTCTGATCAGTTATGCTCTGACCTTGCGTTTGATTCCATTGCTGCGACAGTACCGGATTCCCCGCTGGCCGAAACGCTTACGTAAGCTGTTACCCGGCGATGACAAGGACGTACAGCCATGAGCTATCAGACAAAAAAACGGTTCGGCCAGCATTTTCTCCATGACCCTGCCGTTATTGATAAAATTATTACGGCTGCACGTCTGCAGCCGGATCAGCGTGTTCTCGAGATCGGACCCGGTCTTGGCGTGCTTACAGAACAACTTCTTAAGCATGCTGCACAAGTTATCGTGATGGAGATCGATCGGGATCTGATTCAACGCCTTAGACAACGCCCGGAGGAGCATCTTACTGTGTATGAGGGCGATGTCCTCAAGCTCTCTTGGTCCGAATTGTTTAAAAAACCGCCATACACACTGGTCGCCAATCTGCCTTATAATATTTCCAGCCAGATCCTTTTCAAGCTGTTGGACCACCGCCACCTTTTCAAAAGAATGGTGCTCATGTTTCAGCGAGAAGTTGCTGAAAGATTGATGGCTCGTCCCGGCACCAAAGATTATGGAATCCTTTCGGTGTTGTGCCAACTCTGGTACGATATCGACAAGGTTGCTCTGGTTAAGCCCGGCGCGTTCAATCCACCGCCCAAAGTGGATTCAATGGTTGTCTCATTTCTACCGCTGGAGAAACCACGGGTTGACCCGATCGATGAAGTGCTTTTCAAGCGCCTGGTCAAGGCGGCCTTTACCCAGCGGCGCAAAACCCTGCGTAACAGTCTGCTGGCCGCGGGGCTTGAAGCCGCTGATATTGATGCGTCTCTGCTCTGTGCGGGTATCGATCCGGGCTGCCGAGGCGAAACACTGGATCTGTCCCGGTTCTCGGCACTGACAGAGGCATTTTGCAAAGAGGTGACCACTGGGTAAGGTCTTGCTTGTCCCGCGTAGGGCTATTTTATATTCTCAACGAGAAGCATATCAAGCAGGCTAAGGTCGTTGTTCTATTAACCAACAAAGGAGTCGGTAATGAAAGTAACGGTTCTAAGTGGTGGATCAAAAGAAGAATATGAACAACTGCTTGAGCCTGAAGCTATCAAGGCGGAATTAAGGCGCCAGGGGCAAAAAAAACATCTTGATAAATTTGTTGTTCTGGCAGATATCCTGCGCCGCGAGATTCCTGAGCGTATGTTGGCGCAGTTGAGTTTTGCCGAAATCATTGAACGACTAAGTCAAGCCGGAAACTTTTTATTCCACTGCGACCAGGAGGTCAGGGTAAAGCTCTTTGCTCAGGAAGAGCCTGGATATTATCGTCTCTTTACCAACTCACCTGATGCGAACCATATTTTCTCTTCCTTGCAGGAATACCTGCATCGTAAGGCTCTGCAATTTCATGTGATATGTCACCCTATCTTTTCCGTCTGTCGAAAAGACGGACAAGTTGAATTTTTCGGAGATGTGTCTGAAGATCTGCCCCGCGAATCTTTTGTCTGGATGGAACTCGAACGTTTTGCCGAAGGTCAGATCGAAGAGTTGGAGACGGCCCTGAAAACAATTATCAGCGCGGCCGTGAAAATATATCGTGATCGTCCGGCCATGCTGGAAAAATTTGATCAGCTTGCCGAAAAGGAGAGTTTTTTCGCATACAAGGATCTTTTTGACTGGCTCAAGCAGGACAATTTTATTCCGGTTGCCACGCGCAGTTTCACCTATACGTCATCCGACGATATCGATCGCTTCAAGTATGAAAAAAGTAAATCCCTCGGTTTGACAGACTTTTATCTTGAGCCATTTCATAAGGCAGATAAGCCTTTCAAGCTGTCAGTGGAAAGAGTGTTCCCGCTTCTCGGGCATGGTAAGACTGTCGATGTGGAAAGAACGGAGTTCCGTAGTCCTTTGCATCGTTTCGAGCGTCTGACCTACCTGGGTTTTCGCGAAAAAATCAAAACAGGTTATCGTGAGCACTGTTTTTTTGGCTTCTATACCCAGAAAAGCATAGACGAAAACAGTTTCATGATACCGGCCCTGCGTCAGCGTATTGAAAAGGCACAACGTCAACTGAACATCATCCGCGACAGTCATAATTATCGCAAGACGGTCCAGATCATTAACAGCTTTCCTAAAATTGAACTTTTCCTGATGCAGGAGGATGAGCTGCGGCGGATGCTGCGTTCATTTATCCAGATGCACCGTCAGGCCGGTGTCAAGGTGGTGATTGCGCCGACAACGGCGGAGCAGGGCTTAACGCTCTTGCTGATCATGCCTAATGAATATTATATGCCCGAGCACATCGAACGCCTGGAAGCCTATATGCGGCGGTACTTTAAAGCAGAAAGTGTCGACATCCGCCTGATTCACGCTGCCTCCGACTATTTGACATTGCATGTCAATATGCAGTTGCGTCGCAAGGCAATCCAGGTTGATCTGCTGAAACTGGAGCAGGGGTTAACCCGCTTGACCATGCCCTGGAAGTTGAAATTCAGAACCTTGCTGGAAAAGAATTTCAGTGCTGAGTCTTTTGCTACCTGGGACACATACATCAAGGCCTTCGGCAAGGAATATCGTGCCCGCAATGAACCGCGATTTGCCATACGCGACTTACGTAACATCGAAAAGTTACTGCATTTCCAAGAAGATGTTTTTGATCTCTGGGGGCCCTTCCATGATCAGCGCGATTATTTTCGGCTGCAGTATTACAGCCTGAAACGGAACTACCTCAATGATCTGATGCCCTTTCTGCAGAACCTGGATTTGTACGTATTGCACCAGGTTGATTCTGATCTGGTTATTAATGACCAGCCGATTTATATCAAGAGTTTTTCCCTGCGTGCCGATACTGCCAAGAGCCTGCCGATGGCGCAGATCAAAGCCCCGCTACTTGAAACTCTTCGCGCGCTCAACAGCCATGAGGTTGAAAACGACTACCTGCATCGGCTGCTGTTACCGACTGGATTGTCATGGCGGCAGATCGATGTCTTTCGGGCTTATCGCAACTACTATCTGCAGCTGGGGAGCCCATTTTCCAAAAAGCGCGTAGCGGAAACCCTGGCGAACAATATCGCCGCTACAAAGCTCTTGTATCGCTATTTCGAAGGGCGATTTAAGCCTGATCCGGCATGGGAAGATCCGATGGTGCGTGAAGTGAAAGTGCTTTCGCCGATCCGCCAGGAACTGGTGAATGTGCTGGAAGAAGTCAGTAATCCCAACGAAGACAAGATTCTGCGCACTCTGTTCAATCTGATCGATTCAACAATCCGTACCAATTACTTTGTGCGCTGTGAAAAAGAGGATTATTTCATTTCCCTTAAAATCAGTTCCCTTGGTGTTATCGACATGCCTGCACCCCGCCCGATGTATGAAGTATATGTCCACTCGGCGCAAATGGAAGGCATTCATCTGCGCGGTGGCAAGGTCGCGCGTGGTGGTGTGCGCTGGTCTGATCGTCCTGATGATTTCAGAACTGAGGTTCTGGGACTGGTCAAGGCCCAGATGACCAAAAATGCGGTTATTGTTCCGGAAGGATCAAAAGGAGGGTTTGTTACCAAGCGTTCCAGCGATGATCGCGATCAGATGGGGCGTATTGTCAAAGAGGCTTATGAAACCTTCATGCGTGGCCTGCTTGATATGACCGACAATCGTATCGGCGACCAGATTGTGCGCCCGGATGGTGTGATTGCTCACGACGATCAGGACCCTTATCTTGTCGTTGCCGCCGATAAGGGGACGGCTCATCTTTCCGATACTGCCAATGCCATCAGTGAGTCCTATAAGTTCTGGCTCGGTGATGCCTTTGCCAGTGGCGGTTCACACGGATATGACCATAAAAAGCTGGGCATCACAGCTCGTGGAGCCTGGGAGAGCGTCAAACGGTCGTTCCGGGAAATGGGTCATGATATCCAGTCTGAACCCTTCACCGTGGTGGGTATCGGCGACATGAGTGGCGACGTATTTGGTAACGGGATGCTGCTGTCGAAAAAAATCAGGCTGCTGGCGGCCTTTGACCATCGCCACATTTTTCTCGACCCGAATCCCGACCCGGAAGTTTCCTGGCAGGAGCGCCAGCGTTTGTTCACGTTGCCGCGTTCTACCTGGGAAGATTACAGCACCGAGCTGATTTCTGCGGGTGGTGGAGTATACTCCCGGCAACTCAAGGAGATCCCCTTGTCTGCCCAGGTAGCAAAGTGGCTAGGTGTGCGTAACAAAAGCATTGACCCCCCCGGCTTGATCAAGCTGCTGTTGACTGCACCGGCTGATCTGCTCTGGAATGGTGGTATCGGCACCTATGTCAAAGCATCCAACCAAAGCCATGAGGAGGCAGGTGATCGAGCCAATGATGTGTTGCGCGCGGATGCCAATGAAATGCGAGTCAAGGTCATCGGTGAAGGTGGCAACCTCGGACTGACCCAGGCCGGACGGATCGAATTTGCGCTGAATGGTGGTAGAATCAATACTGACTCTATTGACAATTCCGGCGGTGTTGACAGTTCCGACCACGAGGTCAATCTGAAGATCCTGTTGCGGCTGTTGCGGCAGAAAGGGAAGGTCAAGTCACTCAAAGAAGGATATGCCCTGCTGGCTACAATCGAAGAAGCCGTTTGCCAGGATGTTCTTGCCAATAACTATACCCAGACCCTGTCAATTTCACTTGACGAGCTGCGTATTGAAAAAGATGTTGAACCGCACCTTGAGCTAATTGACCGCTTAAGTCGTGCCGGGCTTCTTGACCGTCGCGGAGAGGGTTTGCCTAGCCGTAAAGATGTTGCCTTGCGTCAACCGAACCGGCTCACACGTCCGGAACTGGCGGTTCTTCTGGCCTACAGCAAGATGTTTCTGTACCGCGGGCTCCTTGAGGCTGATCTGCCGGATAACAAGGTCGTCAGCCAACTGCTTTATGATTATTTTCCACCGGAGATCACAGAGCGTTTCCACGAACAACTTCCCCTCCATCCGCTGGCACGTGAAATCACTGCTACCATGCTGACCAATCGGGTTGTAGACCAGGCCGGCAGCGCGTTTTTTCAAACTGCCAGTCGATTAACCGGACGGTCTCAGGTTACGGTTGCCAATGCCTATCTGATTTTTGACAGCTTGTTGAGTGGACCTGATTTGCGCCGCGCCATTTTTTCTCTGGATAACAAGATGCCGGCGCCACGGCAGTACGAGCTGATACTTAAACTTGAAAGTCTACTTGCGTCTTTCTGCATCTATGCTCTTGGTAACAGTATGATCATTCCTTCCACAACCGCAGATCTGGAACGAATCAGCGGGCAGCTCCAAGCTTACGCCGGACTATTGCCCAAGGTACTTCCCGCGACGGTCTGGCAGGAATGTCGTCAGGAGAAAAGTACTCTGCAAAATGAAGGGTTGAGCCCGGAAATAGCTTACAGGTTTTCTGTGCTGGATAATCTGGTCGATTTTCTTCCTCTTTTATGTATGGTGGACAGTTCCGGACAGGATCTTGAGTCTCTGGCCCGGATCAAGGTGGTGATCGATCAGCGGATTAACGTTGATGGCTTGCTGGCCCAGCTTGCCAAGGTGCCTGTTCGTGACAGTTGGGATCGTCAGGCTCGTGAAACGCTGGTCAGTGCCCTGCACGCAGTCAATGTAAAACTGGTCCACCAGGTTGCGCTCGAAGCGGCGGAGCGTCCAGAGGCCTATTTCAGTCACCGTCGCGCCAAGGTTCGTTTTCTTGACAATGCGCGGCAGTCGTTACTGGTAGAGGAACCGCGGAACTTCCATCCGTTTTCAGTCATGCTGCATAGCCTCGAAGGATTGACAAACCCATGAATCAGGTAGCGTGCTGAAATACAGGCAGGTTTGCATCTTTTTGGCAACGGGGAAAAGTTTCTGGACACTTTTTCCGCCACTGTGTTATATCCAGTGCGTTTTTTAGAGTTTTTTCAGATACCTGCTGCATTTTAACCGCAGTTGTTTTAACATTAAAGTGTTTGTGAATGTCGAAGCCTTTTGACCCGGAACCTGTGCCGGAGTTGCTTGCAAAGGCTTTGATGTCCTCATATCGCCTGGATCATGACGACCGGGACGAAACGGTTTAAGTTCCGGCGGAGCCAGAAGCTCCGACTGCTGCCTTTCGTTGCGACGGAAGGTTTTTTTGTTTGCATCAAGGGTGCGCCACAGTGCAGAAAAGAAAAACGATACTCGATATTGCCAGAATGAAGCAGGATAAGAGTAAGATCGCAGTGTTGACTGCTTATGACTATCCTTTTGCCCGCCTGATGGATCAGGCGGGAATTGACATCATTCTGGTAGGCGATTCGGTTGGTTCAGTAGTTTCCGGATATGACAATACGCTGCCGGTAACACTGGAGGAAATGATCTATCACACCAGAGCTGTCATGCGTGGCAGCAGTCAGGCTCTGGTAGTCACTGATATGCCCTTCATGTCATACCAGACGGATATCCGCGATGCGCGTATCAACGCCGGCAGGTTGATCAAGGAGGGAGGGGCGCAGGCCGTTAAACTTGAGGGGGGGCAGCCGATGGCTGCAACCATTCGGGCGCTGGTCGATATCGATATTCCGGTGGTCGGTCACATCGGTCTGACCCCGCAATCGATCCATCGTATGGGCGGTTTCAAAGTGCAGGGACGCGCCGAAGAGCAGGCCCAGAAACTGGTTGCTGATGCCAGGGCGGTTGAGGACGCCGGAGCCTTTGCGGTTGTGCTGGAAGGAATACCGGCTCACCTTGCTCGTGAGATAACCCGCCTGCTCACAATCCCCACCATCGGTATCGGCGCTGGTATCGGTTGTGACGGTCAAGTACTGGTGATACATGATCTGCTTGGCCTGTATGACAAATATGCGCCGAAATTTGTCAAGCGCTATGCTGATATCAGTCCGCTGATTTCCAAGGGGATCGAGGAGTATATCGAAGAGGTCAAAGAGGGCCTTTTCCCGACGGACGATCATTCCTTTAAGTAGGTTGGAGATATGGAAATTGTAGAATCCGTACAGGAAATGCAACAGCATATGGCATCTGTACGGGCTTCCGGTAAAACCATCGCTTTTGTCCCGACGATGGGGTTCCTTCACGAAGGACACCTGTCGTTGCTCAACGAGGGGCGTCATCGCGGCGATGTACTGGTCCTGTCGATTTTTGTCAATCCGACCCAGTTTGGCCAGGGAGAGGATTTTGAAGACTACCCACGTGACCTGAAACAAGACTGTGATCTGGCAGAAGAAGCAGGGGTAGACGTAGTCTTTGCCCCATCGGTAGCCGCCATGTACCCATCGGATTATGCCACCGAAGTCAACGTCAGTGGAATTACGTCCGGACTGTGTGGCGCCAGTCGTCCTAGCCACTTTCGTGGTGTCTGTACCGTTGTAACCAAGCTTTTTCATATCGTTCAGCCCCATCTTGCTGTTTTCGGAGCCAAAGATTTTCAGCAGTTGGCAGTGATAAAGAAAATGACCCGAGATCTCAACCTGCCGATTGAGATTGTCGGGATGCCGATATTCCGTGAACAGGACGGATTGGCGATGAGTTCGCGCAATATTTACCTCAATCCCCAACAGCGGCATCAGGCACTGGCTCTGTTCCAGGCTATTGCCCTGGCGCGAGATCTGGTTAAAAACAGGGAACGGGACTCCGGATCCATTATCTCGACCGTATCTGATTATCTTGGCGCACATTCACTCATCCGCATCGACTATGTGACCATTTGTCATCAGCTAACCCTTCAACCACAGCAACAGATCGATTCTGATTCGGTTCTGCTCTTAGCTGCATTCGTCGGGCAGACACGATTGATTGACAACGGCTATCTGATGGATTTGTCATGACCGAAACCGCACGGGCCAACCTGGAAAACCTCTATCGAATCTTTACTGTCCCGGAAGCTCCTGATTCAACTCTCGGGGCTATTGATCAGGCCATTACCAAGAATGTTGCCGACTTTCTTCAAAAGCATGTGGTTGCCCTTGAGCGCAGCCTGGACGATATAGAGAAAGATTTTTCAACCAGTCACATACCTGACGAACCGACCTTCGTTTCTGACTATACGCAGTTCGTCAAAGAGAAGCTTGTAGCCCAGTCGGTTCACACCGCCGCCCCCGGTTTTATCGGCCACATGACATCGGCGCTGCCTTATTTTATGCTGCCCCTGTCACGAATCATGACTGCCCTGAATCAGAACCTGGTGAAGGTAGAAACTTCCAAAGCCTTTACCCCGTTGGAACGGCAGGTTCTGGCGATGTTGCATCGACTGATATATGCACAAGCTGACAGTTTTTATCAGCAGTGGATTCATGACAGTCGTCATGCTCTGGGGGCTTTTTGCTCTGGTGGTACCATTGCTAATATCACTGCCCTGTGGGCTGCCCGCAACCACCTTTGTTCTGCACAGGGTGACTTTCAGGGGCTGGCAGTTGAAGGCATGCATCGTACCCTTGAATATCTTGATTGTGAAGGCCTGGCAATCCTGGTTTCAAGACGCGGGCACTACTCTCTGGGCAAAGCCGCCGATCTGCTTGGCATCGGACGCAAGTATTTGATTCATGTCGATACAGATGTTAACAATCGCATCGATATGCAATGTCTGCGCGATGAATACAACAAACTGAAGCAGCAAAATATACGTGTTCTCGCATTGGTCGGTATTGCCGGCACGACAGAGACCGGTCATGTTGATCCTTTGGAGGCGATGGCCGACTTTACCGCTGAGATTGGCTGCCATTTTCATATTGATGCCGCCTGGGGTGGCCCGACCCTTTTCTCCGACACCCATCGTCATCTGGTCAAGGGTATTGAACGTGCTGATTCGGTAACTATCGATGCGCATAAGCAGCTCTATGTACCGATGGGAGCAGGCATGGTCCTGTTCAAAGATCCGCACACCCTGACCGCAATTGAACATCATGCGAATTATATCCTCCGCGAAGGGTCCAAGGATCTTGGCAGCCACACCCTAGAGGGGTCGCGACCGGGCAAGGCGATGCTGGTCCATGCCGGACTCTCCATTATCGGGCGTCGTGGCTATGAGCTCTTGATCGATCAGGGAATAGATAAAGCCAGACGCTTTGCTGAGATGATTGTCCAGCATCCGAACTTTGAGCTTATTACGGCGCCGGAGCTCAATATCCTGACGTATCGTTATCATCCTGAATGGTTGCAGCAACAGATGACTAGCCTTGATTCACACCGCCGGCAACTGGTCAATCAATTGTTGGATCAATTGACCCGCGAGATTCAGAAGCGCCAACGTGAGGCCGGCAAGACGTTTGTTTCCAGAACCCGGCTTCGTTCAGTTGTCTATGGCACTGAACAAATTACCGTTTTTCGTGTGGTGCTGGCCAACCCCCTGGCAACGGAAGCCATCCTTGATGCCGTGCTGGAAGAACAACAAGAGATTGTTTCCGCTGCAGACTTGCAGACCATTCTCTCATCTGTTGCAGAAATCTGTCAGTCTGCAGTACAGAACGGTTGATGATGCAGCAGAAGAAGTACATTGTCTCGGCCAGGTTTCTGGTGAACCCCGAAACAGCGGTGATTGAACAAGGGGGGCTTCTGTACTCGTCGGGTCGTATCATTGCCGTTGACAGTTTGACTGCCTTGAAACGATCTTTTCCCGGAGTTGAAATTGCCCACTATGATGACAGCGCGATTGTTCCTCTGCTTGTTAACGCTCATACCCACCTCGAACTGACTGAATTTCCGCTCTGGGCCGAGCAAAAAGGATATCAGGTTGATGACCCGGTCGGCTTTATCGACTGGATACTTAAACTGATTCAGGTCAAGAGCAAACTTGATCAGGAAAAATATCACAAAGCCATTACCAAAGGGATCGAGCAATCATTAATGGCGGGCACTGGAGTGGTGGGAGATATCCTGGCTCATCACAGCGTCCGCAGTGCCTACGAAGGAGTATCTCTGGGGGGGGTTGTTTTTCTTGAGACCCTTGGCCAGGATCCAGCCATGATCAGGCGGCTGAAAAAGGGGCTTTATAAAGCCCTGGAAGAGCCATTCAGTTCTGATGCAGTGATCGGCCTTTCTCCCCATTCCCCATATACGATCAGCAATTATTATTTGCGCCACGTCTTTGATCTGTGTCGTCGCCGCGGTCTGCGCTGCTGTACCCACATCGCTGAGTCCGAAGAAGAGCTGAAATTTATCAAATACAGTCGCGGCGCCATTGCCGAACGATTTTATCCTGCTATTAACTGGCACGCTTTTGTTCCCGCGGCGGCCGGCATGCGACCTGTGGCATACCTTGATCAACAAGGCGGGCTGTTTCCGGAAAATCTGCTGGTACACGGTGTTCATCTCAATGATGCGGATATCGATCTTCTTGCCCGCAGAAGAATGTCGCTGGCCTTGTGCCCACGTAGTAACGCCCGCCTTAAAGTTGGCAGGGCACCTGCTGCTCGATTGAGAAATGCCGGTGTACGGCTGGCTCTTGGTACAGACAGTCTGGCCAGTAACGACAGTTTGTCGGTTTGGGATGAAATGAGTTTTGCGGCTACATGGTTCGCCGGTGAAATTGATGCACCGACAATTTTCGCTATGGCAACACAACAGGGTGCGGATGCTCTTGGCCTGGGAGAAGAGTACGGCAGCCTATCCCCTGGAAAACGGGCCGGTTTTCAGATTATCAAATGCTCAGATATTGGTATCGGAGAACTGTACGAGTATTTCTGCTCCGGGATCGGCCAGAATGATATAATGCAGATTTACAGGGATGGCAGACCTCATAAATCAGGGGTTTAACTGATAGATATGATGGAAGAGGTTGGAACAGTCATTGATCTGCGCGAGGGTGGGCGCATCGCTCTGGTGCAGTGCCATAAGCAATCAGCATGTGACACGTGCCCGACAGCCGGTATATGTAGCACCGGTTATGGTGCTTTGCGTCAAGTTGAAGCCCTCAATCAAGCGATGGCATGCAAAGATGATCAGGTCAGACTGGTCATCAGCAGCAGCAAGTTTTTGCGCTCTTCTTTCATTCTTTATATTATCCCTCTTGTCGGCTTGCTGTGTGGAGCTGGAGTGGGTTACCAGATCGGCCGGGTGGAAGGCCTTCCGATAGATCCGGAACTGTTGATTGCTCTGACCGCTGTTGGTGGTCTGGTGAGTGTTTTCATGTTGATTTTTCGCTTCACTCGTCGGCTCAATCGCGAAGCGTTTATGCCGATTATCGTGTCAGTTAAGATGAAAAAGTCAGGATAAAAAGGAAGTACGTTTTTATGGGTATTAAAATTATTGCCACCAACAAAAAAGCCTATCACGATTATTCTATCAATGAGGTTTTTGAAGCCGGCCTGGTATTGACGGGAACCGAGGTGAAATCTATCCGCGCCGGCAAGGTGAACTTGAAAGAATCCTTCTGTCGTATCAAGGATGGCGAAGTGTTTATCAATAACATGAATGTTGCCGAATATACTCACGGCAACCGCGAAAACCATGATCCCACCCGGATGCGCAAGTTGTTATTACATCACACTGAAATCGACAAATTGATACGAATGACTGAGCAGAAAGGGTTGGCCCTGATTCCAACCAAGATTTACTTTAAGAACAATTATGTCAAATTGGAAATCGGCCTCGGGCGCGGGAAGAAACTACACGATAAGCGCGAGACCTTAAAGAGCAAGGAAGCCGACCGCGAGATGGCGAAAGCGGTTAAACAGCATGCACGATAAATTTGCTTTTTTTCTTTATTTTTGAGATAATTGCTACATCGCAGTTCAACGTATTTATCAATGGGGGTGTCAAGGTTTCGACGGGGGAAGGAAACGAAGTGCCGCATGCCGGAGTGGGCTGGCTCCGATAAAAAGCCCAACATAACTAAACGCAGACTCTGACGTTAGTTACGCATTAGCAGCTTAATGCTGCTACGTCCTGTTAATCATCGCCTGTGTGGCTGATGGGACGTTAATTGAAGCGGGCTGGTTTTGAAGAAAGACTGTGGCTTCGAAACGAGACTAAAAGCAGACTCGCCTGATCCGTATCCTGTCTGTAGGAGCCTGATCAAGGTTAAATTCAAATTACAGACTAAGCATGTAGAAGCCTTACGCGGATAGCTTTCGGACGCGGGTTCGATTCCCGCCACCTCCACCAATTAGCAAAGGCAAAACCGTCCACTAACCATCCCGGTTGCTGGACGGTTTTTTTTTGCCCGGCGATTACTACTCTACTGCAAAACTTTCAATATCACTTTCACTGCTGCCACCCCGCCCATCATCAGCGGTAACTTTCCAGTAATAGGTGCCTGCCTGCAGGGAATCAACTGTCTGACTTAAGGTGAAAGAGGTTGTGGACGCTGTACTGGTTCCGCTGCTTCCACCGCCACCTCCACATGAGTTGAGATATGCAAAGGTAATAAGCAGGAAAAAGTAAAAAACTGCTTTTTTGCTGAGATTGGTCGAGCGAATACCAAGAACCGACAGCCCCATGAACATTGTGATGACGAAAAGACTGTTCAGATTAAGTGGGTCACTGAGGTCGACGTTTTTCGAAAGGAACAGGCTGTGGGTTACTTCGTCACCATCGGCATCTGTTGCCGCTTCCCATGTGAAGGTTATCGGTTCGGCACTGCTGATGCGAACACCATTAATTGGAAAGAGCGGCTTCGGTCTGGTGGGAGGCGTATTGCCGGTTCCGTTTATTAAAACAGGTACCATGGGGGTTTCGGAGTCGTTCGATATGATAACAATCTGCCCTTCGTAGGCCCCAACTTCTTGAGGATAAAATCTGATTGTTAGTCCGCATGTTTCATTTACATCAAGCGTGCCGTGACAGTTGTTGTTTAAGGTGCTGTAAGGGGTAAATAAATCGGTCTGATCAAAGGAGATGCCCTCTACTGCAGCGGTGCCTGTGCTGGACAACGTCAGAGTTTGGTTGCGTACTGTGCCGGGTGGAACCTGACCAAATGATATGGCAGCAGGTTCGATGTCCAGTCTGGAAAAGGGTATGTCAGCGTATCCTTTGACCTGAATTAATTGTTCCGGTCGATCGCTATCATTGGATTCTATGGTCATTTCACCGCTATAGAAGCCAATGTCTGCGGTTGAAAATGATAACCTAAAGGAGCATTCGTCACCTGTTTGAAGTGCAGCATTACTGCACGAGGACTCTTCGATAGAAAATTGAGGACCTAATTGTTCTGTGGACAGATCAAGTTCCAGGGTTCCGCCACCACTGTTACGAAGGATAAGCGTTTTTTGTGTGTTTTCACCTACAGCCAGAAAGCCGAAGTCGACAATCTCTATAGCCGGATCATCAGAATCGGGAACGGTACCAATCAGGGTTAGTATCGGCTTGCCCAGAAAGAGATTCTCGTCGATTAAAAGAAGGGCTTGAGCAACATCCACAAGACCGTGACCGTATGTGTAGTCGGTTCCAGATGGTCCGAGGTCTATGGCAGCACTTTTCAATGCCGTTTCCAGTTCATCTACACCAAGATTATTTACAGCACTGAGTAGTAGTGCCACTGCGCCGGTCACATGCGGGGAGGCGAAAGAGGTGCCCGACACATACTGATAGCCGGCATTTATTCCGCTTCCCCCTGCGGCGGCCTTGACGGAGACACCGGGAGCTACTATGTCAGGGAAGGTGGGATCCCCTGGGCAGGCGGAAGGTCCACGTGAACTGAAGCCGGCAATAGTATCCTGGGATCCTGTAGCACCTACAGCCAGGCTCTCCGGAAAATTAGCCGGACTGATGCTGGTGCCATCGGCAGGGCCGGAGTTGCCTGCAGACGAAACAACAACAATTCCGGCTTCTCTGATTGTTTGAATCGCAGAGCGCAGGTGAAGGGCGTTCTGACCAGCGCCGAGCGTAGCCAGACACTCACCGGCATTGTCTATAAATCCCCAGGAATTGTTGATAACAGCGGGCGCATGTTGTGGATTTCCTCCTGGATTCAATACCCACTGTAAGGCTTCAATAATATAGGAAACGTTAGCTGTTCCATCATCCCGGAACAGCTTTGCAGCGATCAGGCTGGCACCAGGAGCTATACCGATCGAGCTGCCGCCATAATCATTGCCCAGGGCGATGCTGGCGACCCCGGTGCCATGAAATATTCCGAAGTCATAGGGTGTTGTGCTGTGGTTGTAAGGGTCAAACCAGTCTCCAGGCAACCCGCGCCAGCGATCGACAATGTCAGGATGGTTGATATTGACGCCTGAATCAAGGATGGCAATGGTGATGCCTGTGCCGTCATAGCCCATATTCCATAGTTGAGGAGCACGGGTGCGACTGATATTCCATTCAACGGGGGTGTCTGTTGAATCAAGAACAGAGGGAAGTTGCAGCGATTCATCAAGGGTGATTGCCTGGACATTGGCTAGCGATGCTGCCTCTAGGAGGACATCGGCTGGTGCTGAAACAGCGACTCCGTTAATGAGCCACAACGGGCGGGGATTGTCGATGTCACGTTGACGCAGGAGATAAACAAGGTTGCTCCGATTGAGTTCAGCCCCTCTTTTCAGTTCGCTGACGATTTGATTGCGTTGTCGTGGCCCTAACCTTCTGGCCAGCATTGAAGGAGCCTCAGTTGCCGTCAGAACGATGATAGCAGGAATGGGGTCAGGCGATTCGATATCAAGAGACGATTGTAGTTGGGGAGAGATAACCGCGGCACTAGAGAGTGTAGCGCAGGGCGCCAGAATTAAAGTCGCAAGGAGTGCTGCATAGTACAGAAATGACCTTGTTGGCATTGGCACAAATAACCTGGACGCTAGTTCTCCGTTGGTAGAAAATCTACGAAGAAAGTTTTTGCGGACATAAAAAAAGCAGGCAACCGATTATCACCGAGTGCCTGCCTTGGATGTTTTACTGCCCAGATGTCATTATCCCATCCTCTTAAGAGCTTCAATGCGCTCTTCAAGGGGGGGGTGAGTCATGAACAGACGCTTGATTCCTTGCGCTTTCTTCCCGGAGATACCAAAGGCCTGAATCTGCTCAGGCAGTTGTGCCTGCCCAGTGTTGCGCTTGAGTTTTTCCAGTGCCGCGATCATTTTTTCACGTCCGGAGAGACGCGCTGCACCGGCGTCAGCACGAAACTCGCGTTGGCGACTGAACCAGAAAACGATGACACTGGCAAGAATGCCGAAAACAATCTGTGCAACAATCGAGGTAATGTAGAATGCCGGACCGTGGCCGCGTTCAGTTTTGAACACCACTCGATCGACAAAATGGCCGACAACCCGTGACAGGACGATAACAAAGGTATTAACCACCCCCTGAATAAGCGCCAGAGTGACCATGTCGCCGTTAGCAACGTGGCTGACTTCGTGAGCCATAACGGCTTCAGCTTCATCACGAGTCATGGAACGCAGCAGTCCGGTGCTGACAGCCACCAGGGCGCTGTTACGCCGCATCCCAGTGGCAAAGGCATTCACTTCGGGGGAATCGTAGATGGCAACTTCGGGCATACCGATGCCGGCAATTTCAGCCTGTTGCTTGACTGTTTGCATCAGCCAGGCTTCTGCCTCGTTAGATGGTGATGTGATGACCTTGGCTCCGGTCATGCGTTTGGCAACGAATTTGGACATGGCCAGAGAGATAAAGGCACCACCAAAGCCAAATACCGCTGCGAATATCAACAGGTTGGTCATGTCAAGACCAACGCCCTGCTCGTCCAGCAAGGTGCCGACACCAAGCAGGCTAAGCACAATACTTAGGACAAAAATGATCGCCAGGTTGGTTCCGATAAACAGTAACACTCGCTTCATAACTGCTTTATCCTCCAGTTAATAATTCATTTTATGGTTGTGAGCTTTTCGACGCTCTTTTGACAGTTTTTGTATAGTAGTTACGCCACACACAAGCCGGATTGATTACAACAGCCAATTATGCGCGATCTGCCAAGGGTGTCAAGACAAACTGAAAAGATGACTTATTTTGTCGGAAAGCAGGGAAGGGGTGTTGATGAGTCGACAAAGTAAGCTATAATCTAAGGGTTGGCGGTTGTTTATCATGGAGGCCTCATATGCAGAGTATACCGATTGTTTATGAAGATGGAATGATGGATCAGGTTGATCCGCGTAGTCTGCAGGTCCTGATCGAAGGGGATATGATTGTAAAATTTCGGCGTAAGGGTGGCTGGGTATATGTCGGAGTGGACCCGGTTAGAAAATCCCGGCGCGAAAACTATCGTGGTCCCGAGCGGCGGCGTTTGAATTAATCCTGCCTGATCGTATGAAGACGCTTTGTCAGGGGAGCAGCCGGGTCAGGCGAAAATGGTAATTGCGCAGCACGGATTTTACCCGTGACCGTTGCTCCTTGCCCATGCGCAGGAGTACTTTCTGTCCGGCAGATAATTCCTCCAGTCCCGGGCTCGCGTAGGTGTAAAGGACCGATGGTTGCGCAAGGGGCAGTGGATCATCGGGGTTCGGTGTTTCAAGCAGATGTTCAATGACATATACCAGCCGATCGTTGAAATAAGCAGTAGGATAACCTAGCTGACGGTAGGCTGTTTGCAACAGCGGATAAAGATAAACATAGGTGCGGATCACGGAATCCGGATTGATGTTTTCTAGTAAATCCAGGTAAGGTGTGTAGCGCTGATAGTTTTCCGGACTGATCCGCAGATCATCCTCCCCGCCGACGGTGACAAAATTCCCCTCAGGAAGTTCAAAAGGCACGTGAGCCAGCGGCAGTTTCTTTTCCGGCAGGTTATTTATGGTAAGAACCAGACGCTGAATGAAGCTGTCGACAATGATCAGATCTGTGGATGCCCGACCGGTCAACAGCCCAACCAAAGCCTGATTTACCAGAGTGTCGCTGTCTTCAATGGTTGGGAGATTCTCGGGAAGACCTGCAAGCGGATCGGTATCGTTTTGTTCTTCAGTTTTTTCACTTTGCGGCGGTTCAATAATTGACGGTTCCGGAATTGATAGAGTGTCCGGAACCGGATAACGAACCACAGGCCGTTTTACCGGCTCTTCAAGGATTTCGGGAATGAACGGATCAGTGACGCTGACTTCGCCGATGCGATAGTGGAAATAGATCGACAGTGCGAAAGCAATGACCAGGGCCAGAAGAAAATAGATAACGAGGTTCAGTGTTTTCATGCATCTTTCGTTTCTGCCCTTGCAAAAGGGCAACAGCAGGCAACCTCTTCCAGTGTCTGCAGTGTGAGAGGAATGTGCAGCTAAGCAAACACCTTTGCTGCTTGTTCTTCAGTGACCTTCTCCAATGCCGGAGGACCACCACCCGACATATGGGGCGCGACTAGCCAGTAATGCCAAAGGCTGTTGTCAAGTGGGTAGCGGTATAGTGAACCAGTCTCAGGGGTTCCTTCAGTGACCAGGTTCAGACGATTTTCAATCAGCCACTCGATGCGCATCCAGCCGCAATCCTTTTCTACCCGGCTGCCCAGATCGAGCCAGAAACCTCGAATTGATGTTGTTTCCGGGGTAAGCTCAAAATCATCAAGTTCATTGTTCATCGGTTGCTCGTTATGAAATGAGAAATCATCTTTGCCAAAGCGGTGATCAGTAACGGGATTACGACAATCCGGGCCGTACAGACGCCAAGTTTCATGTTATTTGACTGTGGCTCCATTGTAACGAAAAAAAATATGCAAATGTAGTGAAATCAGGTTCATTTTTCCCTTCGTTCTTCCTGCCTTTGAATCAGCCGACTTTCTGTGGTATTTCTGGCAATTGCATTTCTTCTCTTGATGCTCCTTTTCAATACTTTTGTCACGAAAGCGATCTTATGCAAAGCGGTTTTGAGCAGCAGGTTGTTTCTGCTGCCGCTGAAGGCGCAGTTGTTTTAACGGCGAATAAAAGATTGTATCGATATTTGCGTACAGCATTCGACCGATTCATGCTGGCACATCAGGTCCAGGTGTGGCCAAGTGCGCAAATATATCCCTACAACGCCTGGATGATGCAGTGTCTTGATGATCTCGGTGAGGGCGGACGACTGCTTTCACTGCAGCAGCAGCGTCATCTGTGGGAGAATTTAATTACCGCAGCTACTCGTGATTCAGCCCTCGAACTGATGAATATTGAACGCACCGCCGAGATGGCTGTTCGTGCGCACAACCTGCTGAGCGAACATGAAGTTTCACTGGAAAAATGGAGTCTGACAGAAGATCAGCAGATCTTTCTTGGCTGGCGCTCAAGGTATCTGAATTTGTGCAAAAAGCAGCAGTGGCTTGATCAGGGAAATATCTCAGCGCGTATATTGCGGGCCTTTGTTGATAACGAATTGATTCTGCCGGATAAAATTCTTCTGGTCGGCTTTGACCAGTTGCCCCCCGGGGCCGCCAAGTTGCAAGCATTGATGCGCCGCGAAGGGAGGCACTGTAGCGAACCCGATGTGGCAATGGGGGCAGCGGGGCGTGTCGCATATCATGCTGCGGCTGATGAAGGTGATGAAACAGTCAAGATGGCACGTTGGGTGCGCTATTGGCTGGAGCAGGGAGCTGAATCGATCGGCATTGTTGTCCCCGATCTGCAGTCTCGACGCTTGCAGATTGAACGTATTCTAAAACAGCAGATTGACCCGCAGGCCGTGGTGAAATTTGATGAAACCGGTTTGTTCGGTCTTTCCCTGGGTTCACCTCTGGCTAATGAAGGGGTTGTCACAGCAGCGCTGGCCTGTCTGGAGGTCAAGGCAGGTATGACTGTGGAACAGGTTTCTTTTCTGCTGCGTAATCCTTTTATTGCCGGAAGTCAGGTTGAGGCTGATCGTCGGGCACTATTTGATCGGCGCTTAAGATCAATGCAACAGGAAAACTTCAGCCTTAATTTTCTGATTCGATTGACTGAAAATTATGGCAAACTGCCGTTGTTTCAGCGGTTTTTGACAAGTCTGGGTGAGGTTGATAGACGACTTAATACAACAGAAAACTGGGCTGACATCTTTGCTGCAGAACTCAAGGTTTGTGGCTGGCCGGGGGAAGTAACCTTGTCGAGCATCAGTTATCAAGCGGTTAAATCCTGGTATGACAAGGTGTTAAGCAGTTTTGCAGCAATTGATCCAGGCTCAACGAAAATGGCACGCAGTCGCGCTGTCCGTATTCTCAGGAGAGTTGCAACAGAGACGGAGTTCCAGCCGCAAAGTGCTGCTGGTCCCGTACAGGTAGTAGGACTGCTGGAGTCATCTGGGCTTTGCTTTGACCATCTTTGGGTGATGGGTCTTGAAGCTGGGAAAATCCCGGCACTCCCACGGCCGAACCCTTTCATCCCGTTCCGGTTGCAGGATGATCTGCACATGCCCCATGCCAGCTTTCGCCGTGAATTCGATTTCGCCAAGCGGGTACTGTTACGGCTGCGCCACGCCGCTGCCGATATTGTTTTCAGTTACCCGTTGCGTTCCGGTGATTCTGATCTCAGCCCCAGTCCGCTAATAGAGCATAAGGATGACTCAGCAACCCCGCCGCAGGCAGATGCCATCGATCTGCTGACGATGATGCGTCATCAGGACGATTGGATCGAGCCCTGGCAGGATGACAAGGGCCCCGAGTTGACCACAGGGGATGTCAGTGGTGGAACCCGGCTTCTCCAGGATCAAGCCCATTGTCCATTTCGCGCTTTTTTTCATCACCGCCTTGCTGTCCAGCGCTTTGATCAGGCTGTGCCCGGTTTATCACCTCTGGTAAGGGGAGATTTGGTTCATCTGACCTTGCAGGAAATATGGCAACAACTGAAAACTCAGCACCAGTATCTGCAACTCAGCGGTGAAGAAGCTGAACAGTTGTTCCGTGACCAGATTGAAAAGGTCCTTGCGGCACGACTGGGTGGACAGCGTCAACAGTTTCAGCATTTGTGTCAGCTCGAAAAACAACGACTGAACAGGCTTGTCACGGAGTGGTTTGAACAGGTGGAGCGCCACCGCGATCCATTTGTCGTTGAACAGACCGAGCAGACTCACCGGGTCACGGTCGGACCTCTGCAGTTATCGCTGAAAATAGATCGTGTTGACCGGCTGTCGACAGGAGAGCGGGTCATTATCGATTATAAAACCGGAATAGATGTGCGTCCGGCTGACTTTTTAACCTCCCCATTGATTGAGCCTCAATTACCCTGCTACGCGGTTGCCGGTGGCGAGGACAACGGTAGGATAGATGGAGTTATTGTCGCTCAGATCAAAGCTGGCAACTGTCGTCTTAACGGCATTGCTCGTCATGGAGATATGTTCAAAAAGATACGCCCGGTAGCAGCATTATCGCAGGCTGAATCTGTCGGTGTGGTTGATTGGGAAGCATTGGTTGATTTCTGGCGCCGCCAGCTTCATCAACTGGCAGCGGACTTTGCTGATGGAATCGCGACAGTCATGCCCTTTGATCGGCAGAAAAGCTGTCGTTATTGTGATCTGCCCGGTCTATGTCGCATTGGTGAGATTGATCGCGAGGCAGACGATGAGTAGCACAGATCAGCAGCAGCGTTTACAGGCGATTGATGTGAACTGTTCCTGTATCGTCCAGGCACCGGCCGGTTCAGGTAAAACAGAACTGCTTATTCAGCGTCTGCTGGCCTTGCTTGCAGTTGTTGAAAAACCGCAACAGGTGTTGGCGATTACCTTTACCAACAAGGCCGCTGCTGAGATGCGGCGTCGCTTGCTGGAGGCTTTGAAGAAGGCGTTAACAGAAGAACAGCCACAACAGGAGCACGCAGCCCTGACCTGGCATCTGGCCCGACAGGCTCTGGATCGTCAGGGCGAGATCCTGTTGTTGAACCCGTCTCAACTGGCAATTCAGACAATTGACAGCTTTTGCGCAACCCTCGTGCGAAAAATGCCCTGGGCAACACGTTTTGGCGGCATGCCTGAAATCAGCGAAGATGCGACTGAACTTTATGAGGCAGCGGTACAGCAACTTCTTGAGCAGCTGGAACAACCGGGGGCGGTCAGTGATGCCCTGCAGGTTCTGCTGAAACATCTGGATAACGACATGGCGGTGGTGCAGAGAATGTTGGTGGCGCTGCTGGGGCGACGTGACCAATGGCTCAGGCATCTGACTGATGATCGAGATGAATTACGTACTGAACTCAATACAGGGCTAGAGCGTCTCTGTAATGAACATCTTCAGTATGTAAAAAACATGATTCCTGCCGGTCTGGTTGCTGAACTCCTGGCTTGTGGTGATTTTGCCGCGCAACACTGCCCGGCAGATATTTCCATCGTCCAGTGTCGCGGTTTTGCCGCTTTACCTGCTGCCACCATGGACCAGATGCCTTTCTGGTGCGGATTCGCTGATCTGCTGTTGACCTCTTCCGGTACTTTCAGGAAGTCACTGAATAAGAATGTCGGATTTCCGCCAGGGGACGAGTATAAAGAGTTCAAGCAGCGCATGGCCGACCTGCTTACGGTTTTTGAACAGGTACCAGGGCTGGTGGCAGCACTCAATCAGCTTCGCACTCTGCCGCGACAACTTTATAGCGGGCAGCAGTGGCAGTTACTGGAAACTTTTTTCGATCTGTTGCCGCGACTGGTTGCTGAATTATGGTTGGTGTTTCGCTCTCTTGGAAAAACCGACTTCGCTGAGGTTGCCATGAAGGCGAATCAGGCTTTGGGAGCATCTGATAACCCCAGTGATCTGCTGCTGCAGCTTGATCATCAACTCCAGCACATACTGGTTGACGAATTCCAGGATACTTCACGACTGCAATATCAGCTTTTCAGTACCTTGACCTCGGGCTGGACCGGCGATGACGGACGTACTCTGTTTCTGGTTGGGGATCCAATGCAATCGATCTATCGTTTTCGTGAAGCAGAGGTCGGATTGTTTCTTGACAGCTTCGGAGGCACATTCGGAAGTGCTGAACTTCCTCTCAAAGCATTGCGCCTGAGTTCTAATTTTCGTTCTCAGCAGGGCTTGGTTGACTGGGCAAATGAGGCCTTTACAAGTATTTTCCCGCAACGAATGGACGTGACTACCGGTTCCGTTCCGGCAGTTACAGCACAGCCGGTCAAACCTTCCCTGGAAGGCAAGGCTGTGTGCGTTCATCCTTTTAGCAATGCCGATGATCAGGTTGAAGCGGAGAAAATTGTTGAGTTAATTCTGTCTGCCCAGGAACAGGATGTGGAGCAGACCATTGCTGTTCTGGTGCGTGGACGGTCTCATCTGCGCCAATTGTTGCCGCTCTTGCGTCAGCGCGGTATTGCCTATCAGGGCAAAGACATTGAGCCGCTTGAGTCGCGTCCATCCGTTCTTGATATTATTCATTTAGCCCGCGCCCTTGTTCATCGCGGCGACCGACTTGCATGGGCGGCTGTGCTCAGGGCTCCCTGGTGCGGTCTGACTCTGGGTGATCTCACCTTCATCTGTGACTTTCCGCATGACCGTACAATCCCGTCAATACTGGCAGACTCTCACATCCTGCAAGCCTTGTCCGACGATGGCCGCCACCGTATCGAACGAATATGGCCAATTATCAAGCGTGGAATGTCGGCGCGCGGGCAACGACCGCTGCGTGATCTGGTTGAAGGATGCTGGCTTGCACTTGGCGGTCCCGTTGGTTTGACGGATACTGCCCTGAACGATTGTACTCTGGTTTTAGAGCTGATTGAAACGATGGACCAGGGGGGCGATGTCAAAAACCTTGATCAGTTGTCCAGCAAGCTGCAGAAGCTTTATTCTCCATCCGACAGCCGCGCGAGTGGCAAGTTGCAGATCATGACCATTCACAAGGCAAAGGGATTGCAGTTCGATACCGTTATTCTTCCCGGACTTGGAAAAAAAACCCGGCATTCAGACGCGCCTCTTTTACGCTGGATGGAACATCCGGAACATGGACTGTTGCTGGCCCCGATGGCAGAGCGCGGCAGTCAGGAAAAGGACCCGGTTTATCAAATGGTAGCAGGTATTGAGGAACGCAAAGATGATCATGAAAATGCCCGCCTGCTGTACGTCGCTGTTACCAGAGCGATCAGGCGGCTGCATCTGTTTGGACATGCTGTGGCAGGGCAAAATGAACAACTGCGCCCCGCCAAAGGCTCCCTGCTGGAAAAATTATGGCCTCTTGTTTCACAGGTTTATGATGAATATGAACTTTCAGCAACAGCAGAATTTCCAGAACGTAAAGCCCCTTCGCAGCAGCGGCTTAAAAGCCATTGGAAAGTGCCTGAAGCGGCTTCGCTTCCCGTGGTTGCATCGGTTGAGGAGGTGGTCGCCTCTGCCGTGAACGCCGTTGATCTGGTTGATGATCTTTATAGCGGTTGGGAAAAATCGATGCATCGCCATGTGGGTACGTTGGTACACCGCTTTTTTGACCGGATTGCCCGTTATGGTGATGCCGTCTGGAAGAAGACGGCGGCAACGGACTTGCTTTCTCATATCAGGCAATCACTACGCAGCCTTGGAGTAAGGCAGGTCGATCTTGATGAAGCGACAGAAATGATTCTGAATGCTGTCAACCGAACCGTGAATAGCCGGCGTGGAAAATGGTTGTTGTCTGCGCATCAGGATCAGGCATCAGAGTTGGCACTGAGTGGCTTGAAGGACGGACAGCTTGTTCATGCCGTGATTGACCGAACTTTCGTCGATCAGGGGGTGCGTTGGGTGGTTGATTACAAAACCAGCACTCCTGCGCCAGGTGATAACCTGGAGGCTTTTTTATTTCGTGAAGCATCCCGTTATCAACAGCAGATGATGATTTATCTGGAGTTGATAAGGCAGCATGATCCGGCCCACGAGGTCAAGGCAGCGATCTACTTCCCCTTGGTAGATGGATGGTATGAAATGCGAATGCCCAATTGAAGCGATAGTGATGGCAGGTAGAATATCCTTGCTCAGCCGGTCATGCCTAGAAACCCGGGGCTGAGAATGTTGCCGGTCATGTATCTCTTGTGCGGATTGATGTTGGCCAGTTTTTTCATAGCCTGCGAAGCCAGTTGCAGGCGGAACATCGACGAGCAGTCTTTGACCAGATAAAGTTCAACGTTTTTTTTCATCGATCCGATTCGCAGTTCTGTTTCAATGCTGTAGCACCACTGTCGTGATTCATCGGGCAGATTGATCAATCGTCGGTTTTTAACCGCGGTAACCGAATAGACTTCCACGTCCGTGTTTTTCTGAATAGGATGAATTCCAAAGCTGACCATCAAGTCTGCACCGTCTTTAAAGGTGGTAAAATCAAACACACACAGCATGGAATAACGTTTGTCCGTATCAATCTGTGCCTCAATGGCGGGGATTTTAAGTTGCGGAAAGGCCACCCATTCACACCAGCCGACATCAAGTAGCAGCGAATTTTTATCTCTTTTCATACATAACCTCATAGTGTTTCGCTTGTTTCAGGCTAATGTAGTCATCACCCAGACAAAAGTAAAGAATTCTAATATTAAAGCTTGATATGCCGATTAGTATAATTATTTCATTCATTTATTTGCCTAAAAGAGAAAAAGAAAAGACCAGATTCACAGGAGTCTGGTCTTTTCTTTTGAGTAACCGAAGATCACTTGGTGTTATCTATTTTATCGAAAAACAATAGGTTTTTCATTGACGCAGGCCGGGCGCATCATTAGTATTATTATTAGTTTGCGCTAAATTATTTGCCTGGAGGAAATGATGTCCGGTGTGGTCAGGTTTTTTCTGATTCTTGTTGCCATTGTTGCGGTTCTTTTGGCTGCTCTGGTTGTTCTGGTACAGACACAATTGACACCTGAACGAGTACGCTCAACGTTCCTGCCGATGGTTGAGAAGCAGCTCGGGCGTACAGTTGACATCGGTGATATTGAAATAGGAATTTTCTCCGGCGTATCGATCAACGATCTGACTGTCCGCGAGTTACAATCGACAGATTCCTTTGTGTCGGTAGCTAGTGCCCGCCTGAGCTACCGTCTGTGGCCGTTACTTAAAGGGCAGCTTGACATCAGGGAATTTCTGTTGGATGAACCGTCAATTACATTTATCCGCCTTCCTGATGGAACTTTTAACTTCAGTGACTTGATTGCAAACGAACATCAGGAGGAGACTAATAAAAGCCGCGAAACTGGTACGGGTTCTACAATGGCCACCGCTTTTGAGTTGTTGATTCAACAAATCAGCATTCGCAATGGTCAGGTCCTCTTTATCGATCGACACATCAATCCTGGTGCACCTTTTCGCTACAGTTTCAGCAATCTGAATCTGAGCGTTAAAAATATGTCGATGAATGAAAGTTTTCCTGTCGATATTTCTGTTGTCCTGAATCAGGCGCAAGTCAATTTTTCAGCACAGGTTGATATGTCGCGCCGCTCGGGTAGCGCGGTCTTACGTCTGACCCCTCTTGATTTGATCCCTTTTGCGCCTTATTACCGGAATCAGTTGCCGGGCTCCCTCGGCAGCGCTCAACTTGAAATCAATGTTGATCTGGAGTGGGACCCTGAGCATCTTGTTTCACGGGGCAGGATAACTCTTGATCAGATTGATATGGTGCTGCGGGATGTGCCTGACATGCCGTTACGAGGGGTGCGGCTGTTTGCCGACTATGCTGTTCGTTACGATTATTTGCGCGAATTATTTGAAATTTCGACGGCATTGTTGAATTACAATGATATCAGGACGACCCTTCAGGGCAATATCAACCTGTCCGGCCCGGATCCGGCGCTTGATCTTGACCTGATGCTCGACCGGGCAGATCTGCGTCACAGTCTGCAAAGTTTACCTCAATCTCTAACACGCGAGCTGCAACCCTACAGTCCGGCTGGAGTGATGACGGCACGCTTGCGCCTTCTGGGTCCTGCCAACGCCGGAAGCAGACTGGTTCATTCCGCACAAGTTCGGTTGAACGATGTGCAGGCCACCCTGAACAATATTAGAACCGGTGTGAATGGAGATATTCGTTATTCACATAAGGGTCTTGAATCTGACAATCTGGTGTTTAAGGCCGGCGATCAGCAGGCGCGACTGGTCTTTCATCTTGAAGACCTGCTGTCACCATTGATCAGTGGAACTTTTTCCCTGTCGTCTCGTGAACTGGATCTGAACAAATTATTTCCTGCTGAAGAAGATAACGGGGTATCCACTACGGCAGAAGTTTCTCCGGCTACACACGAACTTGGTCCTTATGACCTGCCGCTCCATCTTATCGGTTCTGTGAGTGTTGACAGGCTGCTCTACCGCAAGTTAACGATGCAGCAAGTCAACGCCGCTATTGAGCTTAAAAACAACCGTTTAACCATTTCACCATTGAACGGACGCATTGGTGAAGGTCAGTTCAGTATGATGTCTACAATTGATCTCGGGGTTGAGGGTTTTACCTATCAGGGGCAGGTGGGACTGACCCAGCCTGATATGTCGACACTGGTCAGTGGATTTTTCCCCGCATCAAGACAGAAGGTCAGTGGTCAGGTTAATTGGCTCAACAGTTTTTCCGGTCGCGGAACAATTGCCCGGAGTCTTCTTCAGGCGTTACGCCTTGATGGAGAAATCCAGTTGTCTCAAGGTGGGCTCAGTGATTTCGAATTGTTGAATCAGGTGTCCTGGTTTCTTGACAGCCCTGATTTGAAAAATATCAGTTTTCGCGAATTTCACGGTACTTATCGATTAAGAGACGGTAAGGCACTGATTGACAGTCACCTGGACGGGTCACGGGTAAAAATGACCCCAGCCGGAAGTGTCGGTCTTGACGGCTCTATCAATCTGGCGTTGGCGACTCGACTGGCGCCGGAAGTTCTCAGCCGTATGGGCGCTTCGGAGAGGTTGAAACAAGCTTTTGTGGACCATACCGGTTGGGGCGTACTGCCTCTGCAGATAAGCGGCAGTTTGGCCAGTCCCAGAGTCGGCTTCGATACGCCGGCGCTGGAGAGACAGGCAATTGAGCAGGCAAAACAGGAGGCTTCAGATCGCTTGCTGGAAAAATTGCTGCCCGAGGTGCAAGGGGAGAGCAGGGAATCGTTGCGCAACATGCTCGACAATACCTTGAGACGATTACGTGTCCAGTAAGTCGTTCGGTGGAACGCAGGGACCCGTGTTCATCAAGTCCGATTCCTGGATCACCTGGAGTGGGAGCGGGTTAAACTGCGCATGGTGACAAACTCTTCGGCGCTGGTCGGATGTATCCCGACGGTCTGATCGAAGATTGCTTTGGTAGCCCCTGCTTTCAGGGCAACGGCAATGCCCTGGATAATTTCCCCCGCTCCTTCGCCGGCCATATGGGCGCCGACAACCCGGTCGGTTGCCGTATCCACAATCAGTTTCATCAGGTAACGTTCAGTTGTGCCGGACAGGGACTGTTTGAGGGAACGGAATTCGGTTGAATATACGTCAATACTGGCATATAGCCCCGTCGCTTGCTCTTCTGTCAGGCCGACGGTGCCGATGTTGGGTGTACTGAATACCGCGGTGGGGATGAGATCGTAACTTAAAGAATTGTCTTTGCCGCGATATAAACGATCGACCAGATTCATTGCTTCGGCCAGGGCAACCGGGGTCAACTGCATGCGGTCGATTACATCACCCAGGGCATAAATAGAAGGGATGCTGGTCTGGAACCCTTCATTGACGATAATGGCTCCCTTTTCATCCAGTGTAACCCCGACCTGCTCCAGACCAATGTCCGCCGTATTTGGACGGCGGCCGGTCGCTGCCAGAACCATATCCGTTTCAAGGATCCTCTTGTCGGGTAAAATGACCTGAAGATATCCTGCCTCTGTCTTTTCGATTTTGACGGGGTTGGAGTTAAAACGCAGATCAATTCCTTTTTTCCTCATGTGTTCAGCCACATATAAACGGATCTCGTTGTCAAACCCACGGAGAAAGAGTTCACCCTGATAGACTTGCGTTACCGCAACCCCCAGACCGTGAAAAATACCGGCAAATTCCGTAGCGATGTAACCGCCACCAATAATCAGGGCGCGAGTCGGGAGGGCTTTCAGGTTAAAGATATCGTCCGAGACAAGCATATGCTCTTTGCCGGGCAGTTCCGGGATGAAGGGTCTGCTGCCGGTGGCTATCAGAATGCGTCTGGCGCTGTAGCTGCGGCCATCAACTGTGACTTCATGCGCGCCGGTCAGGATGGCCCTGCCTTTGATCAGGGCTGCGCCGGCTTTTGTCAGCATGCCTTCAAGTCCCCGGTTGGCCTGTTGGGTGACATTATCCTTGTTCTGCTGCAAAATCGACCAATCAAAGGGGGCGCGCCGGGAGTGAAAACCGAAACCGGACGCATACGCAAAAGAAGAACCGAATTCAGCAGCGTGGACATAGAGTTTTTTCGGAACACAGCCCAGGTTCACACAGGTGCCGCCGGCGCGATCCTGTTCAGCAACAGCAACCCGGATTCCTTGAGCTGCAGCCATACGAGCGGCCCTGACGCCGCCGGACCCGGCACCGATAACAAACAGGTCGTACTGGTACTGATCATTCATGTAAATAGCTTCCTTTAAAGTTAACCCACTTCATTGTATTCACGGATGCGAAAACTAACCCCCAACTTTTTAGCGAGCTGTTCACATGCGTTGATATCAACCCCCGGATAGGTCACCATGGTGGCGGTTACGTCGGGGATATGATCTTTGGCTGAACGCAGAAAATCTGTTACGGCGGCAAAAGACTGTTCGCCAAAACGGGACTGACAGAGGTTCTGATAGGTTCCGGCGTCGGCTGCATTCAAGGATACCGAGATGGCGTCAACCAGTCCGTCAAGTTCAGGGAGGATATTGCGCTGGTGAACAAGGTTGGCCTGTCCGTCAGTGTTGATGCGGATGCGACATCCGCGGTCTTTGAGCCGACGCGCGACCTTAAGGATCAAGTCGAGGCGTAGCAATGGCTCGCCATACCCGCAGAAGACGATCTCCTTATAGGTTGTCGGGTCGCCGATAGCGGACAGTACTTCCTGCTCATCGGGCTCGTGATCAAGCTTCAGTTCATGTCCTTTGACAACAAAATCATTGAATTTGGCACAGAAAACACAACTGTTGGTGCAGCGGTTGGTAATGTTGAGATAGAGTGAATCGCGGATCTGATAAGCTATGGTAGCCGCTGTGTCGATCGCACCGATGCCGAACAGGTCATAGCAGTTGCGACTGGTGATGCGGGCAACATCTGCCAGCTTCAAACCCTTGATCTCGGCAAGAGTCTGGGCTGTGTAAACCAGATAAGAAGGCTCATTGCGTTTGCCGCGAAAAGGTTGGGGGGACAGATAAGGACAATCCGTTTCCAGCAGAATGCGGTCCAATGGCAACCGACGCAACATGGTCCGAACCGCGTCATTTTTCGGATAAGTGATGGCACCCGTGAAGGAAAGATAAAAGCCCATGTCCAGGCACTTGCGAGCCATTTCCTCGTCACCGCTGAAACAGTGAAGAACACCGCCAACCTCGCCGGCTTTTTCTTCGGCAAGAATTGTCAATACATCGTTGTGGGCGTCACGATCATGAATGATGACCGGCTTGCCAACCTCTTTAGCGAGAAGAATCTGCCGGCGGAAAGCCATTTGCTGGGTGTCATGAGGGGACCGATTGCGATAATAATCGAGCCCGATCTCACCGACAGCGACAACCTTGGGTTGCTGCAACAACCGGCGGATCTGATCTACTGATTCCTGATTCAGTGCCGAGGCATCGTGGGGGTGAAATCCAACTGCAGCGTAAAGGGGCTCATATCGGGCAGCCAGCTCAGCATTGGTAATCGAGCTTTGCAGATCGCAGCCGATCGAGAGGATATGGCGGACACCGGCATTGTGGGCCGCCATAATCACTTCATCGAGATCATCACCAAAGCGGCTGTTATCTAGGTGAGCGTGGCTGTCGATCAGTTTGGGAATGGAATTAGTCATGGTTGTCTACTGGATATCTTATCGGTGATATCCGAATGCAGCGGATTTATATCTTCTGCAATAAAAAGAAGAGGGGCGCATAAGCACCCCCGGATAATTAAACTAACGGGTGTATTCTAACTGGTTTCGATCCGCGGAAACAAGGGCGCGGCTTTTTCGATACGGATACCGGGCAGCAGGCGCAAGGAAAAATCAACTGCCCGATGGTGAAGGTGGGCGGTATCCTGACCAAGGATGGCAAGAATTTGTTCTGCCGTTGCCGGCATAAACGGAACAATTAATCCGGCGACCACGCGCAGGGAATCGATCAGGTTGTACATGACGGTGCCCAGCCGTTCCTGTTGTTGCGGGTCTTTGGCGAGCGACCAGGG
>SLDV01000171.1 GCA_007125165.1 Geobacteraceae bacterium | reverse complement strand
CAAAAATCAGATTGTCGCCTTTTCCGAAACGGGAGCATGGCAGGCTGATGCCGCGAACCTGAACTTTACCCCGGTGGAGCTTGCGGTTGCGGAGCAGAATTCCGCCACCAAGGTGCCCTTATTCCGGGTGCTGCATGACATCCATAACGGTGCCATTCTTGGCACACCGGGCAAGATCCTCCTGGATGTCAGCGGCATCATCCTGGTGGTTCTCGGCGCCAGCGGTCTGGTGATCTGGTTTGTCCCCTGGCGTAACCGCAAGTTGCCTACCTTACGGCAGTCACCCGGAACTTTTTTTCGCTGGTGCTGGAAATATCATCTTAAACTGGGGATCTGGATTGTCGTCATCCTGATGATCCTGGCCGGATCTGGTATCTTTCTGCGTCCGCCCTTGCTGTTGGCTACGGTTACCCACAGTTTAGACTCCGACAACCCCTTGTTGCGCTTTTCCCCCCGTTCCAGCGGTTTCGGCGGCAAAATTCAGGCGGCAACGACTGTGGGCAACGGTACCATCGTCCTTTCAACCCAGAGTGGTTTGTGGCGCGGTCCGGCCCATCTGGATGGAGCATTTCAGCGCCTGCAACTCCCGGTTCCCATTCACGGTATGGGGGTTACGGTGTTAGAGCGGATGGCGGACAACCAACTGCTGATCGGTTCATTCAATGGACTCTTTGTTGTTGACGAAAAGCAGGGGCGGATCTGGCGCTTGCGCCGCCCCGGCCTGCAGGAAAGCAACCCTTACCAGAGCAACGACCTGGTCAGCGGTGTGGTGATGGCCGGTGACCAGCCATTCGTACGTTTCGACTACCATGACGGTATGCTGCCGATGACCGCAGGGCAGCGCTCACTACCCACCATGCCCACGGAGATTGCCACCGCCGCTCCCATGTCCCTGTGGCATTACCTGTTCGAGTTCCACAATGGCCGCATCTTCGAACCCTGGCTCGGCCCCTGGTACCTGCTGATTATCCCATTCAGCGGTATCATTCTGCTGCTGTTGTGCCTGAGCGGAGCATACGACTGGTGGTGCCGGCGCGGAAAAAACACCGGCAGAACGACGACGTGACACTATCAGCTTTGCCGCACTACCATCTTCACAATACGGCGCACCTGGGGAACAACGATCATGATCGTCGGATAGGCGATCACAAAAGCCTTGACGAAAGCCTCGATCCAAAGCCCGGCAAACCCCTCAATAAGCCCCATATTGATAAAGGTAATCACTCCCGACATAAAAAAGGACATAAACAGCGACATCAAAAAGGTAAAAACAAAAAACTCGTACTTTTGCGGAATCATAACTCTCCCGTTACAGTGATGAGCCGGAACAGCTCATCACCATAGTGTTTCTCCACCCGAACCATTCCTGTCAGGAAGTACCCTGCTTGGCCTTGCGAGCGCGCTCCATGGCGTACTTGATACTGGTGCCAAGCCTGTCAATGGCACGAGCGAGGGCACCGATTTCATCCCCGCGATCCAGACCGGAGACAGTAACATCCATTTGCCCCTTGCTCAAGCGATCTGCGACGTTGGTTAACTGGCGAATCGGCAGAGAAAGCTGTCGCGAAAAAAGCAGCGCGACAACCAGGCCCATAACAACCGCCACCAGCAGTAAAGTAAAAGAAGTACGGTTCAGCTCTCTCAGGGCCGCATAAGCCTCAGCATAGGGCTGTTGGGCGACCACAACCCAGCCATCCTCGGTACGGTGGGTAAAAGCAATGGTTTTTCCTCCCCCCTCATCACTAAAGATAATGCTTCCGTCACTGCGACCGGTAGCCTGAAAAGCCGGATGATCACTGAGGTCTTTACGTGTACTGGTAAATTCGTCAGACGGGTGAGCGATGACCTGCCCTGCCTCATCGAGCAAGAAGGCAAATCCTGAGTTGCCTATTCGCGCACTGGCAACACTCCGGGAAATATCATCAAGATGCATGGCGATCGCCAGAACGCCTCTGAGCTGGTGATTGTCAGCGCGAATACCGGTGGAGAGAATCAACGCCGGGCGGTTGGTGGTCCGTCCGACAAGAACCTGCTTGCCGAAAGACTGCCCCCTCATCACCTGTTGAAAGTATTCGCGATCACCGTAGAGAACTGTCGGATTTCCATCGCTGCGACCAATATTGGTGCCGGCGCTATCAGGGGCAACTGTAAAGGCCAGATAGGTCCAGCCATAGGTGTCGGTAATCGACTTGAGGACTGGATCCTGCTGCATACTGCGCATACTTCTGATATCACTTAACGCCGCATTCTGGGTCAGCATCCGGCGATTCATATCGAGCCAACCGTCAACCTCTTTAGACAGGTTCTTGGCGTAGGCAGACAGCCGTTCGTCGACCTGTTTGCTGCTATTCTCCGTAGCCGACTGATAATTGAAAAACCAGACTCCCAATACCGGAACAATCGACACCGCCAGCATGGCCAGAAGTATTTTGGTAAAAATATTAAAGATGGATTTTTTTTCTTCCATGATGTTCTCCTCACCCGTTTTGGATTACGTTGATTAAATTTTTAACGATACTCACATCAGGTCGCGACAACTGTCTTTAAAAGCCGTGGCTTTTTTATCATCCGGCATTTCACTGGCGATAATCTCAAGGAACTCAGGCAGCACATCCACGCCGATACGACCCGAAGCAATCCACTTTTCAAGGCTTTCCTCATATACCAATTCAGCCATGGGGCCCATCATCTCAACCAGCATCCGCTGAATCTTTTCAAGGGGCTGCCTAAGCGGGCCATCAAGAACCTGCTGGGGACTGAGTTTTGACCCTCCGCTCAAAGCATCAGTGTGCTGCCCCGCGGCCGCGAGGGTCAATTCGTCATCGTGCTCTTCAATGATCAGACGTATCGATAACGACAGAGTGCTGCTATTGACATGCTGGTCACACAACAGCACCAGAAAAAACTGCTCGTCAATGGCCCGCGAAATCATGACCGACTCGGTGAAGTAGAGGCTTATGTCACGTACGTCGGGAAAATTGAGGCGCCGGGCCGCGTAAATTTTGCTGAGCTGTCGTCCCATGTCATTGAGGCTTGATACCTCGTACACAGATGCTAAATCCTTGTATAAAACCCCGTTTTTTCGGTGAAAAAAGAATCCACCAAGGACTCCCGGGGTCATCTTCAGTTCACTGATAATTTCTTTCATAGCCATAGCGACATCCTTGGAAATAAGGAGAGAATGAAGTGTTACTTTTTCTGGGCCAGGGCGAAGCGCGCCATGAACTGATCGAGACGTGCGCCGCTTTCCAGCGTCACCGCCACCTGAAACCTGGAGACCCTGAACAGGATGCAGCGCAAACCCTGATCAGACTTCAACTCCAGAAAACACAGGGGCTGTCCAAGGGGGGTGCCGATACCCTGTCCGGCCAGCAGGTAAAGAGATGGGACAAGTTCGTTGAAACGGAGTTCCTCGCCGCAGCTTTCGAGCAGATGATCACGCTCATCGTATAAGGCGTAAGCCCGAACAGCCGAAAGCTTTTGTAGGAAATCGCGCAACTTGGCATGACCGTTGCCGGGATTTTTCTTCGCTGGTACAGCGGGCTGTTGCGAATGGCTCATAACCGCATCCTCCTCTGTTGTCTGCTCGACTGCTGCATCGCTTGTATCTGGCAACTCGGCAGAATGTCCCTGCTTTTGCGCTTCGCGCCGCTCGTCTTCCATACGAAAGGCTTCCAGCAAAATAAATTCGATGGGAGTATCAATTTCGCGCTCTTTAGGGCGACAGATACTCTCCATCTCAATTTCCGGGTTTTCCCAGCAGACGATCTCATGGGCCGCCTTCTCACCATTGGAAGTTTCCGTTTCCGCAGCGTAGAGTTGGCCCTTCTTGATGTGGAGCAGCCCACTACCGTGCCTGGATGTTATTTTCAGGGTGCAGGTTTTCCCCTCCATCTGCACTAACTGCAGAAAGGTTGCCAGGTTGATCCCGCGGATAAAACTGCGCGAGGCATCCCCAAGGGCCTTGTAAATAGCATTGGCGAGGTGGTCAATATCGAGAGGCTTCTCGATGTAATGAAAATTGTCGACCCTGTTCAATCGTTCTTCGATGTCCTGAGTACCGAATGCGGTCATGACAATAACCGGTAATGCCGGATGGTGACGCGACATATGAGCCAACAGCTCAAAACCGTCCATTATCGGCATTTTCAAATCGGTAACCAGCAAATCAACTGGCTGGTTTTGCAGAATGGCGACCGCCTCAGCACCATTTTCGGCAGTAATAACGTTGAAACTGTCGGCATGCTCCTTGAGACCGTCTTTAAGACTGAGCAGGAAGGGCTTTTCATCATCGGCAATGAGAATATTTTTCATAGGTCACTCCTCTTGTCAAAACAAGAGCAATGATCATGCCAGACAGCAAAAGACCAGAAAAGCCTTTTTAAATTGGCAGGATGGACAATGTTGAGGATCAAAAATCGTATTATAAAGTGCCGCAATGCCCGACCAAACTGAACAGGCTGTTCAATTTGAACAGCTCAAAATGAACCGGCTAGTCAATTGAGTATCCCTTTATTTTGCGCTTAAGAGTAGAAAGCCCGATACCCAGGGCCCTGGCGGTACGGGCCAAGTTGCCATTCAACTGCCCGAGGGCTGACCCTATATGCATCTTTTCCACTTCAGCCAACGGCAATATCTCTTGAGAGGGCGGCGCCGTTGAATTTTGCCGATAAGCTTGACCGATAAGCTGCGAAGGATAAATGGTGCCGTTTTTCTGCAGAATCACAGCCCGCTCAATAATATTGCGCAATTCACGCACATTGCCCGGCCACTCATAATCCATCAGACGTTGCAACTCATCAGCACCCATAACAAAATGCCGCCCGCGGCTGATCTCATCCAGAAAGTGATCACAGAGGGCCGGTATATCCTGCGCCCGCTGTCGCAGTGGCGGCAACACAATATGAAGAACATTCAGGCGATAGTAAAGATCCTCACGAAATACTTGTTCCTTCATCGCCTCAGCCAGGTCACGATTAGTTGCGGCAATGATGCGCACATCCACCTGCCGGGTATTACTGCCGCCCAGGCGGCGAACTTTCTTGTCTTCAAGAACGCCAAGCAGCTTGCTCTGGAGGTGCAAAGGCATTTCTCCAATTTCATCAAGCAACAGCGTGCCGCCATCAGCCATCTCGATAAGCCCCTTGCGGGCACTGGTTGCTCCGGTAAAAGCCCCTTTCTCGGTACCGAACAACTCAGATTCAATGAGAGTTTCTGGCAATGCCGCACAATTAATGCCGACAAAAGGTGCTTCGCTTAAGGCACTGCGATAATGAATGGCAGCAGCAACCACGTTTTTTCCCGTTCCTGTTTCACCGGTAATCAATACCGGTACTTTTTCAGCCGCCGCCAGCTTCACCAGACGGTCAATTTCAGCCAAACCGCCATGACTGCCGACAAAAAGGGCGGCCTTACTTTCTCGGCCACGCCTGAGCTTCTGCAACTCCTCTACCCGCTCCAGATCACGAAACTTGAGGGCACGCTTAAGAGTCAGATGCAGATCTTCGAGCTCAAAAGGTTTGGATAAATAGTCGTAGGCACCGGCCTTGATCGCCTGCACGGCAACGCTGAACTCTGGATATGCAGTCGCAAAAATAATTTTCACCTGATCGTTATAGGCCAGAAAGGCTGAACAGAAATCTACCCCTTCGCCATCAGGCAGGTTCTGATCAAGCAAAATGGCATCAACCCGATTTTCGCGAAAAATACGCAGCCCCTCTTCGCCACTGAAAGCCTGCAGAACATCCACACCGGCAGCGCGCAAATCATCGCTCAGCACATCATTAAACAATTGATCATCATCAACAATCAGCAGGGTCGAATGCTTAGTCGGCATCTGCCGCCTCCTTGGCCCAGGGTAGAAAAATACTGACGATGGTTCCGGCATCCTCATTACTGAAAATTTCGATACTGCCGCCCATCTGTGCCAGTAACTTGCGGGTAATCACCAACCCCAGGCCGGTGCCTGAAGCCTTGGTGGTATAAAAAGGCTTGAAAAGATGATGTTGATCTTCCGCAGAAATTCCACACCCATTGTCCCGCACTTTGACCGTGACGTATTTTGATCGCCTTTGCACACTTATTACCACCAGAGGATCAGATCGCCCACCGACGGCAGCGGTGGCGTTGGCAAGCAGATTCAGCATCGCCTGCTGCAACGCCCGGGCATCAGCAACCACCCACACCGGACCGGTCGGCACATCGAGTTGCAGACGAATTGCTTCTTTATCCAGGCCTGACTTCACCAACTGAATAAACTTTTCAATAAATACCAGAAGATCCAGGGATTTGATTTCAGGAGTTTCAAACATACTGAAATTCTTCAATGATTTAAGCAGATATTCCACCCGGCCGATTTCGCTGATCGTGCGGTCGATATATTCGTGCACGACTTCAGCCGGAAACCTGTCGAGATTACGCCGCAATACGCTCATCGTCATTTTTATCGAGTTAATAGGGTTGCCGATTTCATGACGTATGCCGGAAAAGGTATAACCAATGTTATCCATCGTATTGACTGCTTCGGCAATGGACATAAGTCGCATTTTTTCAGTGATATCACGCAGCAGAATGAAACAGGTATGTTCGGCAATGATATAGACCGAATAACCCATCACTCGGTTTCCCAAAATAGTGGTCTGTTGACCTTCCAGCCCCTGAATCCTGGGCTGGCCATCCTCCTGAGGCAGTAGCAGGCGACAGATTGCTTCACAATCAGCAGGGTCCACTTCGCCTTTGAGTAAAGTAACAGCACCGGTATTCTGATAAACAACACGATTTTCCAACAGATCGAGCACGATAATCCCAACGTCCAGATATTCCATGACATTCTGGTATACCCATTCGATCGATTGGCGGTCTGTTGTTTTAGGTGGGGAATTCGTGTGATTTTTTGGCGATTTTTTATTATTCATCGGCTTATTCACTTCTCATTTAAGTAAAAACAAGTGTTTACTTCAGGCTATCGAAGCAGATCTGACAACTTATCGGTGAAATTAAACCACATTAACAGCAGAACAACAATGAGTTATATCGCTACTATTACTACCAAATAGTAAAAAGGGCTCTACTTGCTGCCACTTTAACGAAACATAGATTGCTCAGTGTTGGTTTTATCGATTTTCACTTACAAATAAACTGATTAGAACTAATCTTCCGTAGATGCAATCTTATCCCCTCTCCCTGAGGGAGTGCCAGGGTGAGGGGGAGGTTTTGACCATCCAAAGCCCCCTCATCCGGCTTTCAGCCACCTTCTCCCCCAGGAAAAGGGTTCAGGCGGAAGATTGGTGCTGATCAGTACAAATAATGGAGGGATTAGGCCAGGCTGAAGAGGTGTCCCGGACACAAAAAAAGAGCTACAGATAAAAAACCTGTAACCCTTTAGTTTTATTGGCGCGCCGGGGAAGATTCGAACTCCCGACCTTCTGATCCGTAGTCAGACGCTCTATCCAGCTGAGCTACCGGCGCAAAGAGATGAGTTTATCGCCCAGAATCGAAAAATTGTCAATAGCTAAGTCAGCGTTCGCTTCGATACGAACAATACCGTCAACAAAACGGCTCAAAATACTCAAATGCAAGGCGACCGAGGTTTTGCAGCATAAGACGTATACAGAAATACGTCATTGATGCAGAACCGAGGGCAACGCCGCAGATGAGATATTTTCAGCCGTTTTTCAATGGCGGAGAGGGAGGGATTCGAACCCTCGGTCCCGGTTTCCCAGAACACTCGCTTAGCAGGCGAGCACCTTCGGCCTCTCGGTCACCTCTCCGCAAATCGTAAAACTGTTGAACTCCGCTTCGAATCCTGTCGAACTATTGTACTAAACAATTGGCGGAGGAGGTAGGATTCGCCCACTACGTCGCCACCATCACGGTGGCTCCTGCGTCGGCTCCCCTGCGCTCACTGACGCGGCCATCCATGGCCGCTTTTCTGACATTTAGTCAGCGTTCGCTCCGCTTCGAATCCTGTCGAACTATTGTACTAAACAATTGGCGGAGGAGGTAGGATTCGAACCCACGGAACTTTCGTTCAACGGTTTTCAAGACCGCCGCCTTAAGCCACTCGGCCACTCCTCCGTTTAATCGCCAGCTTCTTGCGAAAAACTCTGGAACAGTAACCAAACTTGCACCAAAATGCAAGCACAAACAACCATTCTTCCCGTGTTGATGAGGGCTTCAGGAGATCGGCAAAATCTTTTCCAGGCCGCCCATATAAGGCACCAGAACCTCTGGCACCATGACCGAACCATCCTCCTGCTGATAATTTTCGAGGATTGCTACCAGGGTGCGCCCGACGGCAAGCCCGGAGCCGTTGAGGGTGTGCACCAGTTCCGGCTTTTTTGCCCCCTCACGACGAAAACGAATCGCTGCCCGCCGTGACTGGAAATCGCGAAAGTTTGAACAGGACGATATCTCGCGGTAAGAATCCTGCCCCGGCAGCCAGACTTCGATATCAAAGGTCCGCGCAGCAGAAAATCCGATATCACCGGTACACAGATCAACCACACGATAGGGCAGCTTTAGCAACTGCAACACCTTTTCCGCATGCTGCAGCAAAGTTTCCAGCTCGGCGTCAGAATCTTCAGGGCGGGTGAACTTGACCAGCTCCACCTTGTTGAACTGGTGCTGGCGGATCAGCCCCCTGGTGTCACGTCCGTGAGCTCCGGCCTCCTTGCGGAAGCAGGGTGTATAGGCGGCATAGTAAAGAGGAAGGTCCTTTTCACTTAAGATTTCATCACGATGGATGTTGGTCACCGGCACTTCGGCTGTCGGGATCAGAAACAGATCGACATCCTCGGTATGGAACAGATCGGCTTCAAACTTGGGCAACTGACCGGTACCGGTCATGGAGGCGCGATTGACCAGAAATGGTGGCAGGGTTTCGGTGAAACCGTGCTGGTCGGTGTGCAGATCGAGCATGAAATTGATCAGCGCCCGCTCCAGCCGTGCCCCGGCCCCCATTGATAGACAGAAACGCGCCCCGGAAATTTTTCCGGCGCGTTCAAAATCAAGAATACCAAGTTCAGGACCGATATCCCAATGGGCCTTGGCGGCAAAGCTGAACTGCGGCTTTTCGCCCCAGGTGCGCACCACCGGGTTGTCGGCTTCGGATTCTCCGACCGGTGCCAGTTCATGGGGAATATTCGGCACCCCCATCAGCAGTTCACCCAACTGCTCCTCAACCTGCGCCAGTTGATCATCCAGCTCCTTGATGCGGGCGGAGACCTCCTTCATCCGGGCAATCTCCCCCTGCACCTGGCTTTTATCTTTAGTGCGCCCGATGATTTCGGAAACCTTATTTTTCTCCGCTTTCAACCCTTCCGACTCGCCAAGAAGTTCGCGCCGCTGCCGATCAAGAGCTAAAAATCCGGACAGATCGATATTTCCGCCACGCTGTGCGAGAGCTGCTTGCGCCGCATCAAAAT
>SLDV01000045.1 GCA_007125165.1 Geobacteraceae bacterium | reverse complement strand
CTGCACCCGCAAGAGCTCTATCTGACCATCAACGAATTGGGTGCCGAAGACTCTCTTGAGCTGATCTCTCTCGCCAGCACGGACCAGATTGCCCTGATTCTCGACCTGGACTGCTGGGACAGGGACACTCTTGATCCGGATGCTTCCCTGAACTGGTTGGATTTCCTGCAGAACTGCGATGAAGACAAAATCTGTCAACTGGCACGTGAAGCTGAACCGGAAACCCTCGCTCTGATGCTGAAAAAACACCTGACCATCATCCGTGGCCTCGAAGCTTATGACGACGACGATGCCGAAAATGCAAAACGCCTGGAAGCGATCTACGATATTGAATATCGCTCAGAGGACGCGGCAAAAATTATCGGTGCCCTGATCAAGGTCTGGCAAGAAAGGGAACAGGATCATTTTCTCCAGATTATGGAAATCCTGCGCAGCGAAAGCGAAACGATACTCGAAGAAGAAGTTTACCAGCGGCGCAGCGCGCGCCTCCTCGACCTGGGGATCATCCCGCTGCTGGAAGCCAGAGAAATATATGCGTGGGTCAATCCGGAAACCTTCAGCACTCAAGATAAAAAGGATTTTCAACTCGAAGCGGAAACCCTGCCCAACCCCATGGCGCTCTTGAAGGCAGCGACACCGCACCACCTGCTGGCCGGAATCCTTGAAGACGGGATTCCTCACGAAATTGCCTGTGAAATGTTACACCTGGTTAATCGCAAACTCAGTGCTGACAATGTCGATCTGTCTCTCCCAGCAGCGATCAGGGAGGCGTTGCAGGAAACTTACGACTGTATCAATCTGGCCCTCGAATATCTGGCCAAAAAGGATCTCGAAAAAGCTTCTCTGATCTTTCACGACACCTGGTTGCAACGCCTCTTTCAACTCGGCCACAGTCTTATCAGCCGCGAGGTGAATCGTGCCAGAGCTATCAAAAAACAAACCGTCTTTAACTATTTTGATGAGTCTCAAACACTTTTTGTCGATCTTCTGACACAACAGCCCGTGCGCTTTTACTGTGAAGGTTGCTCTGCATCTCCTGACAACATCAGCCCTATCAGTACAATGGAGCAGATTCAGCGAATCGAAGGACGCCTGACCCAACTCGAATCTCTGATAAAATTGTTTTGCGGACCCTTTGCCTGCCTGCTGCGAGAACTCTCCCCGGAAGCAAAAGACTCTCACTCCTTGTCCGGCATCCTGATGACTGCCATGGCCAATCAGGCTCTAGGACACGGATTTTCCCCGACTCCCCTTGATCTAACCCAGCTATCACAACTGAAAAATCACACTATCGTTGCAAATAAACCGACGGAACCTTTCAGCTCAAACACTCGCCAGACTATTTTAACCGCAGACAATTCCTGCTCGTTTTTTGCTGATAACTGCCTCGAACAATGGTGCGACTTCTTCCGTCTGTTTGACGAAAACCTGAGCTCTCCAGAAGGTCAGGACTTCCTCCTTCTCGTTGGTAAAAGATAATCAGCTCTCTCTTTATTTGATTTGCAATATCCCCCCCGCCTGCTATTCTAATGAGAATGGTGATCTGGGCATTATCCGCCAGAATAAACACCTGCGACATAGCGTCCCCCTATGTCGTAAACAACGGGATTATTATACAACCAAAAGGGAGGGAAAAGCTTTCGACCAACTACTAATGCGTATCTCTATCCATGTAACTAAGTGAACAACAATTTTTTATCTACAAGGAGTTATCAAATGAATACCCTCATCAAACTTTTGATTACAGCGGCGCTTGCTGCTGTTGTCGGTGCCTGCGCCCCTCTGGCTCAGCCACCGCTGCAACCACTGACCGGCACCGGTGTTACCGCCGACGGGAAAGTTGCCAAAGTTGATAATTTTCAAGTCATTCTGGATGCGTCTTTGAGTATGGAAGAAGGCGGCGAATATTTTGTGACGGCGAGAAATATTGCCAGTCGCATCAACCAGGGGCTGCCAACCGATCTGAACTACAATGCCGGCCTGCGTACCTTTGGGCACAACAGTTATCAATCAAAAAATGACACAGACCTGATCTATGGAATGACCGACCATGATCGACAGGCGTTTCATAACAGCCTCGGTCAAGTCAGTTATGTCGGAGGAGAAAGTCCCCTCGCCGCCGCACTGAACGCAGCGGCGCAAGACCTGAAAGCCGCCGGCGGCAAATCTGCCGTCATCGTCATCAGTGACGGTCTGGATATGGATACAGCTCCTGCTGCGGCCCAAAAAGCCAAGGAATTATTGGGTGAAAATCTGTGCATTTACACCGTTGCCGTCGGCAAGGAGCGCAATAACATGGGTCACGATCTGCTACAGAAAGTGGCGGATGCAGGACAATGTGGCTTTGCCACAACGGCTGCCGACCTTGCAGACGCCGGTGCCATGTCACAATTCATCACCTCGGTTTTCCTGACTGACCCGCCCCCGGCTCCGGCTCCGACTCCTGCGCCGAGACCAGCTCCGGCTCCGGCCCCGGCGCCTGCTGTTATTGACAGTGACGGTGATGGCGTTCCGGACCATCTCGACAAATGTCCCGGAACCCCGCCCGGCGTACGTGTCGATGCTGAAGGTTGCCCCACGGTTCTGAGCCTGCGCATCAACTTTGGCTTTGACAGTTCCGCTATCGGAACTGAATACAACAGTCAACTGTTGGAAGCGGCTGAGTGTATCAACAACTACCCGGGTCATGAAGTCTTGATCATTGGCCACACCGACAGCACCGGCCCGGAAGCTTACAATCAACGACTGTCGGAACGGCGTGCCGCTGCGGTAAAAAATGCCCTGGTTGAACGTTTCAATATACCGGAGTCTAAATTGGTCACCCGTGGTGATGGCGAATTACGGCCTGTTGCGGACAATAGCACAGAAGCGGGACGCGAGATGAACCGCCGGGTTGACGTTGCCTGCGGTTACGATGTGAATTGATCGCGGACACCCGCTGCACTTGCACCCCATAACAGCAAAGGGCCGGTTAACTTCCCGGCCCTTTGCTGTTTGATTGCAATACATCGAGCCCTTTTAAAGAACCAGTTCTTCCACTTCCAGACCGGTTGCCGTTCTGGCCACATACATAAAAACAACAACGCGGCGGCCCGGTGTGTGCGGCAGATGGTAGAAGAGACTGCTGAAAAACTGAATTTTGCCGCTGCGATTGATCCCATCCAGTTCCTCTTTGATCCGTCGGCGCACATGTGTCTGTTCGTCATCGGTAAGATGCTGATCAAAAAAATCGGGAGCGGCGCCGCTGACGACCCTTTCATTGTGAGCATAGTCTCGTGCCAGCGACTCCCTTAAACTGACCAGATCGTCACCACAAAACCGCCGGCACAGGTAGCGATCCAGCTCCTCCGCCAGACCTCGCAACGATCGACTAGCGGCATGCAGTCCATGCTCACACCAGTAGCCGTTCAGATCATCCAAACATCTGGACAACGAGCCGCAGGATGTTCTTAAACCGTTGATCAGGCGGGTGAATTTATGGCTGTTGACCAGCAGATCGTTGAGCCTGCTGATACCGCGCACCCGTTCCAGATCAGCGAAACACCATTCCGGAGAAGACAGGACAGCATAGGGCGGGGTCGGATCATAACGGATAGCCCGTTCCTTGGCCTCAAGCCTGAGCGGAGTTCCCGGCAGCAATTTGACCAGTTCAATCTGCAGGTGATCAGCCCCCAGGGCATGGGTCCAGTCGATGGCATGCAAAAACTCAGTCACCCCCCCTCCCGGCAAACCCGCGACCAGGTCCAGATGCAGATGGATCCTGGTGCGTTCGCGCAGGGCACGGACGTTGTTGGCCAGCAGTTCGAGGGACATGGTGCGTGACACCCTGTTCAGGGTTTCCGGCAGGGTTGATTGCACCCCGATTTCGAACTGAAACACTCCTGGAGGCACCTGCTCCAGCAACTCAAGGGTTTGAGCATCAAGAAGATGGGCTCCGATCTCAAAATGAAATGAACTTGACTGATTGTTTTCAAGGATAAAGCGGAAGATCTCGCGAGACCGTTCAGCGTTGTAATTAAAAGTGCGATCAACAAATTTGACGAGTTTGACCTGTTGGTCCATCAACAGCCCAAGGTCTTCCTTGATGCGTTCCATGGAAAAAGAACGGACGCGCTCACTGCGGGCACTCAGACAGAAGCTGCACCGATAGGGGCAACCACGGCTGCTCTCGTAATACACCAACCCACGGCTGAGATCAACAAGTCCCGCGGCAAAAGGTGATGGGAGCTGATCAAGGGGGTCGAGCCGGCTTTCGCTTGCGATTGCACTTGAATCCTCACCAGGTAACTGTAAACCGGCCGGCAGGGTCGGTTTCGTGCCGGCTTTCCAGGCGCTCAGCAGATGGCGTAAAGGGATCTCCCCCTCGCCGCAAATGATCGCATCAACTGGATATTGCTGAAAAAAGTCGGCCGTTTCAAAAGAAATATCCGGACCGCCGAGAACGATCCGATAGTCTGGATCAATCTGTTTCAGGCAGTTGACCAACTCCAAAATCATCACCCGGTTCCACAGATAAACGGAAAAACAGATGACCCTGGCATCGGCGGCAACGATCCGGGCAAGAAGATGTTCTTTGGGTTGATGAAGGGTTAATTCTAGAATCTGGATCTCAGGACAGACAGGTTGGCAATAGACCTTGAGGTAGGGCAAAGCCAGACTGGCATGGATGAAACGACTGTGCAGGGTGGTCAACAGGATCTTCATGCTGACAGATTACCTGATTGACCACCGGCATCCAAGGGCTTTTAAGAGCAGATCAAACCATCCCTGATCTTGATTGTACGTTCAGCCCGGCCAGCCAGCTCCGGGTTGTGGGTAATCATGATCGTCGTCAAGCCTTCGTCACTAAGACGCCGTAAAATAGCATAGATTTTTTCGCTGTTTTCCGAATCCAGATTACCCGTTGGCTCATCTGCCAGCAGCACCGCCGGATCATTCACCAGGCCGCGGGCAATAGCCGTGCGCTGCATCTCGCCACCGCTCAACTGGGAAGGAGCATGATTGAGGCGATGTTCCAGACCGACCATTTCTGCCAGTTGTTCAATTTTTTTGTGCTCCGCCGGTTTTTTACTGAACAGCAACGGCAGGGCGATATTATCAAAAACGCTCAAACCGGGAATCAGATAAAACTGCTGGAACACAAAACCGATCTTCTCGCGGCGGATTTTTACCAGCTGTGATTCGGGCATGCTGGCGGTGCTGATCCCGTCAAAAACCACTTCGCCTTTGGTCGGTTGATCAAGACAACCGAGAATGTGAAGCAAGGTGGTCTTGCCGGCACCGGAAGGACCGACGATAGCCATCAATTCACCGGCGTCAATGGTCAGATTAACACCACGCAAGGCGCGCACATTTTCCACGCCGCGACGATAGGTTTTTTCAATATTTTTTAGTTCAATCATCCCTTGATCGCCTCTACCGGGTTAATTTTTGATGCTTTGACCGCTGGATAAATGCCGGCACAAAGACCAATAACAAAGATAAATGCCACGCTCCCCAACGCCACAATGGGCTCAAAACGGATCATGTCACCGGAAGGGACAAAGGGCATGACAGAGCGGACAAAGGTTTCGATCAGGCGGGCACCGAGGGTGGCCAGAACAATACCGACAACACCACCTACCAGGGCGAGAATGGTTGTCTCACTCAGGATAATACGGAAAATGTCCCAGCGTGAGGCCCCGACGGCGCGCATCATCCCGATCTCCTGGGTACGCTCGAACACCGCCATCAGAATCGAGTTCATCACCCCGACAGCGCTGATCAGAATAGCGATCAATACGATGGCCAGACTTAGTGCCCGGGCTGCAGCAGCCAGATTGGCGACGGAATTCATCACTTCGCTCATAGTGACAATCTGGATACCGGGAACCGCTGAGGTTAAGGACGCGGTAATAGCGCCGATGCGTGTCGGATCATCGACCTTGACGCCGATGGCGGTGGCCGATTGGGGATAGCCGAGCAAACTCTGGGCGGTTTTAATCGGCAAATAAACAAAGGCATCATCCTGACTGCCGGAATAACCAACAATGCCGGCAACCACCAGATCAACACCCTCTGCCGGCGAGGAGAAGGGATCTCCGGGTTTCAGGTTGTCATGCTGGGCAACTTCGTAACCCAGGAGCACCTCATGTTCATGGCGCGGAACCGTGCCGGTGATTTCCCAACCGGGCTTAATCGCTTCGAGCACGTCCATTTCAATGCCGTAGATCAGATCGATCTTGCCCCGTTGTCGGTCGGGCAGTTGCGCCACCAGAATCGGGGTTGCCAGATCAATTCCTTCAGTGCGCTCGACATGCTCCATCACCCCGGTATCGAGAAATTTAGGGATAACCGCCCCGTGCAATACCAGCGCCGCGACCTCGTGGGCGCACCCAGATGGCACGATCATAAAATGCAGACCGGTACGTTCCAGCTCAAGCGCCAGACCTTCGGTAAAACCTTTATTGAAGGATAAAACGGCAAACAGCACGCCAACCGACGCGGCAATCCCCAGCATGGTCAGCAAGCTGCGCGTACGATGGCGCAGGATATTTTTGGCTGCAAGCTTCAGATAGCTGGTCATTTCACTTCAACCCCGGTGGCTATCAGCAGAAAAGCCTGCTGGGATCTGGCGACGGTACCCGTCGCCGCAACACTCCGCCCCGGCAAAGAAGGCAGTTCAAACCCGTGGCGGGAAAGATCAATGAAAAGCTGACCGGTATCATCCTGTAAAAAGAACCAGCACCCGTTGGAATCACACTGAGAAACAATTCGCCCTTCCAGCGTCACCCGTTGGCCGAGCAGGCTCTCGTTCAAAAACACGTCTCTGACCTGAACTTTCGGCGCATCCGGATCAACGCCGGCACCGTATTTGTCGCTACCACTGCACCCTGTTAGCAACAGTGCCAGGAAAAGGACGGCTAGTGGAAAAAAGTATTTCATCGGCACCACTCCCTGATTGAATAAGATGAATCGCGGCGGCGGCTGTCCAGAAAACGTGTGCAGCTACCTTTGTCTATTGTCTTGCAGATTGATAAAGAAATCAAGCAGGGTACGAGTATCAAATACGAGTATTTCTGTAAAGCTAAAGACGTCCAGTTGCCACTCAATTGCACGCTTTCCGTGCAATGAACAGAAGAAAAGTGTGCATCTGATCAGTTACATGGACAGACCTCGAAGCGAAAACCAAACTGTGCTATATTGACCACCGAAGAAAGGGACGATCAATGAGCAAAACCAGAACATTTCTGACCGTTGTAGCCGATTCTAACGGTGAGGTATTTGAGCATCCGGACCTCCTCATGGCGGGAATGAACGGCTTGACACTGTGCCGGCCGGAGGTGGACGAAATGATCCCCCTGCCTGAAGGCAGCCGTCTCTTTACCATCCCGCAAACACCGCCAATCGGCTTCGATCGCCATAGCGGAAAACCAAGGACAATAACCAGGCTACCAAAATCATGGGGCGGTGACGCCCTGCAGGCGGTATCTGCCTTTGTTACGCCGGCTTTTACCCGCACCCTTCTTCCCGCAGCCGACTATCTCAACAAGCCCGTCGAACTGACCCTCTGGTCTTATACTGCAGTAGGTTGGTGCATCGAGGAAGAACGCTTCTATGTTGCCGCAGTGCGGGTTGATCGCAACCGCCAGTGGGAACCACAACACTTTGACGATCGCAAACTCGAACCATTGGTACGCAAGCGGGTAGCCAGCCAACCCGACAATCGGCTGCTGGAACAATTGTCGCGCTGCGCCCTCGACTATCACTGTTTTGCCGCCAAAAATCTTTTTTTCGGACGCTGGGAAGCCCCTCTGCCCTGTTCTCCGGCCTGCAATGCCCAGTGCGTCGGTTGCATTTCCCTGCAGGACGAGCCGAAAGCTTGTCAGGCCAGTCAGGACCGCCTCGATTTTGTTCCTACTGTCGATGAAATCTGTAACCTGGCGATTCCTCACCTGCAACATGCAGAAAACGCGATTGTTTCCTTTGGTCAGGGCTGTGAAGGTGATCCGATCATGCAGGCTGATACCGTCGCTGCCGCCATCAGAAAAATGCGCTTGCAGACAGACCGGGGGACCATCAACTTTAATACCAACGCTTCCATTCCCGATGCTATCGACAAACTGGCCGCAGCCGGAGTCGATTCCATCCGGGTTTCCCTCAATTCTGTCCAGGAACGCTTCTACACCCCCTACTACCGACCGCGGGACTATTGTTTTGCTGATGTCCTTGAATCGATCAGACGTGCCAGACAAAATGGTCTCTTTACCATGCTGAATTATCTGGTTTTCCCAGGTATTACTGACCGTAAAGACGAGATTGAAGAGCTGGTGAAGCTGGTGGAGGAGTATGGAATTGATATGATCCAGATGCGCAACCTGAGCATTGATCCGGTGGTGTACTGGTCAGCCCTTGGCGCCGAGGGCACTGGCATCGGAATGAAGAAAATGCTCGACCTGGTCAAGCAACGCATACCGCGTATCCAGTACGGCTACTTCAACCGCACCCGCGAGATGTTTTACCCTCCCGGCTACCAGGAAGACTGGCCGCTACCTGCCCGACTTTAACCCGCCTGCGATCCTGTCATTTTCAGGGCGGACCTCGTTACCACGGACTAGCGTCTTCACATAGGCGGCCATATCCGCCATAAATGCGCTGAAATCCTCTTCCAGCCCGGCGCGGTGCTGATGTAACTGTCCATAGCCTCCGGCCAGCGGAATCTTGTGCCGCAGACGCTGTTCAAGGCGCTGCAGAACCCGCGCAACGACTTCTTCATGGCGATAGGAGGAAAGCCAGTCCGCGGCAACCATCCGCGGCAACTGCTCCTGCAGTCGGCTTGGCAAATAGTGGTGACAGGCATTCAAACCACTATATACCTCACGGGCAAAGTCGGGTAGCGGCATATCGGAATAAGAATCCCAGCGACAGGCTAGCAGGTGGTCATAGAATACATCGACGAGAATACTGCGACCGTGCCCAAAACAGGGGTTCAGTCGCCGACGGCTGCTCTGGAAGGGAGGACTGCTGAGGGTAAAGGTGTCCAGTCGTCGATGAAGTTTCAAATGGGTCACCAGATCATCCGGCAAACCATCGTAAGCATTCCCCTTGAAAAAATCACCCATCAATGAACCGGACCATGCAAGGGGGCGCGGGGCAGAAAAGTAGAGGTGGGCCAGATAGTTCATTGATATCAGTGGTCAACCATCAACAGAGCTTTTCCATAGCTGCCAGCAGATCGTCACCAAGTTTGCGATCCGCGCTATCACTCTGCATCAATTGGCGATAGAAAGTCTGCATCATATCTTTTTGCCCGGCGCGCTCAAAACGCCTGCTGAGCATATCAAGTTGAAATACCGGATCCACATCATTTACCACCAGGTCAAAAAAGGTGTCAATTGCCGTATCCAGGTCTTGCGTATCAACGGACAGACAGACCAGACCCGCCAGGGAAAAAGGATCGCGGCCGAAGCTGATAGAGCGTTTATAGGATTCGGCAGCTTCCTGCTTGCGCCCGACATGATAATAAGCATCCCCCATGCGGGTATGCAGGGCTTGCGTACCTTCTGACTCCTGGAGAATCTTCTGCCACACATCAATAGCCTGCTGATAACGGCGGTTCCAGCGGTGACAGTTTCCCAGACCATAAAGGGCATAGGGATTGCGCGGGTCAACCTCCAACGCACGACGGAAATAAACCTCTGCTCTGTCGAAGTCGGAAATCCGCCAACAGAGCTTGCCAAGAATTGTCAGAATGTGGATTCCGTTGCTGTCATAGCTCAGTATTTTCTCATAGATCTGAATGGCTTCATGGTCTTTCCCCAGCCGGTGCTGCAGGTCTGCCAACCCCGTCAGGGCAAAACGATCATCGGGGGCAAATTCAAGAATGCTCAGATACATTTCTTCGGCCCGCTCGAACTGCAGGAGAACCTTGGCACTGTCTGCAATACGGGACATCACATGTTTATCGCGCTGACGCAGCTTCAGATAACGCTCCCACATGCTGATAGCGTCTGCATGCCGACCCAGTTTTTTGTAGACATCACCAAGGCCGCGCAGGGCAAAAAGGTTATTTCCTTCGTGTTTAAGCAGTGTTTGATAGCAGCTTTCGGCAAGGTCAAAATGTCCCATTTCACGGCTGGCATCCCCCAGACCCGACAACAGGTAGGGATTTTCCGGCTCACGTTCCAATCCCTGTAAAAACAGGGTAGAGGCTTCGCCGTACTTCCGCGAGCGCAGCTTCTGCCGCCCCTGCTTGGATAAATCAATAACTGACAGTTCTGTCTGTTGATTTTTCTGTATTTCACCTGCACTCACTAAAAACTCCTGCTTAAAAAGTATGCTGATAATAACCAATCTTCCGTTGATACATATGTTCCCTCTTTCTCAGGGAGAGGGCCAGATTTTAGCCTTTTCTCCCTCAAAAGAAGGGTTCAGGCGGAAGGTTGGCGCTCATCAGGAAAAGTATTGGTCCAGTTGTTAAATAGTAATTTTTCTGCAGGACGCCTCCCTGTGGTCGCCCATGGCAGATATTGTGCCTGCCCCTGCATTTAGGGTGTTACGCACCGGAGCAATAACAATTGTTCATTCACTAACATATTCGTGACTGCAATAATACTCCTACAATATGATTCTTTGGTCAAGGCGGCGCAGATATTCATTGCGACACCAGTTTTCCAGCTCTATCAGCGCTCGCAACGGTTGGCGAAAATCGGTCGAGCCGGCAGCGAACACACCGTGACCATAAACAACAGCAATGCCATTCATCATCACCGGCGGCAGGGTCGTGGCGATGCCACCGGCACCAACTTCACCGGCAACAATCGGAACATCACCGAGGTATCTGATGTGCGGACATTCTTTCCAGCAGTCAAGCACAGCGCAATCCTGATTGTCACAGAACAGACTCATCAACACCGTAAACTTGGGATGTCCATGGAGAATAACAGCAGCGTCATTTGTCTCGTAAATAGCTCGATGTGCCGGCAGTTCACTGGACGCCGTGAGTCCAGCCGTGCAGGAATTATCGTCCGCTACCGCATCGATGCAGCCAACCAGATCATCAAGGCTGGCACCTGTCTGTGAAATCAGTATCTGCTGATTTATGTGGCAGGAAACATTGCCGAAAAAAGAATCAACCAGGTGCAGATCAACGGTACGGTGACCCGCTTGCTGAATAGCCTTGCGTGCCACACCCGGATCCACGAATGGACCAATAAGAAGATCTTCTACCTTCACAGAAATCGGTCTGCAGAGCCGGTTTAATAAGGGGCGCAATTGTCTTAATTCAACAGGCTGGAGGATTCCCCGTGCCAGCTGCAATAGATAACCGATGAAAAGAGCGTGACAGACAGTGGAAAAATTGACATAAGCCTGCTCCACGGTAGCCGGACCGCCGGCAATAATACCGAGACCCTCCACCAGTACGCCTTTACGTCTTCCCAACTGTTCAGCAACTTCTGCCGTATCAATGTGGCCACCACGCTGGCGTACCAGCGGTATGTCATGAAGAAAGGTTCTGGTTTCCGTGTCGAGGGGAACAATCTGTTTGTCATCCAGCGCAAGGCGCGGTAGCCAGAGGTGATGAAAAGGAATCTGCGGCTCACCGATTGCCAGGGCGACAATATTTAACTGCTGCAGCAGATCTTGCCCGACCTCGCAAAAATCTTCAGGACCAGCCTTCAATAGCTGATCATCGCGCACCAGCAATGCCGCACGATCATGGCGACATGATCCGTCACGCCTGATTTTGTCGAAAAATTTTTCCAATTGCCTGATCATGGTTGCGTGTCCAGATAGTCCTGACGCAGTTGACCTCGCTCATCCAGCTTTCGCAGACGATAGTAACGCTGCCTTTCCTCGAAAAATCGCTTACGGTCAATCGCCGGCACAGAAAGTCCGTCACCACTGGAACCATCTTCACTAAAAAAACGTTCCGGCAGGGTCTCATCATTGCTGCTGAAGCCGTTCATCTGGTTGTAGTAGCGCTCGGTCAACCAGATCCGCTCACCAATGGTCGTCAATCGCGCTGCGGTATAATCTGCGCCTGTTGCTGCACTTAACAGTGTCGCATATTCTTCCAGGCCGGCGGCCATGAGGGTAAAACGGCAGGCGACGAGGGAGTCAACCGCGGCGTTGGTGTTTTCCGCGACGATATTCATCCAGGCCTTGCCGGCAAAGTCAAATCGATCGGTAGCCACTGGTTTGCGCAATATTTCGTGAGCCGACGGATAGGCGCGCAGATGACAGCCTCCCCGATTGCTGGTTGCATACGCCAGAGCCATACCGTATGCACCACGCGGATCGTAGGCCGGCAGTTCCAGCCCCTTGACCGTCATCGCCAACTGTGGACACCCGAGCTCTGCCGTCATCCGTTGTGCTCCCTGGGCAAGCAGGTCGCCTTCTCCCTGCCGATGGGCGATCAACCTGAGCAGATCCGGCAGCTGTTCCCCCGAGGGAAACTCGCCCCTGGCCTCACTGAGGGCAGCAATACTAACGGCGGCAGAAAGGGTATCGAGTCCGAGGTCATTACATATCTGCCCGGACTGAACAACAGAGGCCGGGTCACTGATGCCCAGAAGGGCACCGAAATGACTCAAGCTGCCGTGCTCGGGCAAACGTTGTCGACCTCTGAGGGCTTTTTTGCAGGCGATGGGACAATCATGGCAGCCCTGCTTCTTCGGCGCATAAAGACGCCGTAGCGCAGGGGCAGCATAGCGGGAAGCTGCGGCAAAGTGTGTCTCTCTGAAATTTTTCGTCGGCACCATCCGCCGTTGAGTCAGCAGATCAATCAGGGCTGCTGTCCCGAACTCGGAAAAACCCAGATTGCCAAAAATCACCGGAGATGCGTTAAGTAATCTCATCACATCATTAATACCCCGTTGAAGTCCGACGGGATCAGCAACAGAAACCGCCCTCTCACCGTCAACCAGCACCGCTTTAAGGCGTTTAGCGCCCATGACGGCACCAAGGCCACCACGTCCGGCAGAGTTGCCCTCCCCGGTGACAATATTGGCATAGAGAACCAGGTTTTCGCCGGCAGGGCCGATGATCGCAGCACCTCCGGCAGGATTTAAGGCCGCCACTGTTTTAGCCACCCCCGCACCCCACAGATGTTTGACCGGTTTGATCTCAACCTTGTTACCGAAAATAGCAAGAACAACGGGTTCAGGACTCACACCAGTAATTTTCACAACATCGTAACCGGCTGCTTTGAGGTGCCAGGCAAAGGACCCGCCGCAGGAACTGTCGTGAATGGCTCCGGTCAACGGCGAGCGCGAAACAACGCTCAGACGTGACGAGGTTGGCACCAGGGTGCCGCACAGTGGTCCAACCGAAAAAAACAGCGGCACCTCCGGAGCAAAGGGATCTGTCCGATAGTGATCACGCATCAAACGCACCCCGAGACCGCGTCCACCCAGGTAGGAGTGCAGCAAATCCGCAGGCAGGTCTTCCATCCAGATGCGCTGGCGGCTCAAATCGACGCTGAGCAGTCGTCCACGCCAGCCGGTCATTGCTGTGGTTTCGAGGGGTTGTTCATAAAAATATCACTTTCTGGAAATCTTTATTCACATTCGGTGTCGGGTAGGCATTGCCCACCCGACGAAGGCACCCGGCAAAACTGGAACCAGGTGTTTCTGTGGAAACTTGACCTGTATTTTATAGCAGTCCTTGTTTTACACTGTCTATCATTTGGTTTTTTCCGGCTGATTTTGTATCCTGTAAATCTATGACCTCTCATTTTGCCCAGAACAGACAGCATCTATATCCCGACAGGACACCCATCATGATTAACAGTCAACGACTCAGTGACGAATTTTTCAATCTTGCCTCCATCGACAGCCCTTCTTTCAAAGAGGCTGCCATAGCCGCTTATCTGCAACAACGCTTTACAAAGCTTGGAGCCGTTGTTAGCTTCGATACCGCCGGCGCTGCTATCGGCAGTGACAGCGGCAATATGATTGCCCGCTTTCCAGGCACCCGTGAGGGCGACCCTTTCATCGTCTGTCTCCATATGGATACCGTCAGTCCGGCAGAAAATGTCCGGCCGGTACTTAGAGATGGCATCTTTACCAGCGCCGGCGATACAATTTTAGGGGCCGATGACAAGGCCGGGATTGCCGAACTGATCGAAGCCATCGAAGTCATGCACGAAGGCAACATTCCTTATGGCCCCCTGGAAGTCGTGATCACGATCTGCGAAGAGCAAGGCCTGATGGGAGCAAAAGTGTTCGACTTCAACTCCCTGAAGGCAAAACGCGGGATCGCTCTGGATACCACCGGCATCAACCGGATCATCAATCGGGCTCCGGCAGCTAATCGTATAAAAATCGACATCAGCGGAATTGAGGCGCACGCCGGTATCAGCCCTGAACAGGGAATTTCTGCTATTATGATCGCCGCCAGAGCTATTTCACGCATGACCCTGGGGCGTGTGGATACACACACCACAGCCAACATCGGCACCATCAGCGGCGGTATCGCCACCAACATCATTCCCGGACAGGTCAGCCTGCGCGGCGAGGTACGCAGTCATCTGCCGGAGCGCCTGCAGCAGGTCACCGAAGCGATCGTACGCTGCATTGAGGAGGAGGTTTACAGCAATTCTGTCGTTATCGACAGTGAAACCAGGCATGCGACCATGGCGATCGAGATCAACGAAGATTTTCCTGCTATGCAGGTCCCGGAAACGGCATCTATTGTCCAGCTTGTGCTGAATGCCGGCAAGACCCTGCAACGACCTCAGCAGGTTGCTGCTGCCGGTGGGGGATCGGATGCCAACATTTTCACTGGCCATGGCATTGAGATGGTGATTCTCGGCACCGGAATGGCCAAGGTACACACTCCTCAGGAGCAGGTAGCGGTGGCGGACATGGAAAAGGTGAGCGAACTCCTGATTGAGATCATCCGTAACGCTTGAAATACAACAACTCCGCGACCACGAAAGGACATTCTTATGGCAATCTCCGGCACCAGGATTATTACCGAGACCTTTGAAGCAGTTACTTTGCTGACCATCAACCGGCCGGAAGCACTCAACGCCCTTGATCAGCAGACCTTGCAACAGCTCAATACAGCCGTCACTGCCATCGAGGCTGATCCCCGGGTCAAGGTTGCCATTATCACCGGTGCCGGCGACAAGGCCTTTGTTGCCGGTGGCGACATCGGTGTAATGCAACCACTTGATCCCATAGCAGCACGGCAAAGTGCGGTGGAAACTCAGCAACTGCTGAATAAAATCGAGTACGGCAGTACCGTTTTCATTGCTGCCATCAACGGGTATGCCTTGGGTGGTGGCTGTGAACTGGCCCTGGCGTGTGACATCAGAATAGCCGCAAACAGTGCTCAGTTGGGTCAACCTGAAGTTAATCTCGGCATTATCCCCGGCTGGGGCGGCACCCAGCGACTACCGCGCCTGGTCGGAGTCAGTGTGGCAAAACAGCTCATGTTGACCGGCGAAAGGATCAGTGCCGCAAAAGCGGCAGAAATCGGACTGGTTGGTGAAGTGGTAAACGCCGATGAACTCATGCCAAGGGCCCGAGAGCTGGCACAGACCATCGCCGCAAAGCCCAAAGTGGCCCTGCAGCTCATCAAGGAGGCCGTCAATAACGGCTTTGAGATGGACATGAACCGAGCCTTTGCTTACGAGGCTGACCTGTTCGGTCTGTGCTTCGCAACCGCCGACCAGAAGGAAGGGATGCTGGCTTTTCTGGAAAAACGCCGGCCAAACTGGCGTGATGCCTGACATGATTGTTCCGGTGTGTAAATATTCAATCGTAGGAGCAGGACCCTACGATAAAAATTCAACGGTTTAACGCCGGACCAATAGTACCCTGTCACTTTGGTATCAGGTTCCTAAGTCCAGCGCACAGGTTGACCGCGTTTGATCAAGGCTTTTTTAATCTCGTCAACACAATCGTAGGGCACCCTGATACCACGAAGGCCATAACCGATCTGAATGGCTGAACCGGGTTCGCCGTGGAAATCAGAACCTCCGGTAATGATCAGATCCTGATCCCGGGCCAGCCTGATCAACCTGTCGGTATCTTCCAGCCCGGAGCCATTATTGTAAACCTCAATACCGTCCAGCCCCAGACCAACCAGCTCAGCTACCAGAGCTTCCAATTGGCGGTGATCACGTGTCACATAGGGCGGATGGGCAAGCACTGCGACACCGCCGCAGGCATGAATCAGACTGATCGCCTTGTCTGCCGGGAAAAAATATTTGGGAACATTGCAGGGGATCAGGTAACGCGTAAAAGCATCATCATTGCCATTGACATAACCCCTTTGCCTCAGAACCTGGGCAATATGGGGGCGGCCGATGGTTCCACCAGCGAGCCTGCGAACCTCTTCCGAGTCAATCGGCGCCTTTCTTTCATCGACCAGCTTCAGATTCACTGCATCAATAATTTTTTCGTTGCGCCGGGCGCGAAAAGACTGAAACTGTTCGAGTTCCGCAGTAAGGGTGCGATCCTGATGATCGAAACCATAACCCAACAGGTGCATATCGGTAAAAGTGCGCCACTGACTCGACAGTTCCACTGCCGGAATCACCTCCAGCCCCAGTGGCCTGGCTGCGGCTACGGCTCGATCTATGCCATCGATGTTGTCGTGGTCAGCAAGAGCAATTGCCAGCAGGCCCGCCCGAGCAGACATCTGCACGATCTCTTCAGCGCCATAATAACCATCGGAACAGGTGGTGTGGATGTGAAGATCAATATAGTTACAATTCATCAGTCCATTATTGGTGTTTAGCCTTCAAAGCGCCAGTGTTTTATAAAAAAAGATCCGCCCGACAACCTTGACCTGTCGGGATATCTTGACCATTATGCCGCCAGCGTGTACACATGAAAGAGATTAACAAGGAGAACATCCTGCATGCCCCCACGCCTGTCTGTCGAAAATCTCAAGAGTTACTTTTTTACCCGCAACGGCCTGCTGAAGGCTGTTGACGGTATTACTTTTCATATTGACCAGGGCGAAACCCTTGCTCTGGTTGGAGAATCGGGCTGTGGTAAATCGATGACAGCCCTTTCCATCTTGCGACTTCTCCCCGAACCGGGGCGCATCGTCGGAGGCGAGGTGCATCTGGATGGTCGCGATCTTTTGCACCTACCGGAGATTGAAATCAGACGCATTCGTGGAAATGATATTTCGATGATTTTTCAGGAGCCGATGACGTCACTCAATCCGGTTCTGCGGATCGGTGATCAGATAGCCGAAGTGCTGCAACTACACCAGGGGATATCCCGCCGGGATGCGCTCGACCAGGCGGGAGCCATGCTCGCCCAGGTTGGTATTTCCGACTCAGCACAACGTCTGCGTGATTATCCCCACCAACTTTCCGGAGGACAACGTCAACGGGTCATGATTGCCATGGCTCTGGCTTGCGACCCGAAACTGCTGATCGCGGACGAACCAACAACCGCCCTGGACGTGACAATCCAGGCACAGATTATGGATCTGCTGCTCGACCTGAAACAGCAGCGCCGTATGGCAACCCTGCTGATTACCCATGATCTTGGAATCGTTGCCGGTAACGCAGATCGTGTAGCCATCATGTATGCCGGTCAGATTCTTGAACTGGGCAGTGTTGCTGAGGTGTTTTCCAATCCCCTGCATCCCTACACCCGAGGATTGCTGCAATGTGTTCCCCGCATTGGCGAAAAAACCAGCCTGTCAACTATTTCCGGACAACTTCCGGATTTAACCAAAAAGCATGAAGGGTGCCTGTTTGCCGACCGCTGCACTTGTGTCTGTGAAACGGGCCGACAGCAACGCCCCGAACTGAAAGAAGTTGCAGACAATCACCTGGTACGCTGCTGGAGACACTAAATAATATGTCTTTGCTGGAAGTGAACAACCTGAAAAAAAGCTTTAGAGTCTCCGATCCCCTTGGCCGCAAAGCCGGCCGACTCGTCGCTGTCAATAATATTTCCTTTTCCATCGGAAAGGGAGAAACTCTGGGTCTGGTAGGTGAATCAGGATGCGGCAAATCAACAACCGGCAAACTGATCCTACAACTGCTCAAGCCGGATCAGGGACAGATTGTTTATGACGGTACCGAACTGACTGGTCTGTCTCCGGGCAAAATGCGGCCCTGGCGCCGACGCATGCAGATGATTTTTCAGGACCCCTTTTCCTCTCTTAATCCCCGTATGACTGTGGCGGCAACCTTGAGTGAACCCTTATTGATTCATCGCCTGGTTCCTCCTCGCCAGATCCGCGACAAGGTCATCGAACTACTTGAAAAAGTGGGACTTACAGCAGAACACGAGCAACGCTATCCGCATGAGTTTTCCGGTGGCCAACGTCAACGCATAGGCATAGCTCGGGCACTGGCAGTTGAACCACAACTGATCATAGCCGACGAGCCCGTCTCAGCCCTCGACCTGTCGGTACAGGCTCAGATCCTCAACCTGCTGCAGAAGATTCAAAAAGAGCAGCAGTTAAGCTATCTTTTTATCGCCCATGATCTTGCCGTGATCGAACATGTCAGCGACCGTGTTGCCGTCATGTATCTCGGTCAAATAGTTGAACTCTGTAGCGCCGAAGAGCTCTACAAAAACCCGCGGCACCCTTATACAGAGGCTCTTTTAAACGCTGTGCCGGTACCGGATCCTGACCATGCCCGCCCTCTTGCCCTGACAGGAGAAATCCCTTCACCCGTCAACCCACCCGCAGGCTGCCATTTTCATCCGCGTTGTCCCTATGCTGACGATCTATGTCGCGTTCAGGCGCCCGTACTGAAAGAAATCAGCACCGGCCATCTGGTCGCCTGCCACTACCATGACCAGGTAGGCCACTACCTGCTGCAGCGTCGATCATAATGGCGTCATCGACAGGATATCGGTCATTTGACGAGATGAAAAAAGATTCGCAAATGCCTGAGTGTTACGCTAGAATGCGCGCTGTTAACAAGACCAACCCCAATCCAGCTTTCACTACATGACCAAACGCAAAAATAAATCCGATATGAAACTCGGACTGCATACCCTGCAGGACATCAGTGCCCTCATCCTCAGATCTCACGACCTTAATGAAACGATCAACAACATCGTTGATCTGGTTGCCGATCGAGCACATTCGGATGTCTGTTCACTGTATCTGCTCGATGAAGATCAGCAAACCCTCGTATTGCGGGCCACCCGTGGCCTCGCCCTGGAATCGATCGGCAAGGTCAAGCTTCAGATCGGGGAGGGACTGACCGGTAAGGTTGCTGCAGAGCAGCAGGTCCTGGCTGTCATCAATCCCCAGGATCATCCTGATTATCGTTTTTTTCACGAAACCGGTGAAGAACAGCTTCATACCTTTGTCGGTATTCCACTGCAGGATCGTAGTGCCTCCATCGGCGTACTGGTTATACAGACCCGAGAGATTCATCATTTTTCAGAAGATGAACTGGCAACCTTGACAACAATCGCCTTTCAGGTTGCCTCCATTGTTGTCAACGCCAGACTGCTTGATACTCTTCACCGCTACGAAATGCCCCGGCCTCCTGAACCGCTATCCGTGACGGAAGAAAATGATCGGGCACGAGATCAAGCCATTGCGCTTTACGGCACAACCGCCTATCCCGGGATTGTTACGGGGTCAGCCACCATTCTTGATCAGGAATACGGATTTGCCGATATTTTTGATGAGTGCAATATCGACATTACCGCGGAACTGACACGCCTTGATGAAGCCCTGCGCCGCACCCGCATTCAGACCCTCTACCTGGAAAAAAGGGTCGCCTCACAACTGAGTGAGGAAGATGCCGCCATTTTTCATACCCACCTGATGATCCTCGAAGATCGCGGTTTTATTGATCGGCTGCACAGGCTGATAGAGGAACGTCACAGCGCACCTTACGCACTGAAGCGGGTTATCTTCGGTTATCTGACCGCTTTTTCCCGCATGGAAGATCCTTACTTACGGGAGCGCGCTGCGGACATGGAAGATGTCGGCAGGCGCCTGCTTGCCAACCTGATTGGACGTACAGCAGAGGGACTGCACCTCCAGCACGAGAGCATTCTGATTGCTAAAAGGCTGCTACCATCAGATATGGCTGTTCTGGACCACGAAAAGATACTGGGTATTGTTCTCGAATCAAACGAGGGGAACTCTCACTCGGTCATCATGGCCAAAGGACTCGGCATTCCCACTGTCATCGGCGTCGAAGGGGCAACCGCCCGTATCAGCCCCAACGATCATCTGATCCTCGATGCCAACTCCGGCTGCCTTTATCCCAATCCATCACTCAGCATTATCGATGAATATCTGCGTCTGGAACAGGATCGTTCTCATGAAAAGGAACGACTACTGGAATTACGTGATGTCATCGCCACCACCCGCGACGGCCAACAGATTTTTCTGCGCGCCAATATCGGCCTGATCAGTGACGTCGACATTGCCATCAAACATGGCGCCCAGGGGGTCGGACTTTATCGCACCGAATTTCTCTACATGACCCACAGCGCTTTTCCGGACCGTGATCAGCAGTACCAGTTTTATAAAAAAATCGTCGAAAAATTTGATGGAATGCCAATTACTATTCGTACTCTGGACATTGGTGGCGATAAAGTCCTCCCCTATTTCAAAACGCCACAGGAAAACAACCCCTTCATGGGGTGGCGCTCGGTGCGTATCAGCCTGGATTATCCCGCCATTTTCCAGATTCAGCTCGAAGCTATTCTTATGGCCGCGAAAGCCGGTCCAGTGCGTCTACTGTTTCCAATGATATCCAACATGGATGAAATTCGAACATGCAAGCAACTGTTGCAGTCGGCAGCCCGCCAGCTTGAAGAGGAAGGGATTGAGCACGCACAGAACATCTCGATCGGAGCGATGATCGAAATACCTGCCGCTGTTCATCTGGCCCCACATCTGGCAAAGGAAGTCGATTTTTTTGCCCTGGGCACCAACGATCTGATTCAATACCTGCTCGCGGCCGACCGTTCCAATCCACGGGTGCAGAACCATTATGATCCGCTGCATCCAGGAGTATTACTCAGTCTTGCTAATCTCATTGCCACCGCTCATGAGCAAGGAACGGATATCTGTCTTTGCGGCGAAATGGCATCAGATCCGGTCTGTTTATTGGCACTGATCGGCCTGGGTATGCGCGACTTTTCTCTATCCGCTCCTTATATACCGCAATTGAAAAACATCATTAAACACATTGACAGCAACGAAGCACAAGCTGTTACCCATCAGGCCCTGAAACTCAGTGGCAGCACCGAAATTCGACACCTGCTGGAATCACTCCTGGAACATTGAACAGCCTGGCCCGCGCCAAAAAAAGCCGAACCCTGTTAAAGGGTCCGGCTAGCGGATGCAAACAGTCGCAGCGAGCGACTACTCGATAACAGCTATCAGATCCCCCTGCTCGATCTGATCCCCCTCATCAAAAACCAGTTGTTTGACAATGCCGCCGCGGCGGGTTTTGACGTTGGTTTCCATCTTCATAGCCTCAGTGATCAGCAGGACATCCCCTTCATCAACCTTGTCGCCTTCCTTGACCATCAGCTTGAAAATCTTGCCCGGCATGGGCGCACCGATTTCATGGCCATTATCCGGATCAGCCTTGACGTTGCTTTTGATCTCGGTTTCTACCGAGCGGTCAACAACGGTCGTGGTCCGGGGTTCACCGTTGAGTTCAAAATAAATATGGCGGGTGCCGTCCTCACGCACCCGACCAATGGCACTCAGCTTGACGATCAAGGTTTTACCGGGTTCAATCTCGATGGTGACTTCATCACCAATATCAAGGCCGTAGAAAAACACCGGCGTCGGAAGCACCGAAACATCGCTGTATTCCTGACGGAAGCGATCATACTCCTCATAAACACCGGGATACAGAACCGCTGAGAGAACATCGCGATCGGACACTTTGTGACCGAGCTTTTTCTCCAATTCATCCTTTTTCAAGACAAAGTCTGCCGGCTCGAGCAATTCTCCGGGACGACAGGTCAACGGCTTCTCACCACGCAGGATAATCTGCTGCAAGCGCTCAGGAAATCCGCCATAGGGTTGGCCGATCATCCCTTTGAAGAAATCGACAACCCCTTTGGGGAAGGCCAACTCTTCGCCACGCTCAAAAACATCTTCCGGCGTCAGGTTGTTCTGCACCATGAACATGGCCATATCGCCAACAATTTTGGACGACGGCGTGACCTTGATCAGATCACCAAACATGTCATTCACGGTGCGATACATTTCCTTGCATTCTTCCCAACGGTGTCCGAGCCCCAATCCCTCGACCTGTGGTTTGTAGTTGGAATACTGGCCACCGGGGATTTCGTGATAATACACCTGAGCCGTGCCACTCCGCAGCTCTGACTCGAAAGGGGCATAGTAGGTGCGACAGGTTTCCCAGTAGTTTGCCAGTTTCTGTAACCCATCGTTATTCAACTGAGGATCCCAGATGGTACCCTCCAGAGCCGCTAAAAGAGCGTTCATGTTGGGTTGCGCGGTCAAACCGGAAACCGACGACAGGGCCACATCGACGATGTCACAACCAGCCTGGGTCGCCATCAGCAGCATCGCCCCACCGTTACTGGAGGTGTCGTGGGTATGCAGATGAATCGGCAAACCCACTTCATTTTTCAGCGCTTTGACCAGTTTCTCGGCGGCAAAAGGCTTTATCAGGCCGGCCATATCCTTGATGGCCAGGATATGAGCACCCATCTTCTCCAGCTCTTTGGCCATTGAAACATAATATTCCAACGGATACTTGTCGCGCTTGGGATCAAGAATATCGCCGGTATAGCAGATAGTAGCCTCACAAATAGTACCACTCTTGCGCACGGCATCCATTGCCACCTGCATTCCTTTGGTCCAGTTAAGAGAATCAAAGACACGGAAGACGTCGATGCCACTCTCCGCTGCTTTGGCGACAAAGTCCTGAACGACATTGTCGGGGTAATTGGTATAACCCACCGCATTGGAACCACGCAGCAACATCTGGAAGAGGATATTGGGCACCTTGGCGCGCAAGCGGTCAAGGCGCTCCCAGGGGTCCTCGCGCAAAAAGCGCATAGATACATCGTAGGTAGCACCCCCCCACATCTCAAGAGAGAAAAGTCCGCCACCCAAGTGCGCGGTCGCTTCCGCAATGCGATCAAGATCGAAGGTGCGGAAGCGGGTGGCTACCAGTGACTGGTGAGCATCACGCATGGTGGTATCAGTAATCAGCAACTGCTTGTGATCGCGTGCCCATTGTGCCAATCCTTCAGGCCCTTTTTCGCGCAGAATGTCCCGGGTTCCACGTGGATGTTGCTGACCGTAAGGGATTTCCGGAATATCCGGCTCACGTAAGGAAGAAAATTTCAGTGCTTTGTGAGACGGAATACCTGGATAACCGTTTACAGTAACATCAGCGATATAATTGAGAATTTTGTTGGCGCGGTCTTTTTTGACGCGCACTTCGAAAACTTCCGGATGCTTTTCAAGAAAGGAGGTATCACAATCCCCGGCAAGAAAGACCGGGTGGGTAATCACTTTCTCTAAAAAACCGATATTGGTTTTAACGCCACGGATACGGAATTCCTGCAGAGCACGGTGCATGGTGCGTGAAGCATCAAGAAAGGTCAGACCCCAGGTTGAAATCTTGACCAGCAGCGAATCGTAGTGGGGCGTAATCACGGCGCCGGCGTAACCGGCAGCAGCATCCAACCGTACACCAAAACCGGCAGCGGTACGGTACGCCTTGATCGTGCCAAAATCAGGTGCAAAATTGTTATCCGGATCTTCTGTAGTAATCCGCGACTGAATCGCATAACCGCGCAGCTCAATGTCCTTCTGGCTCTTGATGCCGATTTCCGGGTCACTGAGTTTGTGCCCTTCAGCGATACGGATCTGCGCCTGTACCAGGTTACGCAGGGTTACCAGTTCGGTTACCGTATGTTCAACCTGAATTCGTGGATTGACTTCGATAAAGTAGAAGTTTTCCTCTTTATCCATCAGAAACTCAACCGTACCAGCGTTGACATAACCAACCGAATTGGCAATTTTCAGCGCGTAGGAACACAGCTCCTCACGCTTTTTGGGTGTCAGATAAAGAGAGGGTGCAATTTCGATGACCTTTTGATGCCGACGCTGGATCGAGCAATCACGCTCATAGAAATGCACCAGATTGCCATGTTTATCACCAAGGATCTGGACTTCAACATGTTTGGGATTTTTTACATACTTTTCGAGAAAAATCGTGGCGTCCCCAAAAGATGCCTGCGCTTCAGATGCAGCGCTACGCAGCCCCTCGAGCAGTTCTTTCTGATTGTTGGCAACGCGCATACCACGGCCACCGCCGCCGGCACTGGCTTTGACGATGATGGGATATCCGGAGGATTTGGCAAAAATCAATGCTTCTTCCTCAGTATGGACAGGATCAGTGGTACCAGGAACGATAGGCACACCTGCTTCCTGGGCTACCTTGCGTCCCGATACCTTGTCACCCAGCCGTTGCTGAATTTCCGGGGTCGGGCCGATAAAAGCGATGCCGGCGCGCTCACAGGCCGCAGAAAATTCGTGATTTTCCGACAAAAAGCCATAACCTGGATGAATTGCATCGACATTTTTCTTGCGCGCCAGGTCGATAATCTCATCAATACCCAGATAAGCATCTATAGCGCCCTTACCCTTACCGATCAGATAGGCTTCGTCGGCCTTGTAACGATGCAGGGAGAGACGATCCTGCTCGGAATAGATAGCAACGGTGGAAATGCCAAGCTCAGTACAGGCACGAAAAATCCGGATTGCTATTTCACCACGATTTGCCGCCATGATTTTTTTAAATTTCGTTATACTCATCGTCCTGGCTTCTCCTTGAAAGTGGTCCAATAACAAATTTGTAAATTTTTGAGATTGCTAAAAATTTTTACTATAAATAAATTCTTTCGAAATTTCAATAGCTTGCGAATCCCACTAGAAGCAAACAAACAATAAATACTGAATTTTGTCAAGCTAGAATACTGTTATATAATTAACAGAAAAGGTATGAATTGGGGGCGATGAGATCGACCTTGACAATCTTCATGTGAAAAATCAAGTGCATACAAACAAAATAATAATTACTAAATATGATGTGTCAAACGAAAAATTTTGGAAAAAAACTGGCGGGAAAAAACGTCAGACAACAGCAGAATATTGAAGGGGACACGACATCGTGTTCATCAACTGTATATCTCTAAACGCGCGGGACCTGAGTCGGCAATAGTTCTGGAATAAGCGGATATGCTCTGCTCGATAGAAGCACTCAATCCGTTATTGTCCTCCCTTTCGAGCATCTCTTTGCGCTCTTCCATCTGCTCCAGTCTGATCTCATTGCGAGCATCGGCGGCCATAGCCTGAGCTTGCTGTGCAACCTGCATATCCTTACTGCTCGGCTGTACCGGTGCAAGAGCCGCCGCCCTTACCTGCTGTGCCTTCTGAAGAGTCGCCTGAGGATCACCGGGTACCGGCGATACATCTATACTCACAGAGCCGCCCACGGCATAACTGCGTCCGTCAGGACCACGCTCATAGGTATAGGTGGGAGGTCCGGCATAAGAGCCGCCGATAGCAGCGTGAGCCATCTCATGGGCGCGCACCTCGCGGTCGCGCATCTGCAACTCACGAATCGCTTCAGCTTCGCGACTGAGTTGCAAATCATCAACGAAGGAGGTCGCTTGATTCTTGTTTTCTCCGACTTCAGACGCAGACCGCGACTCCTCGTGGCCGCTGGATTGACGGACAGTTAATGGTGGGTCAAGGCGGGGAAAACCCTCGGGCATTGAAAATGGGTTATATGCGCCAAGATTGGTTAAGGACTCAGACATAGTCTTCTCCAGCAGATCACGATCCTCAAAGTAACATAAAAGCAACATTAAAATCAACAAACCAGACTTTGGCGCCCAATCTGATCTGAGATATTATCCTGACTTGTTGGCAGAACGACTTCATGATATGGTCACGTCAACAAAATGACGCGCTACTTTCAAGGCAGGACATGAAAACAAACGCCCAGATACTGCTGATCGATGACGAACCTAAAAGCAGTCGCATCCTATTGAGTCTGCTAAGCCAGGATGGATACCGTGTTAAAAACACTCAGACTGGCGAAGAAGCCTTTGAATTACTCAAAAAAACGAAATTTGACCTGATCATCAGTGACCTGCTGCTGCCCGGTGTCAGCGGTCTCGACATTCTCAAACAGGTGAAGGTTGATTCGCCGGAAACGTCGGTCATTCTGATTACCGGCAACGCATCCGCCGAAACTGCAGTCGAAGCAATGAAGGAAGGGGCGCTAGATTATATCAGCAAACCGTTCAACCTCGAACGCCTGCGCATCCAGGTCGCTAAAGCACTGGAAAAAAATCGACTGTTATCAGAAAACCAGTATCTGCGGCGGCAGCTCCATGGACGCTACCGCTTTGACAATATCATCGGCATCAGCCAGGTTATGCAGCAAGTTTTTATCCGGATGGAAAAGGTTGCAGCCACCGATTCCACCATCCTGATCCTCGGCCCCTCGGGCACGGGAAAAGAATTGGTTGCCAAAGCCATTCACTACAACAGCGCTCGCTGTGAACATCCATTTGTTGCCATCAATTGCGGTGCCATTCCGTCCGAGCTGTTGGAATCGGAATTGTTCGGGCATATCAAGGGATCTTTTACCAGCGCGGTCAGCGACAAACCAGGCAAATTTGAAACAGCCAACGGCGGCACCCTGTTTCTCGATGAAATTGGCAATATGCCGTTGCAATTGCAGATGAAATTATTGCGGGTGTTGCAGGAGCATGAATTTGAGCCGGTCGGATCGAGCAAAAAAATCAGGCTCGACATTCGCCTGATCTCAGCTACCAATACAGACCTGCAGGAGCAGGTCAAGGCGGGCCTGTTCCGTGAAGATTTATACTACCGCCTCAATGTTATCCCCATACACCTCCCCCCCCTGAGGGAGCGACGCGGAGATATTGCCCTGTTGACGCGCCATTTTCTGGAAAAAACCTGTCGCGAGATGAAGCGCAAACCGATCTCCTTCAGCGCCGAAGCACTGCAGGCGATGGAGAACTACCCCTGGCCGGGGAATGTCAGGGAGCTTGAAAACGTCATCGAAAGAACCGTTGCCCTGACAGACAGCAGCCTGATTACCTGTGAGGACCTCCCTTCCGACATCGCCGCAGAGTGCCCGCTGGACAAAATCTCGACCCTCGAGGTCAGCTCTATGGGAATTGATCTGAATCATATCATGGCAGACATTGAGCGTCAGTTAATCCGCGAGGCCCTCGACCTTGGCCAGGGGGTTAAGGCACGGGCAGCGGCACTGCTCAACATCAACCGCACTACCCTGGTAGAAAAAATCAAACGGTTGAACATTGAGACCCCGTAAAAATTGTTTTTATACCCGACCTCATTTTATCTGATTATCTATTTGATTCCGGAAAATCATAAAACAGGATCTGATTAGAACTAATCTTCCGTAGATGCCACATTATCCCCTCTCCCTGAGGGAGAGGGAGAGGGAGAGGG
>SLDV01000069.1 GCA_007125165.1 Geobacteraceae bacterium | reverse complement strand
TTTTTCTGTTTTACAAAAAAGTCCGTAACCATTAATCTGACCCGCGCTGTCATCATGCCTTACCAAAGCAAAAAAGGTTGTAACATGTCTGTTTTTATTACTGATATTGCCATTTTTCTACCCAACGCTCCGGTCAGAAACGAGCAGATGGAAGAAATTCTGGGCATCATCAATCAGGTACCGTCACGCACTCGGCGGATCATCCTGCGCAACAACAAAATTGAACAGCGCTATTACGCCCTCGACCCGGCTACCGGCGCTACCACCCATACTAACGCTCAAATGACGGCCGAGGCTATTCGCGGCCTGCGCCCCTATCCCGACTTTTCTCCGGAACAGATCGAATGTCTAAGCTGTGGCACCTCATCCCCCGACCAGCTCATGCCGGGGCATGCCTCCATGGTCCACGGCGAACTGGGAGGCGTCCCCCTTGAGGCAGTGAGTACCATCGGTGTCTGTCTGGCCGGGATCTCCGCCCTTAAATACGCCTGGATGAGTGTCGCCAGCGGACAGAGCCAAAATGCTGTCGCCACCGGGTCAGAATTGGCCTCGACCTTCATGCGGGCGGCGCAGATGAAGAAGATCCCGGCGGAGAAACTGGCCGAACTGGAAAAAAACCTGTCCCTCACTTTTGAGGAAGACTTTCTGCGCTGGATGCTGTCGGACGGTGCCGGTGCTGCTTTTTTGCAGAATCAACCCGCTACTGATGGACTTTCACTGCGCATCGACTGGATCGATATCCATTCCTTTGCCAATGAACTGGACGTCTGCATGTACGCCGGTGCCAACAAGCTTGCAGATGGTTCCCTCAAAGGCTGGCGCGACTACGACAAAGATACTGCCGTAGCCGAAGGGGTCTTCAACATCAAGCAGGACGTCAAACTCCTCAATGCCGAAATCATCAATACTTCGGTTCAGCGCACCATCCCCCGCGTTGTTGCCCGGCGCGATCTGAACGCCGATCAGGTTGACTGGTTTTTACCCCACTACTCGTCGGACTATTTTCGTCAACCCCTGATGGACGGATTGCGCGCAGCTGGTATGGACATTCCGGAAGAGCGCTGGTTTACCAACCTGACCATCAAGGGAAACACCGGCGCGGCATCCTTTTACATCATGCTCGAAGAACTGTTCAAATCGGGGCAGCTCAAGCAGGGCGATCGTATCCTTGCCTATATTCCTGAAAGCGGCCGTTTTTCCATCAGTTATCTGCATCTGACGGTGGTCTGACGCCTGGCCAATGCCCCCCGGTGTGGGGTCAGAGCTCCTGCGACCAGGGTGTCTGTCGCCATGGAGAGCGAAAAGCGTCCCTGGGCGTGGGAGGTCTGACCCCGCACCGGAAAAGCGAAACAGTTGTCACCCCTGATCAGTACGTTCACGGCGGACGAAATCGGCCAGAGCGGTCAGGCTCGCCAGGGCCACCCGGCTCGATTCATCGGTGCCGATGCGGGCACCGTAGGCCTTCTGCACAGCAACAACGATTTCCACCGCGTCCAGAGAATCGAGGTCAAAGGGAGAATCGGGGCCAATCAGCGGTACATCATGAGGAACATTCTCCGGACGGGTGTCCTCAATATTGCAAAAATCGATAATCAGTTTAGCCAGCTCGAGCTCCAGATCGGCACTCATTGCTTTCTCCTGTCTCTGTCAGTCAGGCACCATGACGCCAGCGCTGAAAAACCAACGCGGCGAATAGCATACACAACAGAAAAAAACCGTTCAGAATCAGCACCTGGGGCAGCACAGATGACAAGTCCCCGCCGCGCACGAAAATATCAAGAAAAGCTTCCAGCCCCCAACCCAATGGCGAGATGATACTGATCGTCTGCATCGCCTGCGGCATCATGTAAACCGGCACCATCACGCCACCGAGGGCGGCGGCAATAACCACCGAGACCGACCCGAAAATAGCCGCCTGATCGAAGCTGCGGGCCAGCACTCCCACCAGCATCCCGTAGCCGCAGGCTGCCAGGGCCGAACTGACCGCCACCAGCACCAACGCCAGGGGCGCCGAGCCCATGTCAAGTTGCGGTGTACCCAGCAACGGCATCAGATAACGACCGACCAGCAGCATCAGAACAAACTGCAGCAAACAGATGAGCAGATAAGCAAAAACCTTGCCCCCCAGCAGGCCGGAAATGCTCACCGGCATGGTCAACAGCCGCGTGAGGGTGCAGTCCTGGCGCTCACGGATGATGGTACCGGCCAGAGGGATGACAATAAAAAACATCCCGAACAGGGCCCAGGCCGGAACATTCTGCTGAACCGAAGTCGGCATAGTGGGAAACTTCTGCGGTGCCGCCGATTCTTCCGCCAGCTCAATCAGGGGTTGTGCGAGCCAGCCCTCCGCCAGTTCTGGTAGTTCGATGTGCACCAGTCCGGCGGCGCCGTAGGGCTGCAGTTGTTGATCAATACTCTCCTGCAGATCCTGGGACAGCAGGCGCATCACCGCCTCGCTGCGCCTAGCCATTGCCACCCCCAGAACACCGCGTTGAACCGAACTTGACACCGCCGTGCGATAAACGCCCCGCACAGCCGGATCGAAGTAGATGGTCAGCACACCGGGCTTGAATGCCATGTCATCGCCGCGCAAGGCCGCTCGGGCCGCTGTCTCAGCGGCGGCGGCAATAGCAACGCTGAAATCAGCGGGCACGATAATGGCAAACTGATAATTGCCCCTGGAAACCAACTGACGAGCCTTTTCCAGATCGATCGTTTCGCCGGAAAAGCCCTCAACCAGTTCAAGCACACCGGTGGAACCAAGCCCTTGCTTCAGCTCTGTACCCAGGACCCCTTCGTCGAGATTCACAAACAGGGCCCGGGTGGTCGCTTCTCCGGTTGCTCGAAAGACATTATCCTGCACCAGCGTCAGCACCAGTACCAGCAGCACCGGCATGACGAACAGCACCAGCAATCCGGCACGGTCACGGCTGAGCAGAAGAAGTTCTTTGTTGATGTGGGTCAGCAGATGCATCTCTGTTTACTCTACTCGCGCAGCGCTTTGCCGGTCAGGGCCAGAAACAGGTCTTCGAGATTTTCACAGGTTTCGTTACTTTCAATGAGCTGCCCAGGAGTTCCCAGGGCAACGACTTTGCCGACATCTATAATGGCGATTTCATCACAGATATCTTCAGCTTCACGCATGTAATGGGTAGTGTAAAGCAGCGTCATTCCCTGGCGGTTGAGTTCGCGCAACTGCTCCAGAATCAGGTTGCGTGACTGGGCGTCAATACCCACTGTCGGCTCATCAAGGAGGAGAATCTGCGGTTCATGCAGAATACCGACGGCCAGGTTGGCGCGACGCTTCATCCCCCCGGAACAGCGATCGATGCGGCGACCCGCTACCTCTGCAAGCCCCACCAGGTCGAGGCATGCCCCAATACGCTCGGTGATCCGTTTTTTTTCAACACCCAGCACGCGGGCAAAATAGGAGAGGTTTTCTCTGATGGTCAGGGTCGGATAAAGAGCGATCTCCTGCGGTACCAGGCCAATGGATCGGCGAATCTCCCTGGCTTTTTCGAGCACCGCCTGCCCTAACACCTCAACCCGTCCGCTATCGGGACGCAGCAAGGTACACAAAATGGAAATAGTCGTGGTTTTTCCCGCGCCGTTGGGGCCGAGCAGGCCGAAAATGCGCCCACGTATCACCTCAAGGTTGAGATGATCCACCGCCGGGCGACTGCTGCCCGGATAGGTTTTAGTCAGTCCGCTGACCCGGATGACATGATCCGATGTTGTCTCAATCATCGCACCGCCCCCTTCTTTGCGGATCGATTGATCACCTGCTGCAAATCCCGGAACAGAGATTCTTCCGCTGCCGCTGATTGTTCAAGTCGCTGTGCAAGGTCAGTGATGGAGGGCTGAAGCTCGGCACGACCTTTACACGCCCGGGAGGCAAGCAGAGCAAATTCACGCCAGGCATCACCAATGGCGGTACAACGCGCCGACAGTGGCAGCAATTCATCGTTACCGACAACTGCGGCCGCTTCCTGCAAAAAAGCCGCGTAGATGAAACGGAAACCGCCACCACCGGTACCGATCTCCTCCTGCATGCGGACAATGTGCCCGAGGTGCTGCAGGGTTCTTTTCTCACCCAGACGTGTCGGCCACCCCACCAGGCGCCGTGACAGAAAACGGATGCCCCTTACGCCTGCCACCGGCACCGGTGTTGACAACATGACCCGACACACATCCTTGATGCCGGCAACAATCGCCTGGGACAGTTCGATGTGCGCGGGCATCGATTCAATGTAATAAATGCGCCCTTTAGGCGCCAGGGCGCCTCGGGCAAAGCGCGCTTTGCGCAGATCGTCCCCTGAACAACGCACCGGTTGTTCAAAAATCGGGTCGCTGATCAGGTAGTCATCCCCCTCTTTGCCGGTAACCACCAGGTTGTGACCGTTGAAATGAAAACGGTATGCGGGAGGAAAATAGGGAAGCCAGAACACCCCGGTCTGGGCACCGACCGGGCAACCTTCAGCCAGCAGCAGATCGAGTTTCCGCTCGGCAGCGCCCGGGTTGCTGAAACGTTGTTGGCGCACTTTGATTCCCAGTCTTTTGGTTGTTTTTTTAAAAATGCTGCCGGGAGCGGTACGGAAGGTTGTCAAGGGCAGAAAATTGAGCCTGACAAAAGGAGCGTAGGCAAAAAAAAGACCGCTGCCGATGCCGAACGCCAGAGCTTCTGAGCAATTGAAGCCGTAATGGTTCAGCAGGTTGGCGGTGACCCCGCTTTCGCAGTGGGCAAACTGGCGATGGTGAAAATCGATGGTCACAGTGACGCCCCTGAGGTGTCCATATCCTCGATACGCAGGTCCGGCTGATCCGGCACCTCCTGTAATTCAGCTATACTGATCCGGAACAGATCAGCGTAAACCACCAGCGCCCGGGAATTCAGACGGTTAAACACTTGCGGCTTCAGATGACGTTTGACCCGCCATCTGGCAAAACCTGAATACTGCGCCAGCAGGGGCACATCCATCTGATTTTTGACCATATGATAAGCCAAAGGACTTTTCTGCCCGGCACGGATTTCAACGATTACCAGATGTAACTGTTCAACAATAGCTTCCCAGGCCAGACGCAAGGTGGCATTTTTCGCCTCCCAGCCAACACTGAGTTCAAGGCTGTAACGCCCCTCCTCGTCAACAGCATAGTTGATTTCACGGCAGCCAGCCGTCATGCCTCCATGCTGTGGTACCTGTTCTTTCTTCATAGCTAAAAACGAACTCCTGCCAGCATCAGAACGCTGTCAACACCGCGATTGTCACGGTGCAGATTGGCATTCGACAGATGATGCAGACGCAAGCCGATACTCAGGGTTCTTCCACATGGCGTTGGCCATTCGACCCCGGCACCGATCTGGGGGTTGAAGTTGAAGCGCAACCCCTGCCCCCTGGCCTTGAAATCGGTATAGATAATACCAATCCCTCCTTCCAGATAGGGAACCCAGGAGCCGGATGACCAGGCTTCAAGATATTTGACCGCCATCATGTTGATCGCCACCAGTGCTCGATCGCGACCATCAGTGGTCACGCCAAGGTTGATTTCTCCTTGAAAAAAAAGACTGTCGGGGGCGCCATGCCAGAACACCTGATCGTAGGGAAGCTGCACATTCCCCTGTAAAATCAGCAGCCCGAAGCGTTCCGGCTGATAAGCCTGGCCGGCCAGTAAAGCCATTCCATAACGGGGTGCTGTCTTCTGGGCTGAAACCGGCACGGCTCCCCCCAGTGTAAAAATACCGAGCAGCAGGACCAGATATAACAACCTCAGCGAGACAAACATATCAAACCGTAATCGCCCCCCGGGCCGAACTTCAGACTGGCCAGCCGGGCTCCAGACAGCAGGACGCTATCCACACTCGGGCTCAAACCACTGCCGGCGTCCTGCGGTCCGGCATAAAGCTGTTTATCACGCAACATGAGCGCCGCGGCCACCAGATCAAAGCCGGCTGCCGCCGGAAAGCTGCCATAATAGGGGGAACAGGCGACAACCGGGCGGTTATTGACCGTCTCCGCATACCAGCGTCCACATTCACGATGGCCGTCAGCGCCGGCCACTATCAGTGTTGCCGGTGGCAGCTCCACAGGAGCAACGGAATGGTTACCCAGCACCATGGAATCAATAGCGGCATAAGCCGCCGACCCGTCATCACGCGTCAGTATCATAAAAGCCGCTCCTTCACCAACCATGGCGGTCTGCGCTTCCAGGGCCAGAGGACGCATGGGCCCTTGTTCACTGCCGCCGAAGAAATAACGACGGCAATAGCGCAACACCTCGCAATATTCATCAACAGCACCAAACAGCACTCGATCCACCCGTCCTTCTTCAAGCCACTGTCGGGCACTTAACAGGGCGGAAGCAACGGACATCTCGAACTGGGTGACGGTCAGGTTCGGGGCCGTCAGCTTCAACTGCATCGACACATGAGCAGCGGCGGCATTGTGAACAGAGTTGGAAAAATGGGTCGGAGAGCTGCACGAATAACCAAAATCAAGATAGGAATCGAGAAAATTGAAGGTGGTTTTCAACGGCCCATAGCCCGTCGCCACCACCACGCCAGTACGGGAAAGATCGGCATCAAGGAGCCCGGCATCTTCGAGGGCAAGATGAGCCGCATAAAGGGACATCTTGGAAAAATGATCGATACGCCGCAGTTCGCGCTTGGGCAAAAAGCGGTCAAGCCCTTCGGTCGTTGCTCGACAGGCGAGAAAGTTGTCTTTTGCCCCGTCATGGTGCTCAACTGTCAGATTCTGATAGCTCAGGGTTCCGGCCTGCAAGGCTGAGCGCAGCGCATCGACTCCGACACCAAAACCTCCTGTCACTCCGATTCCCTCTATCGCCAGGCGCATGTCAAGCTCCTTCTGCTGAAAGAATCAGCACGGCATTGTTACCACCGAACGCCAGGGATTGAGACAGGGCAACCGTACCGGCAATGGACGTGTTTGCTGTCACCGGCGCGACCGGAATAGCGGGGTCCGGTTCGACAAAACCAATACTTGCCGGAATCTCACCGCGCTCAAGACAGGCCAGGGTATAAACGGCCTCAATGGCCCCTGCCGCCCCCAGGGTATGTCCGGTATAGCCTTTGGTCGATAGAAAGGGAACTCCCGGCAGCACCTTTTGCAAAACCTGCCCTTCGATGCGATCATTGTCCGGGGTGCCGGTACCGTGAGCGTTGACAAAAGAAATCTGCTGTGGTGACACTCCCGCCGTCTGCAACGCCTCAGCCAGGGCAGCCTGCAATCCGGCACCATCCGGCCGTGGCGCAGTCAAATGATGAGCATCACAAGCGGAACCGTAGCCAAGAACCCGCCCACGAATCCGCTTTTTTTCGACCGTGTCACCGCGCTCAAGGATCATGATCCCCGCTCCTTCTCCCAGATTCAGTCCCTTGCGGTTGACATCAAATGGCCTGCAAGGGCTGCTATCGGTAATCATCAGGGAACTGAAACCGGCATAGGTAACTCTTGACAATTCATCGGCACCGCCGCTGATGACCAGATCGCAGACACCGGCGCGCAACCAGAACGCCCCCAGACCAATGGCATCGGTACCTGAAGAACAGGCGTTGACCACGGTCTGCACCGGGCCGTTCAATTTGAGCTGCCGGGCAATCACCGCCGCCGGGTTGCTGCGCAGATAACGTTCGATAATGGACATGCCGGGACTATTGCCATCTTTGTAGTCACGATAAAAATCGTCGCAGTTGAGGGCACAGCCAACCGTGGTACCAATACAGACGCCGACCCGCTTACTGCGCAACGACACTTCATCGTAACCGGCATCAGTGAGCGCCTCAAGCGCTGCCGCCAGGGCCAGTTGTCCGGTGCGAGCATAGATCAGTTGCTCCTCATCCAGCGGCAATTTGAACTCCTCACGCAGTTCCAGCACCGGATAGGCCACAGGATGATCAGTGGAAAAGCGGATGGGTGGCCCCGGATAGCGCTGTCCGGCAAACAGGGTCGCCAGATTTTCGTCCAGATTCATGCCGGCTCCGGACAGACAGCCGAGACCGGTGACGGCGATCGGCACGGGACAGGTCATTGCGCCTGTTTCTCCTCAATGAATTTAGCCAGAGTGCTGATCGACTGCAGGGCCGGTCGCCCCTCATCCATATCCTTGATTTCCACGCCGAAATGCTTCTGCACAACCACCACCAGTTCCACCGCGTCGAGGGAATCCAGACCAAGACCATCGCCGAACAGCGCCATGTCGTCTTCGATCATATCGGGGGTGAGATCTTCCAGATTGAGGTCTTCAATCAGTACCTGTTTTAGTTTGTTTTTAACACTCATGATCATGAGCTCCTTAAGAAGGATAATTTTTTACCGCGCCGGTATGCGCCACGGTATCTGCATATTGTATCAATTTACCTGCATTAACCTTTTATTCGTACCACATGTTAAAGAAATTGAAAAATTGAAATGGGTGCTCCCGGGAAAATTCTTCCAGGGATTGGGCAAATTCCTGAACATAAGGGACAAAAGCCTGCTGGTCACGCCCTGTTCCTGACGGTACCCTGATGGTACGGTAGAGTTTCAAGTCATAACTGTCCACCCCGGTTTTATAGGAAAACAGGGCAACAATCGGTGCTCCCGTTGCCGATGCCAGCTTGTAAGCACTGAAGGGCATGATCACCCGACCGCCGAGAAACTCAACCATTACGCCATTCTGATCATCCCCGAGCATGCGATCCCCCATCACCGACAGCACCTCACCACGCTTGAGGACCTCCATCATTTCCAGGGCCCCGCCCAGAAACCCGCGCGGATCGATGATGTGATAGGGGCACTCGATACCGGCGTGTTCAAAATAGTGGCGGTCGATATCCCCCTCTTCACGCTGCATCAGCAGGTTAACCGGTGTTTCCATAAAACTTAAGGACGACATGGCGACCTGCCAGCAACCAACATGGGCATTGACCAGAATCATCCCCTTGCCTTCGCCAAGCAGGCTCAGCAGATCATCCTTCCCATGCAGCTTAACCTTGATCCGGTCGGCACCGAGAATACCGACCATGGCCCGATCGATCAACACCTGGCCAAAGGTCAGAATCAACAGATAGCGCTGGCGTAAACGCTGCCACGGGCCGGAAGCGGGGAAACGCCGAGCCAGATAATGGCTGGCACGCTCCTTTACTACGGAGCTGAACAGCGCATACCAGGCCACGACCACATAGAGGCACAGATAAGCGAGCCGGCGACCGCCCAGCTTGATCGCCAGATAAAAGAAGCGGTGCTGCCAATCGCGACCGATGCTGCGGCTCGTCCAGCTACTCATGGCTGGCCACTCTCGCCACATTCTGGCGCTTTACCAGCAATGCCAGCAGCAGGGTTAAACCACCAACCAGCGCCGCCAGCAAAGGGGCCAGCAGCAGAGAACCCAAAAACCATTCGAACAACCGGTGCAAGGCTTCATATCCCAAGGTCTGCAGGGTAAACTCAGTCAACCATTCACCATGACGCAGATAATAACCAACCTGAATACACAACGCCGGAACGATGGGCGGCATGCACAACTGGCTGCTGCTCACCGCCACCACCTTGTTCA
>SLDV01000026.1 GCA_007125165.1 Geobacteraceae bacterium | reverse complement strand
CCTTCAACTTTCAGAAATACGGCACCTTGAACGGCAAGGTGCTACAGGTGGCGCGGGACAGTATCGAAGATGAAATGTTGGGGCTGGTCTATGAAATATATGTTGATCCGCAACAAACACACCTGGTTGTTGCCGGGGTCGAGACCCCGATTGTCACCGGCATGAGCGTCACTGCGGAAATCAAGGTCGGCAAACGCCGGATCATCGAGTTCTTTCTCTATCCGTTGATCCGTTATCTGGATGAGGGGATCAGTGTGCGTTGAGGCAAATAGGGGGGAAATAGGGGGACATAATACCGGGGAAATAGGGGGACATAATACCGGGGAAATAGGGGGACATAATACCGATTATGCAATAATCGGTATTATGTCCCCCTATTTCCCCTGAGTTCACCTACTGCTGTACCGCCGCGATTTCCAGGCCGATTTCCACTGCATCGCCGACAACGACACCACCTGCTTCCAGAGCCCGGTTCCAGTTAAGACCAAAATCCTTGCGGTTCAACTCTCCGGTAGCAACAAAGCCGGCTCTTTGATTGCCCCACGGATCGGTGGTGGCTCCGACAAAAGATCCATTCAGGGTAATCTCTTTGGTAACACCACGAATCGTGATATCACCAACCACGGTAATATTATCACCCGACCCGCTGACACTTTTACTGACAAAGGTAATGGTTGGATGGTTTTCAACATCAAAAAAATCATCGCTGCGCAGATGTTCGTCACGCTCTTCGTTGCGGGTGTCGACCGAGGCGGCGTTGATGGTAGCTCTGGCGGTGGTCAGGGTTTGGGCAGCGGGGTCAATGTCGGCGCTGCCGGAAAAGTCAGTGAAGGTTCCACGTACCTTGAAGAACATCAGATGGGTAACGCTGAAATGAATCTGGCTGTGGGCGGCGTCAACCACATAGGTAGACGCTGCAACGCTGCCGGATACCAACAAAAAGAAGCAGGCAGGAATCAATATGAATGATCTGATCATGGGATACTCCTTCATACACTAGGCCGGTTTGTTTTTTTGGACTGACGAGGTCAGATCCTATATCTGACAATTATAGTCGTCTTTTTGAAAAATACCACCTTGTTGGCGAAAAATAAAGCAACTCCGTAACTACCTGAAATAAGGGGACATAATACCAATTTATTCAAAATTGGTATTGTGTCCCCTTATTTCAGGTAGTTACAGGCAGCGTGAACTTAAAATAATAAGAATAGATTTTGGTTTTATTGCGCGCAAAATATGCTAGTATCTGCGCCCATGGATATGGATAATTTTGAGGACCTTCTCGATCAGGTGACGGCTGCCGCCGAAAACGGCTCGTACCAGCTTGCCTTGACCTATCTGAGCCAGGCCGGTCAATACAGTAATAACCCGGTGCTGCAAAGTTACCGCGCTTACTGTCTGGCGGCGTTGACTGCTGATCGCAGGAAGTCAAGAGAAGCGCTGAGGATCTGTCAGGATTCAATGCAGCGCGATAGCGGCAATTCAATTCATTACCTGCTGCAAGGGCGTATTTTATTGTTGATGGGGGATCGGAAAAATGCCATCAAGGTCTTTCAGACGGGGCTGAAGGTCGCACCTAACCCAAAAATTATTGCTGAAGTTAAACGCATCGGAATGCGCAAGACCGCTCTTTTTGAAAAGCTTGATCGAGATCATCCGTTGAATTTTTACCTGGGGAAATTACTCAGTCGTTTAGGATTGCGCTAACTCTTCGTGGCTGATGTTGTCGCCGCTGTGCGGTGGGGACTGCTAACGCAAACCAAGTCGGGCGAAGATCTTTCCAAGAAAGCGGTTGAGGGGATGGTTGCGTTTAAGGCTTTCGATTACTGGTGGTTTACGCAGACCCATACGGTTTATTTCACTAAGGATGCGCTGATCGTTGTTGATTTTAATGCCCTGGCGCAAAACCTGTATGGCCTTCTCTTTGTCTCCGGCAAGCAGATGAATGCGGCCGAGCAAAAGGTAGTGGGTCGGGTTGTCCGGTTCGCGGCGGATTGATTCGGTGCAGGTCTTTGCCGCAACCTGTGTGCGGCCTTGACTTTTCGCCAGGCAATAGGCCAGGTAGCTGCGCACTTCCGGAGTTTTATGCTGTTCTGCTACCTGACTGAAAAAGACTTGAGCAGAAGGAATATATCCCTTTTCTACCGCCTCCCTGCCTTTATTGAACAGATCGTTGAGTTGTTCCGGTTGCATGCCTTGAGAGTGTCCTTTTCGATAGTTACCAGTGTGACTGATAAACGAGCATACTAACTGATTGTGAATGTAGATACCATCCCTTACAAAAAATTCGCATTGTGTCATTTTACATAAATAAAACGAAATAATTAGCACCAATCTTCCGCTTGAACCCTTCTCCTGGGAGAGAAGGTGGCTGAAAGCCGAATGACGGGGGTTGGAATGGTCAAAACCTCCCCCTCACCCTGGCCCTCTCCCTCAGGGAGAGGGGATAAGATTGCATCTACGGAAGATTAGCTCTAATCAGGTAAAACGATGTGCTTTGGTCTTTAATTTTATCCGACAAGTCAGTAAGATTGACGGGTAATCGTCTTGAGCCGGCGGCTAATCAACCTGAATTTTTTGCCGCAGAGCTTTTTCCAGTTCTTCGGCGACCTGTTCAGCGTTGAAGCCGGCACAATTCTGGGTCAGTTGAGCATACTTCTCATAGAGGGGTACTCGTTGTTGATACAAGTGGGCAAGCGTTTGTCCCTTATGCATTACCAGGCCCCGCTGCCCCATGTCCGCCAGGCGATTTTCGAGGTCGATCAGCGGGACTTGCAGGTAGACGAACAACCCTTTGGCTGCTATGGCTGCCATTCCTTTGGGGCAGTAGATAACCGAACCGCCAGTGGCGATGACGCTGTTTTGAACATCGAGATCAATAAGGGTCTGCTCTTCGATTTCGCGGAAGCGCGGCAGGCCTTGTGTATCGATAACTTGTTGCAGGCGCGCCTCACAGCGTGATTGGATCAGCAGGTCAGTGTCAACAAAGTCAAAGCCGAGGCGCTTGGCAAGAATGACGCCGACGGTACTTTTGCCGGCGCCGGGCATGCCGATTAAAATGATATTGTTGTTCATTGTTTTCACCTAAAGGAGAGTCCATGAAAGTGATTGCTATCAACGGCAGTCCCCGCCCGCAGGGGAATACCAATCTGTTGTTGAAAACCGTGTGTGAACCTCTCGAAGCGGACGGAATCAGTACGGAAATTATTCAGCTTGCCGGAACTAACCTGCGCGGTTGCACCGCCTGTATGAAGTGTGTTGAAAATAAAAACCGCCGATGCGTTATCGACTCAGACCCATTGAATGACCTGATCGAACAGATGTGTGCCGTCGACGGCATCGTTCTTGGCTCCCCGACCTATTTTGCCGATGTTACAACAGAAATGAAAGCTCTTATCGATCGTAGCGGTTTTGTTTGTCGGGCCAACGGGCGGCTTTTAAGTCGCAAGGTCGGTGCCGGCGTCGTAGCGGTGCGCCGTGGAGGCTCCATGCATGCGCTGCAGACCCTGCAGAATTATCTAATGATCAATGAGATGGTCGTCCCCGGCTCCAGCTACTGGAATATCGCCTTTGGGCGCAATCCCGGCGAGGTAGCTGATGATACGGAAGGGATGGACACTATGCGCCGGTTGGGAGAAAATATCGCCTGGCTGATGGGTAAATTGGCGGACTGAGAGTTACGAGACGTTACCGGACAGCACAGGAGTTATTATATGAACAGACCAGATGACGACCAGGCCATGCCGATCGCCATTACACTTGAGCCGGGCACCTATTTTCGCTGCACCTGTGGTAAATCTGACAGCTTGCCGTTTTGCGATGGCCACCATCAGGAGGGTGGTGAGGTACCGATCCGCTTCACCATTACTGAACGTGAGCGAGTGTACCTGTGCACCTGCTGGAAAACTGACAACCCACCCCATTGCGATGGCACCTGCGGGGTGGCTCTGCTTTGATGGGAAATAGGGGAAATAGGGGGACATAATCCCAATAATGTTCGTTATTGGGATTATGTCCCCCTATTTCGGGATTATGTCCCCCTATTTCCTGCCTGCTGCTCCCAATACCAATAAAAGGCAAAAATCAACCCCGGGGTTTTGGCTTTGCTTTCATCATAGATGAAGGTTCTGGCGTCCTGGCAGGGGATGTATTCAAGGATGATCTCTTCAGTGTGAACTCCGCCACCATTGTGGATTTTCATACTTTGATCGATTTCGGCGTAAAATAGATGCTGTTTGTTGCCGCTGACGCCGACGTTGGTGAAAAAAGAGCTGATTTTTCTGATCTTCCCCACGGGAACATCAAAGCCGCATTCCTCATCGATCTCTTCACGGGCAATCTGTTCCAGGGGTGCGTCTTTGTCGACCAGTCCGGCGCAGAGCTCGTAAGTACATTGGTGCTCCGGATGATTCATGTGGACCGCCGGGCGAAATTGCTTGACCAGCAGAAATGCATCTTTTTCGCAGTGGTAGAGAAGGATAGCAACACTGTCGTGGCATTTGACCGCTTCCCAGGTACGTTGCTCGCCATTCTGGTGGTAATGCAGCCGAACCGGTTTGACGAAATGACCCGTATCCAGAGCAGTGATATGAAAGTCATTGATTTCAAATGGCATGGTGTTTCTGGTTTCTATATCGGTGTAGGGGCACGGTTTTCGTGCCCAGGGCGGGGAAACCCCGCCCCTTGTTTCAATGTTTAATCGCCGTGCCCCTACCGAATTGTTATTCAGAAATTTTCAACACGATTTTGCCGAAGTGCTTATCTTCTTCCATCATTGTGTGGGCGGCAACAACCTCCTCCATGGGGAAAACCTTTTCGATAATCGGGACAATGCTGCGGTCGGCAAATTTCGGCAACGCCCGTCTGGTAAATTCTTCAACGACCTCACCTTTTTCGGAAACCGGGCGACTGCGCAGGACCGAGCCGATAATCTGTTGACGTTTGACCATCATCAGGGCCAGATTGAGTTCGGCCTTGATGCCGCTGATCACGCCGATGATAACCAGCCTGCCTTTATAGGCCAGGGAGCTCATGTTGGGCTTGAGGTATTGGGCGCCGACATGGTCAAGAATGACGTCAGCCCCTTTTTTGTTGGTAAATTCTTTTACCACGTCGGCAAAATCGGGGGTAGTGGTGTAATCGATGACAAGATCAGCACCGAGCTTTCTGACCCTCTCCATTTTTGCAGGGTTGGCAGTAACAATCAGCTTGGCATTAGGGGTCAGGGCTTTGGCGAGTTGTATGGCCGCAGTATTAACACCGCCACCACCACCATGAAGGATGGCGGTCTGACCGTCTTCGAGGCCCCCGATCATAAAGACATTGAGAAAGGCGGTGATGTAGCTCTCACAAACGCAGGCGGCCTCTTCAAAGCTCATGCTGTCGGGAATCGGCATCAGATGATTGGCATAGGCAACAGCATACTCGGCGTATCCGCCGCCACCGACCAGGGTCATGACGCGGTCGCCGATCTTCCAGTTGTCGACCGAGCTGCCGACGGCGGCTATTGTTCCGGCAACTTCGAGTCCGAGGATTTCCGAATCGCCGGGAGGGGGCGGGTAATTGCCGACGCGCTGTACCAGGTCGGGGCGGTTGATGCTGGTGGCAACGACCTTGATCAGTACTTCGTTGTCTTTGGGTTGTGGTTGCTCAATATCACCAACGGACATCACATCCGGGGTGCCGAATTCTTTCATTACCACTGCTTTCATTGGTTTCTCCTTTGTTGATTAGAAAATTAGCAATAGATGTCAAGGTGGGACATGTTACAATGTCGGCGGAAGAGTCGACAAGGCTCGATGTCAGTTCTTGAGTATAGTAGGATTACCTGTTTGATTCAAATGACCAGTGATCTGGGTAGGAGTCTTGATGAAAAAAAGGTGGCGCTGTACGATCTGCGGGTACATACACGAGGGTGATTTGCCGCCCGAGTCCTGTCCCGTGTGTCACGCTGCGGCAGAAAAGTTTGAACTTGTCGAAGAGGCAGGTGCGGGTTTGTCGGTTGCCACGGTGCTGAAGTCTGAACTGCATCACATCTATAAGGTGTTTGCCCCTCATGCTGTAGCCGCGCACTTTCCCACGGCCCTGGTTCCGACAGCGACACTGTTCTTGTTTTTTGTTTTGCTCTTCGGTTATCAGCCCCTTGAATTTTCCGCCCTTGCCCTGCTGGCTGTAACGATTGCCGTCATTCCAATAACGATGATAACCGGTTTTATAGTCTGGTGCAGAGACTATCAAAAGTCTGACAGCGCTGTTTTCAAGAAGAAAATAGCACTGGCCTGGATTCTGCTGGCCGTTAGCGCCGCGACACTGTTATTGCGTTTCTGGCATCCTGATATTATGGTGGCAGGCGGTCTGCCGACGGCATTTTATTTTTTCCTCCACCTGCTGATGCTGACCTGTGTCACTCTTCTCGGACACTATGGCGCAACTCTGGTTTACACTGCCAGGAGATAAATCATCTTACTGCTGAGAATGCTATTAAAATAACTAAATATTTTTTTTCGAAATTATTGTAAAATGAGAGTTCTTGGTTTTTTCTTGTTTTCGCCAGTTTCGAAGGTTCCGGTTTTTATGGTGAACGGTAAAGGTGCATTTTAATTTGCAGACATATCTCAATTATACCCTGGTGGTGCTGACCCTCGCCGCCGGCCTTGTTGTCGGATTACTGGGTGGTCGTTTGATTCATCTTTTTTTCGGTGGTGAGGAAAGCTTTCAGCCGTTGACCATGGTGCAGCCTTTGACCGCTCGTCATCTGCAGGAAGATGATCTGCAGTTGATTATCAACCGCAGTCTGTTTGATGTAGCGTCGATCGGAGCCAGATTTGTCAGGCCTGATGTCGCAGAACTTTCCCTTGATAGTGAACCGGTTCAGGTTGCAGCCCGGGTCGACAACCTGACCCTGGTTGGCACCGTTGTTGCCGGAGAAAATTCACTCGCCTTGATTCACACAGGCACGAAGGTGGAAGTTTTTGTTCTGGGCAGAGAGGTTACTGCCGGGGTGACTGTTGAAACGATCGAGCGTCGTCGCGTTGTTCTGCTCGATCGAGGGGAGCGCCACGAACTTTTGCTGGTTGAAGATCAGACCGCAGCTACCCGCAGCGCAGATCGCCGACCGACTTCTGCTGCAGCACCTGCGGCAACAACCGCCTCCGGGGGCGGCGTTGTTGCTCTCGGTGACGGACGTTTTCGGGTTGACCGAGGGATGGTCGACAGTGCGCGCGCTAATATGGGAGCGCTGTTGCAGTCGGCGCGCATGATTCCGCAGGTGGAAAATGGCCAGACAGTGGGCTTCCGTCTGGTTGGCATGCAACGTGGATCATTGCTCGAGCAACTGGGCTTACGTCTTGGTGATATTGTTGTAGAAATTAATCAGGTGAAACTGGACAGTCCGGAAAAAGCCCTGCAGATTTTTCAGCAGGTGCGTGAGGCAAATAATATCAGTCTTGGATTCATTCGTAATGGTGAACCGCAAACATTTGAATATAGTCTCGAATAGGAGCTGGCGCGTGGAAAATAACGCTTATTTTATGCGGATCCTGCTGGTCTGCTGTCTTCTGGTCGGCTTGACATTTCTGCCGAATCGGGGCGAAGCTGCCGACGCCGGTGACGAGATGCTGATCAGCCTCGACTTTCAGAATGTGGAACTGGTCGACATGATCAGCACCATCAGTGAACTCACGGGCAAGAATTTTCTCTATGATGATAGTGTGCGAGGAAAGGTCAGCATTCTTTCACCGCAACCGGTATCTCTGGACGAGGCCTATCGCCTGTTTCTGACGGTCTTGCGTGTTAGAGGGTTCACCGTCGTTCCCTCTGGAACGGTCAACAAGATTGTTGCCCTGGCCGCGGCCAAGGAAGAAACCCTGCCTTTTACCGATCAGCGCGGGCTGGGTGACCAGCACGTGACCCGGATTCTTGAGCTGCGTCACCTTGATGCCGCCTCGGCAGTTGAAACGATCCTGCGTCCCTTGATGCCGAGGACCAGTCATGTCGTAGCTCATCCATCGACCAACACCATTATCATTACCGACACGGCTGATAACATAGAGCGTCTGAATCGTCTCCTCAGGAGCCTGGACAGAGTCTGGGATAGAGAGCGCATAGAAATGATCCCTCTGCGCTATGCCGAGGCAGCGGATACCGCTGCGCTGGTAATGCAGATCCTTGAGGGCGACGGCAGCGCTACTCAAGCTGCCCGCGCACGCCAGGCCCAGCCTGCCAGAAAGCGCATCGCCGGTCAGATTATTCCTTACGAACGCACCAATACATTAGCGCTACAGGGAGAGCAGGCCTTCATAGATCAGGCCAAAGCACTGATCGCCAATCTTGATGTGGAAGTGGAATCAGGGTTTTCCGGCGTTCATGTGTACTACCTGGAGCATGCTGAAGCGGAAATCCTGGCGGAGACGGTCAATCAGATTGTCACCGGTGCTGGTCGCACCACACCAGCGACGCGGGGAACAGAGGGGCAGCAGACTGCTGAACTATTCCAAAATGTCAGGGTAACCGCCGATAAGCCGACGAACTCGCTGATCATCAGTGCTCCGCAGGACGAATTCAGAAATGTCCTCTCTTTGATCGGTCAGCTTGATATTGAGCGAAAGCAGGTATTTGTTGAGGCACTGATCATGGAGCTGTCAATGGACGCGGTGCTGGAGCTGGGGACATCGCTGCAGGGAGCCGTCGATATTGGTAGTGACAGTATCATTACTGCCGGCAGTGGTATCGCGCTGGGTGGTCCAAGCATTATTGGTGAAGACAGTGTCCTGACCCAGGCTGTACGTGGAATCCTTGTTGGTGGTTTGTTTAATCCCATTACCTACACCATTGGGACAGAAACCTTTACTATCCCGGCGCTATCGGCGCTGATTAACCTGTCACAGCAGGATGATAACGTTAACGTCCTATCAGCACCACGGCTGTTGACCTCCGACAACGAGGAGGCAGAAATTATCGTCGGTGAGAATGTGCCGATTATCACTTCACGTTCTTCCACCAGCAGCGGTGACAACATTATCAGCGCCATCGAGCGACAGGATGCTGCACTGATTCTGCGTTTTACCCCTCATATTACTTCCGGTGGTTTGGTCAGAATGAAAATCCATCAGGAGATCAGTGGAGTCAAACAGGATGGTGTAGGTTCTGAGGATAATGTCGGGCCGACCCTGACCAAAACCCTGCTGCGCAATTCCATCGTTGCCCGTGATGGAGAGACTGTCGTTCTGGGCGGATTATTCAGAAACCAGGTGACCAGGAATGTCAGGAAAGTTCCCCTGCTGGGCGATATACCGCTACTTGGCTGGTTGTTTAAATCTACCTCCGATCGCGAAGAGAAAAGAAGCCTGATGATCTTCATTACTCCCCGGGTTATTAACAGCACGGAAGACTTAAGCCGACTGACCCACGAAAACCAGCGAGACCTGGAACTCTTCCGTTCAGAAGGGGGAACGGAAGAGTTCTTCGAGAAGCAGCGGTTAAGGACCATCGGGGATTTTTCCGTACCACTGGAGAATTAGATTCATGCGACCGATGAAGTGGCGCAAGCTTGGTGACATCCTTATTAATGACAAGGGTATTCCGGAAGAGATCATTCGGGATGCTCTCCAAGAACAACAGGTTAACCCCGTCCGTCTGGGGGAAATTCTTCAGGAAAGGGGGGAAATGACGGATACCCTGCTGGCTGAAGCTCTTGCCAGCCAAAGTGGTATCGAGTTTATTGCTGATCCGAACATCACTACTACCGCTCTGGAGTTGCTGACTGTCATCCCAATCGGTTATGCCAAGGAACATCTCGCCGTACCTATCGATATTCAGGGGCAGACGATTCGTCTGGCCGTCGCTGATCCGAGCAACAATCGGGTGTTGAACGATCTGTCGGTGATGACTGGTTGCCGTATTATTCCGGTGATTGCCTCCAGGGACAGAATCATGCGCGCCATCAATCAGGGTTATGAAGCCCTGTCCGGTGGCGGCATGATGGAGGATATCAGTCAGGGGGACATTGCCGATGATAAACTGCCGGTAGACGATCTCCTTGATACCAGCGACGAAGCACCGGTAATCCGCTTTGTTAACGGGCTGTTAACTCAGGCCTACCGTCAGCGTGCCAGTGACATACATATTGAGCCCTTCGAGTCGGAAGCAGTCATCCGTACCCGCATCGATGGTATTCTCTACGAAGCACAACGCCCTCCTTACCGCGCTTTGGCCAATATTGTTTCGCGGGTCAAGATTATGGCGAATCTTGATATCGCCGAGAAACGTCTTCCCCAGGATGGTCGCTTTTCTGTACGCATTGCCGGCAAGGAAGTGGATATCCGTGTTTCAACCTTACCAACGGCCTTTGGTGAACGTGTGGTGTTGCGTCTGCTCGACAAAAGTTCCGGTGTGCTCGGGCTCGAACAGATCGGCATTGATGCGCAGATGCTGCCGCAAATAGAGAAAATGATTTACAAGAATCACGGCATTTTCCTGGTCACCGGCCCGACCGGATCAGGGAAAACCACGACTCTCTATTCTGCTCTGTCGGCTATTAACTCGCGCGAACAGAATATCATTACCGTAGAGGACCCGATCGAATACCAGTTGGTTGGAGTGGGGCAGGTTCAGGTCAATCCTAAAATCAACCTGACTTTTGCTCAGGGGTTGCGCTCGATTCTGCGCCAGGATCCCGACGTCATCATGGTCGGCGAGATTCGCGACAGCGAAACGGCGAAGATTGCTGTTCAGGCAGCCCTGACCGGTCACCTGGTCTTTTCGACCCTGCATACCAACGACTCTGCCGGGGCTCTGGCGCGCCTTGTTGAGATGGGTGTTGAACCATTTCTTGCCGCATCAGCCCTGCTGGGAGTTCTTGCGCAACGACTGGTCAGAACGATCTGCCCGCATTGCCGAGTCAGTTATCACCCCGACGAAAAAATTCTGACGCAGATATTTGAAGGGCAACCCATTCCTGCCGGCGCTATTTTTTATCGTGGGCGCGGCTGCAGTCATTGTATGCAGGTAGGATATCTGGGACGAACCGGCCTTTATGAAATGCTGGAAGTCTCTGATGCTATTCGCGGACTGGTAACCACCAACGCCGATGCGGCCACTATTCGCAAACAGGCCCAGAAAGAGGGTATGCGTTCATTACGGCTGTCCGGACTGGACAAGGTGCTGGCCGGACAGACAACGATTGAAGAAGTGCTGCGCGTAACCCAGGAAGAGGTGTAGGCAGTGGCTCTGTACGAGTACAATGCTCTTGATACCAATGGCAAGACAAAGCGCGGCGTTGTCGAGGCCCTGAGTTCAAATGCGGCAAGCCGTAAGCTGCGTGAACAGGGGCTGTTTCCGACCAAACTGAAAACCGCTCGGGAAGCAACTTCCGGCGCAGCGCGAAAAAGTTTATTCCGCCGTGTTACAGTACTGGAACTCGGTGTTGCCACGCGTCAGCTCTCGGTCATGCTGACGGCTGGAATGCCGTTGGTGGACGCCCTGGTGGCGGTTGCCGAACAACAGTCACGAGGAGAGCTTGGATCGATTCTGTCGCGGGTGCGTGAGGATGTATTGCAGGGAAGCTCGCTTTATACTGCTCTGGCCATGCATCCTCAGGTTTTTCAACCGTTGTACATCAGTATGGTGCAGGTTGGCGAAGCCAGCGGTACCCTCGATAAGGTATTGATGCAACTGGCCGACTTTATGGATGAGCAGTCGCGTTTCAATTCCCAGCTCAAGGCAGCCATGACCTATCCTTTATTGATGCTTCTGGTTGGTGGTGGGGTTCTGGTGTTTCTGATGACTTTTGTCGTTCCTAAAATAACGCGGATGCTTGAAGATCTCGAGCAGGCGCTGCCTTTGGCGACACGTTTGTTGATGGGAGCTACTGATTTTTTGGCTCAGTACTGGTGGGTGTTGCTTATCGGAATGTTGCTGACTGCCTGGGTCATGCGCCGTTATTCCCTTACCGAGCGTGGTCGTCTCTGGTTTGACCGGAAAAAATTTGACTGGCCGTTGATTGGTCCACTGTCGTTAAACAAGGCCACCGCCCGCTTCGCCCGCACTACCGCAACCCTGTTGCGTAGCGGTGTGCCGTTGTTAACCACCCTGGAGATTGTGGAACGCTTATTGGGAAACAATTTTCTTCAGCAGGCTGTTGCCGAGGTCCGTGAGAAAGTCACCGAAGGTGCCGGACTGGCAAAACCTCTTAAGGATACGGGTGCCTTTCCACCGATGCTGGCACAAATGGCCGCGGTAGGTGAACGCAGTGGCGAACTGGAAGGGTTGTTGTTCCGGGTTGCCGATATCTATGAGCATCAGGTGCAGACCAGGTTGAACGGCCTGATGGCACTGCTTGAGCCATTGATGATTATGGTGATGGGTGGGATCGTAGGTTTTATCGTCCTGGCAGTATTGCTGCCGATTTTTCAGGCCAGCCAGGGGATGGGTTAGTAAGGAGAAAAAGATGACAAAATATGCAAAAAGTCGCCGGGGATTTACCCTGATCGAAATCATGGTGGTGGTTGTAATTCTAGGCATTCTGGCGGCGATCGTTGTGCCTCGCCTGCTGGATGAACCGGAAAGGGCTCGGCGGACTTCGGCTGCCGCTCAGATTCGTAGCTTTGAAGAAGCGTTGGGGATGTTTCGGCTCGATAATGGATTTTACCCGTCGACAGAGCAGGGTCTTCAGGCTCTGGTGACCAAGCCGACCATCGGTCGGATTCCCCCTCGCTACAAAGATGGCGGCTACATCCGCCGGATTCCCAATGATCCATGGGGCAACCCCTATGTCTACCTGTCACCCGGAGTTCATGGTGAATTTGACCTGCTTTCCTATGGCGCAGACGGACAGCCGGGCGGAGAAGGTGATAATGCCGAAATCGCAAACTGGAAGCTCGACTGATCGGTACGGCTTTACCCTGATTGAGCTGGTTGTCGTGATCGTTGTTCTGTCACTTATCGGTCTGATCAGTCTGCCACTTCTGGTCAATCGAATCGATGGCAATGAGCGCGCCAAGCTGCGGCGCATTGCCGGTACGGTAAAGCAGTTGTATAACGAAGCGACCTTGACCCGGGATGAACATGAGCTGGTTTTTGATCTGGAGCGCAACAGTTTGCAGGCTTACCGGCTACGCACAGTTTCAGCAGACCGGGTCGAAAGAGAGCCTTTCCGGCGGGAGCTGGACCTGGAGCCGTTGAATCTGCAGCAGATTGAGGTCGAGGGGCAGGGAAGTTTCCGCTCCGGTCAGATAACAGTGCGGGTCTTCCCTTTGGGGTGGATGGAGCAGACTCGTTTGTTGGTACGACAAACCAGGGGGGACGAAGTGCAAATGATCTTTTCGCCATTAACGGGAACGACACGGATTGATGAGGTACAGAATAGGGCGCTCTGACGGATTTTCACTTCTTGAAGTGATGATTGCACTGGCCATTGTTGCCATCGCTCTGATTACCCTGCTGGGGTTGTCGAATCGGACGGTTCTGGTACAGGATCGTATTCAGAACCTGACACGTGCGACCTTGCTGGCCCAGCAGTTGATGAGTGAGCAGGAAATCCAGGTTGCCGATGCCGTCGCCGTTGGTGAGACCCGTGAAGGAGTTTTTGACGATCCTTTTTCTGATTTCAGCTGGCGCATTTACTTTGAAGACACCATGATCCCTCAGGTTCAACAGATTCACGTTCAGGTGTCCTGGGGGCGAGCGCAACTCAACGAGCAGGTCGAATTGATTTCTTTTGTCGCTGCCGGGGGCCGCTGATGCGTCGATTGCCACCGGGCTTTACCCTTATCGAAGTGATGATCGCAGTCCTTATCGGCGGCATGTTGATCAGCAGTATCTACGGTGTATTCGGTGCTGTCAGCGCGGCGCGGGATCGTTTGGAGGATGAAGGAATCCTCTACCATCAGGCGCGCATCTTTTTCGATCGAATCGGCGGTGAACTCAGCAGCATGAGGCTGACACCTATGGGCAATCGTCCGGTACTGGTGGGTGGAAGCAGCGATCTGGGCACCCCTTACCTCGAATTTAATACCGAACTTGTTTCCCCTTTACAGCGCCGGCGCGGTGGTTTGTCACGGGTTCGCTACGAACTGCGAGAAGAAGATGGAGGAATTGCGCTGTATCGCAGCGAGGAAATGCTGCTGGCTAACCTGGCACCATCAGAGCCATTACCTTTCATCACCGGAATGCAGTCATTCGATATCCGCTATTATGCTGCCGGGCAGTGGCATTCCAGCTGGGTGGGGGCTCAACCTCCGCAAATGATTGAGTTTCTGTTTGAAATTGATATCGGCACCGGCACCGGAATTCCCTTTCGCAGCAGCTTTGTCCTGTCTGGGGGGCGCGGATGAATTCTCTGCACAGCGAAAAGGGAATGGCCCTGCTCATTGTTCTGGCGGTTGTTGCTCTGCTCAGTGCTCTGCTGATTGAGTTCTCCTTTTCAACTCTGGTCGATCTGCGTGCAGTGGAAACCTTTCGCGATCGCTCGAAGGCTTACTATATTGCCCGTGGCGGTGTAGAGGCCGCGCGGATCATCTTGCAGGAGGACGCTAACGACTTCGATCATCCGTCTGAGTTCTGGGGTGAGCCACTTGTCGGTATACCTGTTGGTGATGGTGACGTGAGTTTGCGGATAGAAGACTTAAGCGGTCGGATGAACATCAATTTTGTTGGTGATGAGCGGGGCAACCCGTTGCCGGGGTATCATCGTTTTGTTGCTCTTTGCGAGGAAGTTCTGCAGGTTGATGCGAGCGAAGCTGGATCACTGGCGGATGCACTGATCAACTGGTTCAACTCCGATTTGTCCGTAGTGACGGCGGATGATGCCTATTACAATCGTCAGACTCCGGCGTATAGCCGACGTGGTGCAAAACTGACAGCACTGGATGAACTGTATCTGGTAAGGGGGTTTGATCCTGATGTTGTCGCGGCCTTGCTTCCCTATATCCGCGTTGTTGGTGATGAGCCGATCAATGTCAACACGGCCTCATCGGAGGTTCTTTACGCCTGGCAGTACGCGGCAGCTCCCGGTAATGTGGCGATTATTTTTGACCGGCTCGATATTGATCTTCTGGTACAATATCGTGAAAGATCGCCTTTCCGGCAACTGTCGGATCTGGCCCTGGTGGAGGGGATCGGGCCACGCTGGACAACGGCCTGGACGCAAGGATCTGTTCGAGTGCGCGGATTGGTTTATCAGGTTGAAAGTCTGGGACGGGTTAATCACGGCAGTAGACGTGCTCAGGCAATTATCGCTAAGCAGGGGAACATTCTTTTAAGTTTGAAAATGGAATAGACTATGTCGAAACGTTTTATAGGTGTCGATCTTGAAGGTGGTGAAGCGCGAGTTGTTTTTTTGCAGATGGTCGCGGGAAAGATCAAGGTCGATTTCAAACGCCAGCACTATGATTCAGTCGAAGAATCCCGTGCGGTCTTGCAGGAACTCCTCGACGGCAGAACAGCATTGACCGACCGCATGGTCACGGCCCTGCCGGCGCGTGTCGGTTTGTTCCGTCGTCTGCATTTTCCGTTTCGTGAAAAACGTAAGATCGAAGCTGCTTTACCCCTTTCCCTGTCAGCACAATTACCCGTCTCTCTGGAAGACAAACTGGTTTCCTATCTGCCGCCGCGTCCTTGTGACAATGATTATGAGGTTGACACGGTGGTTGTCAACACGCTTGAGGTCGCCGATCTGCTCGAACATTTTCCCGATGCAGAACAAAATCCCGGTCGTATTGACATTTTTCCTTTCGCTCTGCTTCCCGCTCTGGGAGAACAGGATGGAGTACTGATTTACTGTCGTCGGGTTGAGGTGGTTGTTGCCCTGGTTCTTCAGGGGCGAATTGAGGATTATCGACTGCTGCCCGGAACCAGTGAAATGAGAGACGAAGAGCTGTTCGATTTTATCAGTCAACAGGTCAGTCAACTGGAATATGCCGCAGAGCAGGAAGAACTTCCTTTATGGATTATGGGTGCCGGAGTGACCGATCACCTGTACGCATATCTACAACAGGCCGGGCGTATTATTCTTCCCCTGGCACCAGAAGTATTTGCAGACAACCTGTCGCGCGACATGGCGCCTGCTGCTTTGCTTGCTCTGGCGGAGTTGCGTGGCAATAAGGTCGGTCAGTTAAACTTTCGCCGCGAAGAGTTTGCCGCGCGCGGTGAACTTCAGATGATGCGTCCAAAGCTGATAGTTGCTGCTGTCTTACTGTTGCTGGTACTCTTTGGCGGAGCCTTGACCATGCACATGAGTTATATGCAGAAATCGGCGGAACAGGCGGAATTGGCCGAACAGGTGAACCGGATATTCAGACAGGTCATCCCGACTGGAGTTGTAGTAGACATTCCCCTGCAAATGGACAGGCTGCGACAACAGTTGCAGGCAGATGTTCAGATGTTAGGTCTGGATGGCCGTGGTGTTGTGGCCGTTCTTCGTGAGTTGTCAGCGGCTGTCAGTGCCGATTTGCGGGTAGAATTGAACGATTTCAATTACAGCGCCGATGAGACGAGAATTGCCGGCTCAGCCGAGTCTTTTGATGCCGTTAATCAGATCGCCGAAGTTCTTGCAGCCCGCCAACTGTTTCAAGAGGTGACAATCACTAATGCACGTCTGGCATCAGATAATGTGCGGGTCGATTTTGAAATGCGGCTGGCCGTGGCGACGGGGAGATAAGCAATGAACGACAGACTTGATCCTCGTGAACGTATGTTTCTGTTGTTGGGAGTCCTGATACTGGCAGGAATTTTTATCTGGTTTGTGCTGCTGAGCCCCTACATCTCGACGATGCAGAATCTTGATAGCCAGATAGAAGGGCAACGCCGCAACCTTGAAAGGGTTGAAACTCTGCGTCAGGAAATTGAGCAGTTGCGCCAGCAGTTAGCCGGATTTGAATCATCGGGACTCTCTGGCCGGCCACTTTTTTCTCAGGTTGAGAATCTCACTAAACAGATGGGCGTGCGTGACCAGTTATCGTCTATGCGTCCGCAACCTGACTCCGTGCAGGGAGGGTTCCGCCAGCAATTAGTGGAAATTCGGCTGGAGAGAGTGACCTTGAGTCAATTGGTCGGATTTCTGCATGCGACCGAGTACCGCAGCAACGGAATTCAGGTGCGCTCATTGCGGATCCGACCACGCTTTGACGATCGTTCACGGTTGGATGTCAATCTGGTGCTGATGTCGCTGGAGCGAGCATGAAAAAATATATTGGCAGTATCTTCTCAAGGCGTGGTTTGAGCGATAATCGCAGCCTCTTTCTTCTTTGTCTGTTACTGTTTTGTGTCAGTAGTTTTTTCTCATTCTGGGTTTTCTTCCCGGCAGAGGTGCTGCAACAGCGCCTGGTGCAGGAAATATCCCGTGAGACAGGTATCCCGATGCGTGCAGAGCGAGCAGCCATGCTGGTGCCGCTGGGGCTTAAAATGGATATCACCCTTTATCCCGATCAGCCCGGAATTGCGCCGCTTGCAATCAAGGATTTGCAGTTGACCCCGGTCTGGACATCTCTGGTGTCAAGAAACCAGGGAATTAATATCAAAGGATCGCTGGCGCAAGGAGATGTCGGCGCGCGGCTATGGCGCAACGGTAATATTTACCTCAGTCTGCAGGATCTGACATTATCTTTATTGCAGGAAGCTGGTCTGGATTATCGCTTTGGTGGTTTATTGAATGTTCAATTTCAGGGCGAAGAATTGCTGGCAGATGCACAGCGTAGCCAAGGTCGTTTTGCCGTCGAAATTCGTGATACACTGGTTTTCGGATTGGAACAGATTGGCCTGTCTCCGGAACTGCCCCTCGGCTTATTGCAGGTTAATGGTCGCTTCAGTGAAGCCAGGGTCAGTGTTGAGCAACTGGTGGCTACGGGCGGCGTTCTTGAACTCAGTGGTGGCGGGACGCTACTCATCGGTGCAACACCAGAACAGACCAGACTCAATCTCAATGTGCGTATTCATCCAACCCGTCAAACACCGGAAAATGTGCGGGACCTGTTGATGCTCACCGGAGTGCGCCCCGGTCCGGACGGCAGCTATATCATGCAGATCGGAGGTAGTCTGGCACGTCCGTTGTTGCGGTGAAGAAGATAATGAAGGTTGCCGTCAAGTTCGTCAGCGCGGGTTTTTTACGAAGCGGTAACCACGTCCGCGCACGGTTTTAAAGTAGCGTGGTCTGGCCGGATCGGTTTCAAAATATTTGCGTAAGCGGACGATGAAGTTATCAAGTGTCCGCGTTTCCGTCTTAGGTGAAACTCCCCAAACCTGCTTGAGCAATTCCGCTCTCGACAGTACCTTCCCCTCGTTATTGATGAACAGGTTCAGCATTTTAAGCTCCAGTTCGGTCAACTGCAAGCTTCCCTGCGCGGTTGTTGCCTGCCCGGAATCGCTGTCGATGATGTTGTCGCCAAACTCGTAGTGTGGAGATGGCGGATCCGCAGGTGGCCACTGACCGCGACGCAGCAGACTTGCGACACGGAGGAGAAATTCCTTGAGATTAAAAGGTTTGGTCAGGTAGTCGTCGGCTCCGGTGCTCAGCCCGATAATTCGATCCTGTTGGGAGTCGCGCGCTGTCAGCATGAGGATCGGTATTTGGTTGCCCTCTTCGCGTATTTGATCACAAACCTCCAACCCGTCCATTCCCGGGAGGGTCAAATCCAGAATCAGCAGGGCAAAAGGCTGTTGCTGGAGCATCTCCAGAGCTTCTTCACCCGTAGTGACATGAGTTGCCTGATATCCCTCCGCCTCGAGATTGTAGACAAGTCCGTGGGCAAGGTGAGGTTCATCCTCAACCAGCAGCAGGGGGATATGATCGGTCATGGCGCTTGTCTCGTGCTGATGAGGGGTAGAAGCATGTGGAAAGAATTTCCTGTTTTATCTTTAGGAACATCCAGCCATATCCTTCCGTTATGCATCTTAATAATATTCTTAACGATAAAAAGGCCTAGACCACTGCCACTTACGCTTTTTCCCGGATGTCTGATCCGGTAAAACATGTTGAAAATTTTCTGCCGCAGCTTGTGCGGAATTTCGCGACCGGAATCACTGAAAATGATGTGGGCCATGGAGGCATTACGTCTCATTTCGATGCGAATCCGTGCCGGGCCATCAGCGTAGAGTATAGCGTTTTCAAGCAGGTTTCGCAGCACGGTTTCTATGCCATCGGCGTCAAAGCTGGCGACCAGACCTGGCTCAATTGTCCAGTCAAGATCAGTGCCGGGGGGAAGGGTGGAGTGTTTGGTGCGCAGATAAAATTCTATCATCTCTGACAGGTTGCCGCGTTGCAGGTTGAGGAACGAATCATTGTGCTGGATATGGCTGGCGTGGAGCAGGTTGCTGATCATGGTGTCCAGACGGGTGCAATCTTTTTGCATCAGACTGACAAAGCGATGGAGTTGTTCAGTCGTCGGCGGACGCATCTGGATGGTGTCCAGATGAAGTTGGAGCGATGCCAGGGGGGATTTAAGCTCGTGAGTGACCTGGCTGATAAAGCGCTGCTGAGCTTTGTAGAGGGAACTTTGCCGGCGCCAGTAAATAAAAATGACGTAGACACCGACGAGGATGGCTACCAGCAGCACAATCCCTTCCGCCAGAATCAGCCAGTCGGTTTTCTGTGGCAGCCATTCTGCCTGATACTGAACAGCAAGCTCTTTGAATTGACGGTGGCGACCAAGGAACCAGTAGATCCAGGAAACAAGTATCAATATCCAGAGAATCTGAATGACGATAAAGGTAATCAGGGGATGAAACAGACGTCGAAACAACTTCATCTTTTTACGTACCTTCGCCTTTGTCGGTGCAGCAAGTCTATCCATCAGATTTTACACAAGTATTACATTTGTTGCGGGATGATTACGATATTATTCTAGGCGCTGGGGATAAAATATTGCAAAAAAATCGCAATATTGTCCCGGTGGATAAAGGGTTTGTCATCCCCGAGTGCTTTTGTCGGGGCCCTATTTGCCGAAGGCTGAAAAACACCCTGGTTACCGCCACCCGACGCAATCATTTGAGAGCAGGCTGCGCGGGAATGACATCATTGATCATTTAATTGCCGAAGCTATAGCTGAGGGAGCAACCAACTCTATGTTTAAAGGACTGACTATCGGTAAGCACAGTGTGCCCTTTCCCCTTATTCAGGGAGGAATGGGGGTCCGTGTATCCGGTCATCGACTTGCCGGCCATGTTGCCCTGAATGGCGGAATCGGAATTATCGCAACCCCCGGACTTGCGCTTGGGAGCGACACGGCGACCGGTGAAAACTATTTTGCCGATGATCGTCAGGCGCTGCTGGACGAGTTGCGCAAAGCCTACGAGATCGCCCCTAACGGCGTTATCGGGGTCAATTGTATGGTGGCGGTGAGCAATTATGACGATGCCGTCAGGGCGTCGTGTGAAGGGGGGGCGAAATTAATCATCAGCGGTGCCGGCCTGCCTCTGAGTTTGCCGGGTCTGACCGCTGATTATCCCGATGTGGCTCTTGTTCCCATTGTCTCTTCACTCAAGGCGGCACAGCTGATTGCCCGGAAATGGAATAAGAGTTTCAAGCGCATGCCGGATGCTGTTGTGGTTGAAGATCCCGATACCGCAGGGGGGCATCTGGGTGAAAAGCCTGAACGCATCGGCTCTGGAGAATATGATCAGTACGCGACTGTGCGCGCCGTCAAGGAATATTTCAGCAGCGAATGGAGTCTGGAGATTCCCATTATTGCTGCCGGCGGTATATGGGATCGGAATGATCTCGAGCACGCTCTTGCCGAAGGGGCGGATGGTGTGCAGATGGCGAGCCGTTTTGTTGTCACGGAAGAATGTGATGCTGATGACGCCTTTAAGCAGGCGTACCTCGATTGCACGCCATCGGATATTGGCCTGATGATGAGCCCAGCGGGTTTACCTGGTCGAGCTCTGATCAGCAATGTTGCGGATATTCGCCAGCGTGATCTTGATATTGACCTCTATTGTCCGGTGGGATGCCTGAAAAAATGTGCCTACAGGGACAATCAAGAGAGATTCTGCATTGTCCAGGCCCTCGATCGGGCGCAGAAAGGGGATCGCGATACGGGCCTGATCTTCTGTGGCACCAACGCCTGGAAAGCGGACCGAATTTCAACGGTAAAAGAGGTTTTTGAAGAATTGTTTGGCGATCAATAGTGCTTATCTGAATAAACGGGGGTATAGAGTACTGTTTTTAGATTTAAAAAAGTCAGCCACCCTGGCGGATAACTGACTGATTTTTACAGTACTGCTGCTGCAATTCAGATCAGAGCAGCTCTTTTACTTCGCGAACAAAAGTCGCCTTTTCTCCATCATCATCAATTTCAGGCAGGAGCAGTTCGGCAAGGTCAACCAGCCTTCCTGCCTCAGGCTCACCCTTCTCCAGCCAGCTGGCAAGAGCGTTTTCAAGGGCCATTCCGGCAACCGGGCCGATACTCCTGGCCAGAGACTTCTTGATCAGATTCAGTTTTTCTCCGAGAGGGCCGTTAAGCACTTCCGCCGGCGTTGGTTTGCTTTTCTGTGGTGCCTGCTGATTTGCTTCGCCCTGATGAGAGTCAATGGCTTCCAGCAGTTCAGCAGTCTGCATGCCACAGGCCATCGATACCAGGGGTACGTTGACGTCCGGTGTACAAACAACGACCAGCGTCGCTTCCTTGTCCAGCCGTCTGGCCATCAATAAGGCTTCGTCGTACTGAATCTCGTAGGCATTGACATCAAGCTTGGCAGCATCATTCAAGCGAAAAACCCGATGGAGGATGCTGGTGATGCGCTGTTGCTGCTCCGCGTTGAAGGTAGCAGGCAAGTTTGAGCCGACGATGCCATTTTTAGCGGAGAAAACGCAGGCACCCAGAACTCCGGGAGATGTTTTGATTTCTTCCAGCAGGTTTTTCATCAATGCCTCATCTTATAGTTTCAGTTCATTGATTACGGAAGCAAACTTATCGATTATATCCAGATATTCTGTGTCTTGCTGAAGGAGGATTCCAGCCGTCAGCTCTTCACCGAAAAGAATCAGCAGAATTTGTCCATCAGACAGGGTTACTCTGGCGTTATGGGGAACGCTGATACTTAAGTAAGTGCGTACCTGCGCCGAAGTGACAGAAATGAATGAGATATAGTCTGCCAGCTTCTTTTCATCTTTTTCGCCGGCCTGACCACGTACAACTCCGCGGTTATCAAGCAGAATAACCCTCATTACTCCCGGTGTGGAGTGGATTGTATCCAGGATATGAGGAAGGTCTGACATTTCATTGCCTTTCTGCGGCCACATGTATTGTCGGAAGATACCACGACCATCATACTGGTTTCGGAAATCTTTTCAACATACATTAGTAAAAAACTTTCATCTGAGTCTTCTGAACTCGACCCTGCGGTTGATCGCCCGATTCTGTGCCGAGTCATTCGGAACTGCCGGGCGGGTGTCGCCATAGTAGACAACAGTGAGCCGTTCCGCCGCGATGCCATAGCGATCGACCAGATGTTGTTTGACCTGCTCAGCACGTGATTGCGACAGGGGCAGGTTGACCTCGGGAGAACCGGTACTGTCAGTGTGCCCGGCAATTTCAAAGCGCTGGTCGGCCAAAACAGGATCAGACAATGCTGTTCCTACGGTCTCGAGCTGGTCAATAGCATCGGCTGTCAGTTGGGCTGAATTAATGCCAAACAGAATCTGCATCCGCAGGACAGGGCCGTCCAGAGCCCCTTCGGTGGTACTCTGATCACGGCTTTCCTGCATGACTCGGACGAACTCCTGCGAGGTGATACGTTCACCCATTTCTGAGCGGTACTTGATTCTGGCCAGTTCCAGCGATGAAGCTGCTCGCTGGTTGCCCGGCTCCAGGGCCAGTCCGGACTGATAGGCCCAGATGGCGGGTTCGAGGTTGCCCAGAACGACGAAGATGTCTGCTAGACCGAAATAGGCTCGGGCAAAGTTTTCGTCCAGTTCTGTCGCTCTTAAATAGTAGGTGAGAGCCTGATCATAGCGGCGCAAACGCTCCTGGGCAAAGCCCTTGTCGAAATGCAACTGGGCATGATTCGGACAGGCCTGAATTGCTTCGTCCAGAAGTTGTTGTTTTTTGATCAGGCTACGTTCCTGCGCTACGTTCCTTCTGAGTTGATCGCAGTCAGCAGAAACCGCCGGGCCTGGATTCAGGGTTACGATCATGATCCAGAGCCCGGTCACCCACAAAGAGTGTTTGATCATCGATGTCTCCTAGCGATTACGTTGCATCAATTTATTCAGGCTGATCCGCAAACGTTCGATCGACTGGGCCAGAACCCCAACTTCACCGGTTGCGTTTCTGTCGATAGGCTCGTCAAGGTTTTCGCCCAGGCTGAAATCTTCCGCGCGTTCGGCCAGACGGACGATGGGGGTAACAACGTCACGGTTCAGGAACCAGCCGATGATGACCAGCATGACGACAATGCCGCCGGCACCGTAAAGAACAAGGGTCAAAGACATGGTTCGGGCTGAGGCGATAGCATCGGCAACCGGAACGTACACAATAAAGGCGGCAACCATCTCGTCCATTTCCCACCAATAGCCGCCCGAGTCGGCACCGTAGATTTCAATCTGATCCTTTGGTGCATCGGCGGGGTCACCGTGGCATTTAAGGCACATCTGATGCTGTACAGAAAAAGGTGTGGCCGTGAAAAACACTTCTTCGCCGTTACGAACAAGTCTGCCTTTCTGGACTTCGAGGTTTCGATCTTCGTCAAACCTTTGGATGATTTCTACTTCCTGGGCATCGGCTTTGTTGACTGGCACAATAGGGTCGAGGGTCGCCTGTCTGAAAACGTAGCCGGGATAGATTTTTTCGAACTCTTCATAAATACCCCGTGCAGTGGCAAAACCGGACTGGAGTTCCGGATAAAAGCGATCCGGCTCCACCAGTTGGCGCATCAGAGGGGACTGGGCAACGCGGGTAAATTCACGTGAGGCCATGGCGTAGTTCATGACCAGGTCACTTTTTATTTCGGCTTCGACAAGGGCATTGTTCAGGCTCAGGCGATAGCTGGTGAATCCGAGGACTCCGATTGCCAGAAAACCGAGAATACCCATGACCAGGATTGATCTCATGCGAATGCCCATTTGTTTGACTCCCTTTCTTTTAGGTGGCGCTTTAGCGCAATTCTGAGCCGTTGTGTAAATCTGTGGCACAACGGGTTGTTAAGCAACGGAGAAGACGCGCCTCTGTGGCGGTCGAGATTAGATTCTACACATCTTTTGGCGTGGGTCAAGATAAATCGTAAGAAAAAACTCATTTTATTATCTAACGGGCATTTCCCAATGTGCTGGAATTAATGCTGGTTTTGCCGCCGACAAATGCAACAATATTTATTTTGACCAGACAAGAAAGCTTGAGCCGGTTGGCTTGCCGTAGTAAAGTCGAGTGCTGCACCAACTTTAAGGAGACTTCATGGCTAAAGAAAATCAATATATACCTAAATGGATTGCCTGGGAGAGCACCCAGCGCTGCAATCTCAGTTGTGTCCATTGTCGTTGTTCGTCGGAAATAACCTCGTCTGCCGGCGATTTCAATACCCAGGAAGCATTCAAGTTGATCGATGATATCTGTGAGGTCAGCACGCCGGTAATGGTGCTGTCAGGTGGTGAGCCGTTGATGCGCGAAGATATCTTTGAAATTGCCCGTTACGGCACGTCCAAAGGCTTGCGCATGTGTATGGCGACCAATGGCACCCTGATTACCGATGAGGTGTGTGCCGAAATGAAGAATGCCGATATCAAGATGGTATCCCTCTCTCTGGATGGTTCGACGGCGGCGATCCACGATAATTTTCGCAGCTCGCCCGGAGCCTTCGAAGGGGTTGTGCGCGGTGCAGAAACCTTAAAGCGTAACGGCATCCCTTTTTTGATCAACTCTTCCTTTACCAAACGCAACCAGCAGGATATTTCTGCTACCTTCAGGGCGGCCAAAGAGCTGGGAGCAACCGCCTGGTATATGTTCATGATTGTACCGACCGGGCGCGGAGAGGAGATCATGAGCGAACTGATCTCTGCGGAAGACTACGAAGAAATTCTCACCTGGCACTATGAGCAGGAAAAGAACGAGGAGGATATACTGATGCGGCCGACCTGCGCGCCGCACTACTATCGTATTGTTCCGCAAAAAGCCAAGGAAGAGGGAGTCGATTTCAAGCGTCGCAGCTTGACCTTTTCGACCGGTGGTGGAAAAGGCTGTATCGCCGCCCAGTCAATCTGTCTGATCGATTGCTTCGGCAATCTCAAGCCCTGCTCCTACTTCCATTCATCCGTTGGTAACGTCAAACAGATTCCGTTCAAGGAGCTCTGGTTCAACTCCAAGGTCTTCAACGACCTGCGCGACAACAGCAAATATACTGGAAAGTGCGGCGAGTGTGAGTATATCAATGTCTGTGGTGGTTGCCGCGCCCGCGCCGATGCGGTTCACGGCGATTATATGGCCGAAGAACCCTTCTGTAACTATATCCCGCCCAAAACCCGCAAGCGCTTGGCGGAAGAAGCGGAGAACGCTACAAAATAGTCTATTTTTTACCACTGAGACACTGAGTAGAACCAAAAAAACTTTGTTTTGGTTTTAAATCCGATTTCTATTTTTTGATTCACCCTCTGTGACTCTACTGGTGAAATCTTTTTTTATTATGAATTTTCCATAATAGGAGGCAACACCTTATGACCACTGAATATAATTTTCTCAAAGCCTGCTGGCGGCAGCCGGTTGACCGTGTCCCTGTCTGGCTGATGCGCCAGGCCGGGCGTTATTTATCCCAGTACAAGGAAGTGCGGGCTAAAGGGGGCGGCACTTTCCTTGATCTGTGTAAAGATCCGGCGCGGGCAGCGGAAGTGACCATCCAGCCCATCGATATTCTTAATGCCGATGCGGCTATTCTTTTTTCCGACATCCTGACTCCCCTCGAGCCGATGGGGATGGAGCTTGACTTTGTGCCGGGGCCGGTATTCGCCAACCCGGTACGTACCCGTGCCGATGTTGATGCCCTAGTGGTACCGGAGGATATGGCTCAGGCGGTTTCCTACGTGCCCGAGATCATCAAGCGTTTACGCGTTGCTTTTGAAGGGCGTGTTCCCCTCATCGGTTTTGGTGGTGCCCCTTTTACCCTGGCCTGCTACATGGTTGAAGGGCAGGGGAGTAAGGATTTCGCCAGCCTCAAGCAGATGATGTACAGTGACTATCCGCTTTATGATGAACTGATGAAAAAAGTCAGTGAGATGGATCGGCGCTATCTCAACATGCAGATTGCAGCCGGTGCCCAGGCGATTCAGATCTTTGATACCTGGGGGGGGCTGCTGGCTCCCCACGACTTTGAGCGTTATAATCTGCCCTACGTGAAAAATCTGATCGACGGTCTGGATCGCAAAGATATTCCGATTATCTATTTCGTCAAGAACGGCGGCACCATGCTCGAACTGGTCAAGGCGGCCGGCAGCGATGTCATCGGTCTCGACTGGCATGTCAACATCGACAAAGCCCGCGCTATCCTCGGTGACGATGTGGCGGTTCAGGGTAATCTCGATCCGACTGTACTTTACGCCCCGAAAGATTACATCGAGAAGGAAGTCCAGCGGATTTTGCATGAAAATGCCGATCGCCCCGGCTTTATCTTTAACCTGGGTCACGGCATTCTGCCGACGGTACCGCCGGAGAACGCGATTCACCTGGTGGAGTGTGTACATCGTTTAAGTAGCAAGAAGTAGCTAATTCTTTTTTCGCGAAGCAGCGACGAAGAGCACTTTCAAATCTGGTTTACCACAGAGGCACAGGGACACAGAGGTAAACCTGGAATGATGTTTTTTTGGGTAAACCTCTAATCTTGGCTTTTGATTTGTCCTCTGTGCCTCTGTGCCTCTGTGGTGAAATGCCTTGGGTTTGATGTTCTTCGGAACTTTGTAGAAGGTCGATCAATGTCCGCTAGTACCAACAAACATGCTTTAATTCTGCTCAACATGGGGGGTCCTGACTCTCTCGAAGCGGTGCAGCCGTTTTTGTATAATCTGTTCTCTGATCGCGAGCTGATTCAGTTGCCGGCGGGAGCCTTGTTGCAGAAGCCTTTTGCACGGCTGATCTCTTATTTTCGCGCAAAAAAAGTGGTGGAAAACTACCGCGCCATCGGTGGCAAGTCACCCTTGCTCGAATGGACACAGAAGCAGGCTGCAGGCATTGCTGAGCGGTTGGGGGAGGGGGTTGTTCCTTGCGTCGTCATGCGCTATTGGCACCCCTTTGCATCAGAGGCACTTTCTGAGCTAAGGGCTAATGGAATCACCGAAGCAACGGTCGTGTCCATGTACCCACATTACACAGGCGCGACTACCGGCAGCAGCGTCAATGATTTTAAACGAACAGCCGCTGCGATTTATCCGGAGCTTAAATATCGAGTTGTCGACCAGTGGCATGATTGGCCGTTGTACCTTGATTCCCTGGCCAATCGTGTACGCGAGGGTCTGGAGACCTTTCACGAATTGACGCGTGACGATGTCCAGATTCTCTTCTCCGCTCATGCCCTGCCGCAGAAGTTTATTGATCGTGGCGACCCCTACCAGCGTCAGGTGGAAGAGACGGCGCAAGGGGTGATGGAGCGGATCGGTAACTATGCCTGGTCCATCGCCTACCAGAGCCGTAGTGGCCCGGTTAAATGGATGGAGCCGGGCACCGAAGAGGAAATCAAACGCCTGGCGGCGGCAGGTCATCAATCGTTACTGATGGTGCCCGTCTCCTTTGTTTCCGACCATATTGAAACCCTCGAAGAGATCGATGTGGAGTACCGTGAGCTGGCGG
>SLDV01000109.1 GCA_007125165.1 Geobacteraceae bacterium | reverse complement strand
CGCTTATGGGTTTTCCTTGCCGGGAGTAAAGAAGGACAAGCTTATGCCGCCAACAAAAGCAAGCCCGCCCGTCACGTTGTACGTCCAGGTGCCGGTCCAAACGGTATGACGATCCGCTCACCTGAGTTCGAAATTATTGATGCCTATTTGATGTCCAAGCCAGGTTTTGTTGTTGGAGTTGAAGATGGTCGCCTGTGGGTTTTTAAAGAAGGAACCAAAGAGGCTGATGCCTATGTTGCCGGAAAAAGCAAGCCGGCGAGACACGTCGTGCGTCCTGGCGCTGGTCCCAACGGCATGACGATTCGTGCACCCGAGTTCGATATTATCGATGCCTACCTGGCAACCAAATAGTTTTGGACGGATGTCTTTTGCCTAAACCAATGAGACAGTTATGACTCAGATTTTTTTTCGTGAAATCAAACGCCTGAAAACCCTGCTCCTTGAGCAGGGTGAAGCGGTGGAAGAGCAGGTCAGGCAGGCAAAAAAGGCCCTGCTGTCTATGGATTTGAAGCTGGCCGCAGAGGTTATTGCTAATGATGATGCCATCGATCAGCGCGAGGTTGATCTGCAGGAGGAGTGCTTCAAGCTGTTGGCGCTGCACCAGCCGGTGGCAGTAGACCTGCGTTTTCTTGTCGCGGTGCTTAAATTCAATAATGACCTCGAGCGGATCGCCGATCTGGCCGGTAATGTTGCCAAGCGCACAATCAAAATGCAGGAACTTGGTGATAGCGAGCTGGTTTACGATTTTGCCGAAATGGCGGCCATCGCCCGGCAGATGCTGCATCAGGCGATGGCCGCATTGGTGGATATTGATGCCGAGGCTACGGCGGATGTGTTCAACCTTGAAAAAAGTCTCAACCGTCTGCACAAGACCAATTCCAATACCATCCGCCAGGCACTGAAAAAGAGCCCTGAGCGGGCTGAGTCTCTGGTGCATCAATTGGTGATCTCCAGAAACATGGAGAGGATTGGCGATCTGGCGACCAATCTGGCGGAAGAGGTGATTTATGTTGCCCGCGGTGAAATTGTTCGCCACAGTGATTCGCCGCTGTAGATTTTTCAGAGGATCTGCGGCAATGCGCGTTGAGGCGTTGATGGCGCAGAGGTAGATGGCGTAGCTACCAGAACAGCAAAGCCCACCCGGGACAGCTTCTCCAGGTTAATAGAGACTGTCCCTTTTTTGTGGTTTTTTATGGTTGTCAACTGCTGGATAGCAGACGCAGACAATCAACCCTCAATACGTATGCCGGATAATCTCGCCGTCGACCATGTAGAGCACGTCTTCGGCAATGTTGGTGGTCAAATCGGCGATGCGTTCGAGGTGGCGGGACAGGGAAAGGTATTCGATCAGGGCGTCGAGTTGCTCAGGGTGTTGACGGATCTGGTTTTTTACCAGACCGTAGTTGTCCTTGTGCATGGCATCAACTTCATCATCAAGATGACAGACCTCGCGGGCCAGATCGGTATCCAGATTGACCAGAGAGTCGAGGCTTTTTTTGAGCATGCTTTCAACTTTTTCGGCCATGGCAAACAGGTCAAAGGGGATCGGTCCCTGTTTCAAAGCGGCCAGACCGCGGGTACGTTGAGCTATGTTGACGGAAAGGTCGGAGATCCGCTCCAGGTCGTTGTTGATTTTCAGTACCGAGACGATGAAACGCAAATCAATCGCCACGGGCTGATGCAGCGCCAGGATTTTCAGACATTCCTCTTCGAGGTCAACCTCCATTTCGTTGACTTCAGTGTCGCGCTCAATGACCGCCTGTGCCAGGGTGGTGTCCATGTGTTCAAGCGAATGAATGGCTTGATGGAAGCTTTCTTCAACCACTGCCGAAAGGGTGAGGATGCGTTTTTTCAAGTCGTCGATCTGACGCTGAAGATACTGGGCCATACGGGTTAATCCTCTGCGGGTGGAAGGGTTGAGGGCGTTGTTGGTACAGCGGACGGCAACGAAGCCTGATGCTGCTGAGTTCGGGCCGGAAGCTGCAGGGAAAAGGTGCTTCCTGCGCCGAGGCTGCTGGTGACTGTTACTTCACCGCCGTGGGCCTGGGCAATGTGTTTGACAATCGCCAGTCCAAGTCCGGTCCCGCCAAGTTTGCGGCTGCGGGCTTTGTCGGCACGATAGAAGCGCTCGAACAGGCGCGGCAGGTGAACCTTGTCAATGCCACAGCCCCAGTCTCTGACGCTGATAGTAATGGTGCTGTCCGATCGGCTGGCTTCAATCAATATCCTGCCTTCTTGTTGGCTGTATTTGATGGCATTGGTCAGCAGATTGACCAGAGCCTGTTCCAGCAGGGGAGCATTGATCCGGGCTTTAAGTGTCGTTGGACAAAACGGCTCTATGTGGATCTGTTTTTCCGCAGCCATACTCGCGCAGGCTTGAACGGCTGACTCAATAACATTGATGAGGGACATCTCGGTCAGGGGCAGATCTCCCTGATCGCTGTCCTGTTCGATGCGGGCGAGAATCAGCAAATCGTCGATGATGTCGTTAAGACGGTCGGCCTGACGCATCATGATGTCAAGAAACTGGGTGGCGCTGTCGGGGTCCTTAATAGCGCCTTCCTGCAGGGTTTCAACAAAACCCTTGATAGCGGTGATCGGCGTTTTGAGTTCGTGAGAGACGTTGGCAACAAAATCACGCCGTACATTTTCCAGACGGCGCAGGCGGGTGACATCATTAAGAACGATGAGAGCACCCAACTCCTGGCCCGATTCCCCGCGCAGCGGGGAGCCGTGGGCCTGAAGATAGAGATCCTCAGTGCCGTGGAGAACGATGTCCCCCTCGACAGGATCACGAGCTGACAAGGCCCGCCGAACAAAACGTTGCAGGTCGGCTTTGCGGATAGCTTCCTGAATGCCGCGTCCCTTGACCTCTTCAGGGGTGACGCCAATCAGTGCTGCAGCAGCTCGGTTAATGCGGATGATGCGCTCGCTGGTGTCGACTGCCAATACCCCTTCGACCATGCTGGCCAGGACGGCTTCCTGCTCGTTGTGCTGACGCACGACGGTGCGCATGCGCTGGTCGAGTTCGTAGGCGGTGGTATTCATGGCAGTCGCCAGGGCCGCAATTTCTTCAGAACCGCGCACCCGCAGACGCTCGGTCAGTTCACCGCGGGCAAAACGCTCCGCGCCCCGGCGCATCTCCTCCAGGGGGCGGCTGATGCGACGACTGATATAGGTCCCGATCAGGGTTGCAATCAGCATGACAACCATGCCACTGACAATAATCTGCCGATAAACAATGCCAAGGGCCTGATCAATGGTGGTGACCGGTAACGCGGCGCGAACCACCCCAAGCAGGTGGTCCTGGTTCTGGACCGGAATCGCAACGTACATCATGTTTTTATGGACGGTGTTGCTGTAACGGGTGGCCTGTCCGATCGTGCCGGTCAGGGCGATAGCAATTTCCGGCCGCAGGGCGTGGTTCTCCATGCGCTCGGGAGCCTCCAGTGAATCGGCGAGAACAGCTCCTGATGGCAGGATGAAAGTAAAGCGGGTTCCTGTCTCTTTACCAAGACGGATACTTAATTCGTCGAGACGACCGCTGTGGTCGAGGGCGAAGGAATCGGTAATCTGGAAAGCCGCGAGTCTGGCGCGGGCTTCCAGTCCGGCTGCCGTTTCTTCCAGGTAAAAGTTGCTTAAGTTGCGTGCAAAAAGCCAGGTCAGCAGCAACAGGGTGAGCAGGATAAGGAAAAAAAATGCCGGCAGAATCTGCCATACAAAACGCAGGCGCATCATTGATCCTTGAAACGGTAGCCGACACCGCGAACGGTCTCGATAATTTTTCCGGCCGGCCCAAGTTTTTTACGCAGGCCAACAATCTGGACATCAACGGCACGATCGGTGACCGAATAATCGTCCCCACGTACCGCATTGACAATCTGATAACGGGTGAATACCCAGCCGGGGCGGCGGGCGAGCAGATAAAGAACGCGGAACTCGGTAAAGGTAAGATCGACTTCCTGTCCATTAACCAGCACCTCATTGCGACCGGGGTGGATGCTGATCGGGCCGATGTGCAAGGATTCGCTTTCATCAGTTGCGTTGTCGCTATCACGCTGGCGGCGGCGCAGCACTGCCTTCAAACGAGATGACAACACGCGCGGGCTGAACGGCTTGGTCACGTAGTCGTCGGCACCGAGCTCGAGCCCGGTGACAATGTCGTGTTCTTCCCCTTTGGCGGTTAGCATGACAATAGGGGTAGCAGTCGTTGCTTTGTCGTTTTTCAAGGCGCGGCAGACGTCCAGCCCATCAATTCCCGGTAACATCAGGTCGAGGACGATCAGGTCGGGATGGACGGACCGGGCGGCCTTCAACCCTTCCTCGCCGGTCTGGGCACAGGTGACCTTGAACCCTTCTTTGATCAGGTTGTAGTGCAGCAGCGCAAGGATATCTTCTTCGTCTTCGATGACAAGGATATGTTCTTTTTTCACGACGCCTCCAAATGCCGTCATTTTCTCCTTATTTTAAAAAAATTACTACCGCTCTGTTAGGGTTTGATGAGGACGGGGAAAAAACAATGTGCACCATTACACTTGTACGTTTGTGCCGATAGCGGTTGCCTGACGGGGTCAGGCAGGGTAAAACATAGCGTTATTGTCAAGAAGCCTGCTTTTCTCAACATTAAAAGAGAGCGATTCGATGATTGAGCTTCAGTATTGGCTGATCTACGGCGCTTTTGCGGCTTACGTCGCTGCCGTATTACTTTATCTCTGTCATTTCCGCTTCCGTCATGACAGCTTGTGGCGCAGCGCTTTTGCCATGGTATTGCTCGGCTTTACCCTGCAGACACTGTGCCTGGCATTGCGCTGGTTTATCGCCGGTTTTCTGCCGATTACCAATCTGTTCAATACCCAGTTTTTTTTCAGTTGGTGCTTAGCGGCGACCTACCTCTACGTGGAATTGCGCTATCGTATTCATGGTGCGGGACTCTTTGTCATGTTCTGTTGTCTGTTGCTGTTCGCCAGCGTGCTGACGCGCGACCCGGCTATCCCCATGTTGATTCCGGCGCTCGACACCCCCCTGTTTACCCTGCATGTGACCACCTCCTTTGCCGGGTATGCTTTTTTTGCCATGGCCTTTTCCATGGGAGTGCTGTATCTGGTACAGCGCTGGGTGGGCAGTTCCCTCTTGCCGGAACTGAGACTGTTACGGAAAATCAACGAAGAGTCGGTATTCCTTGGTTTTTGCCTGTTCACCCTGTGTCTGATCTTTGGTGGTATCTGGGCCTATGTTGCCTGGGGTTATTATTTCTCCTGGAATATCAAGGGGGTGTGGTCGAGTCTGCTGTGGCTATTTTACGGCGGCATGTGCCATGCCAAGTTCGTCCGTCGCTGGCAGGGGACCGGTTATGCTATCCTGTCGATAGTGGGTTTTGCTCTGGTTCTTTTCACCTATATCGGGATTGGTGTACTGCTCAGCAGTAACCATCCCCTGACCTGACGGGGGTTTAAGGTGACCACAAACCTCTCATGGTATCATCGTGTCTGGTCGCTGTGTTGCTCGTTGAAACTGGCGATTGTTCTGGCAACCTGCGCTACCCTGATGGCTGTTGGTGGATCGGTGTTGATGCCGGCCAATCCTCAGGTATTTGGCCCCCTCGACGAGATGATCCTCAAGGACTGGTTGATGGAGATTGCGGCCCAGTCTCCGGCACTGACCTGGTGGGTGCCGATAGCCTCACTATTGGTGTTGCTGCTCGGGCTTAACACCCTGTGCTGTGTGATCGACTGGTTGGTGCATATTCGGGCCCGCTGGCGCAAAAGCGGCGAGTATCTGATTCATAGCGGTTTTTTTCTGATTGTCTGCGCTTTTTTGTGGGGCAACCTGATCGGTTACCGTGCCGGAGGTCAGCCTGTGTTTGTCGGTCAGGCTGTCGAATTGCCCCCCCACGGGGTCGTGATGGTGCTTGAGGACGTCAGGCCGATCGCTGCCGCCGGGGGCCGGGTTATGGAGATGTCCAATACCCTCGCCCTCTATCATGATGACAGGTTGCTCAAGCGGGTTGAGACGCGAGCCAATCATCCGTTAACCTGGAAGGGGCTGGTGGTCATTCCTGCGGACGCCGGCCAAGTGAGGATGGGAGGACAATTACGTACTTACAGCCTGATGACCATCAACTATGATCCCGGTGCCGGACTGGCATTGGTCGGCACCATCGCTATGGGGGTCGGTGTGGTAGTGGCCATGTTTTCGTTTTACCGCAAGCGTTCAACCGGAGATCATCCGGATATTGAATAGTGTCCCACTGCTGTTATTGCTACCGGATATTGAGGGTGGCGATAAAAAGGGAGAAAGTGATGAAAAAAATATCTGCATTGGCTGTGACAGTCGTCCTGGTATATGGACTCTTTTTCAGTGTCGGATCGAGACCGGCGCAGGGTTCCGATCCAGTTCCAGTGACGGTTGGTGGGGTCGGCACAAATCCCTTGACCCAATCTGCGGCGGTATTGCTTTACGCCGAGTCTGAGAACCTGGTTCTGCCGATCTTTATCGGCAGTGCCGAAGCTGGTGCTATCAGCCGCTATCTCGATGGTGTCCGCACCCCGCGGCCGATGACACATGACCTGATCGGTAATCTGCTGGCTGTGTTCAATGGTTCCCTGGAGCGGGTTGTCGTCAGTGATTTTCGTGACAGCACCTATTTGGCTCTGTTGATCATCCGGGTCGACGAAGAAATCATCCGAGTCGACGCTCGCCCCAGCGATGCCATTGCTGTGGCCCTGAAGCAGGGAGCGCCGATTGTTGTCGAACGCAAAGTGCTGGAAGCTCTTGGTTATCTGCACGATGGAGACGAATTTGTCCCACCATCGAAACCTCCGGCAGCAGAGGATATTCCTCCTTCTGACTGGATTTGAAGGCAGAGGACGGGCGTTGTTGTCAGGAGTTAAATGATGAACTGGGTTGTTCTTTTTACCGCCGGCCTGTTTGAAATTTGTTGGGCATTGGGTTTGAAATATACCGATGGCTTTACCAGGTTGTGGCCGACCCTCGGTACCATTGTTGCTATGGTAATCAGCCTTGGTCTGCTGGGAATTGCCATGAAATCGTTGCCGTTAGGAACGGCTTACGCTGTTTGGGTGGGTATTGGTGCTGTCGGCACAGCAATCCTCGGGATATTCCTGTTTGGTGAGTCTGCCGATGCCGTACGCCTCATCAGCCTGGGGTTGATTATTGCCGGGCTGATTGGATTGAAGCTGGCGACGCCGGGTTAGTTTGCGGACGAGAGCGGCTCTTTTTCGGGGGACATAATACCAATTTGATTTATAATTGGTATTGTGTCCCCCGAAAAAGAGCCCCCGATTCCCCCCAGTTTGCGGACGAGATAAAATATCCATTGACATAGAAATCCAGAGGTCTATATTGTGCATATACACATAACCTCAGGGAGGATTCTATGAAAATCTGTTTTCCGGTACAAAATGATCAGGGTCTTGACAGCAAAGTGTTTGGCCATTTCGGCTCAGCACCACAATTTGTTGTGGTCGACAGTGAAACCCGTGAGGTCGGGCAAGTGATCAACCGTGACCTCAATCATCAGCATGGTTCCTGCAGCCCCCTCAAGGCTCTGGGTGGTCAAGTGGTTGATGCCATTGTTGTTGACGGTATTGGTGGCGGCGCCCTGATGGGCTTGCGTCGAGCCGGCATGACGGTCTATCAGGCGTCAGCCGACCGGGTAGTCGACAATCTGGATCTGCTGGTAAATAATCAGTTAAATGAAATTGGTGACGACATGGTGTGCAGCTCCCACGGTCATGGTCACGGACAGGGTCATGGGCACGATCATTCCCACAGTTGTTGTCACTGATTGTTAGCGTTTTCAATGCGCCGGCGGCTATCTGTTCGTTGGATAGCCGCTCTTTTTAAGGAGCAACATGTCACCGCGCCCTAAAAAACATCGCCACTGTTCCTGCCCGCACCGTCCAGCCTTCGCCTCGGTGTATAAGCCTGCCGGTATTTCAATGAACGATCTGTCGCAGGTTTTTTTGCCGGCGGATGAACTCGAGGCCTTGCGTTTGTGTGACGGGCTGGGCTTGACCCAGGAAGAAGCGGGCGAAAATATGGGCGTTTCTCGCGGTACCGTCCAGCGTTTGGTCAGTGGCGGGCGTAAAAAGCTGATCAATGCCATTGTTGCCGGTCAGGCGCTGATCGTTGAGTCACCGATGTCGATCTCTGATGAAATGAGGACTGACGATGATTGAGTGCAGCGGCTGCCTCTCCTGTACCGTCTATCAGGGCGGAGAATGTCTCAAAGGTAATGATTTTTCGCAAACAACAGAACAGAGTATAGAGGCTTATCAGGACCCTGCATCCTTGAAAATGTTGAAAGTTGCTGCCGAGGTTGAAGCAGAACACTACATGGAGTGGAATCGGCTGGAGGAGCTGGTCGGGTTTTTTCAGAAGATGGATTGGCATCGGGTCGGCATCGCCAACTGTATCGGTTTGGCTAAGGAGACCGACCAACTGGCACGGATTCTCTCGCGCCACTTTGACGTATTCACGGTTTGCTGTAAAAACAGTGGCATTGATAAAGATGATTACAGCATGCCCCATATCAAGCCCGATCGTTATGAGGCCACCTGCAATCCGGCGGGGCAGGCCTTTGTCTTAAAAGACAACCGTACCGATGTCAATATCATCGTCGGCCTCTGCGTCGGTCACGATATGCTATTCAACCAATACTCCCACGCACCGGTTACCACCTTCGCGGTCAAAGACCGTGTCCTTGCTCATAACCCTCTGGGAGCTATCTATTCCGGTTATTGTTTACGCAAGCTGATGAAGTAAAACGAGGCGTTAGATATTGCTGAGAATACCATGAAAAAATTCCTTCTTTTCGATCATGACGGGGTGTTGGTCAATACCGAACACTGGTATTATATGGCCAATAAGAGGGCGTTGGAGGAGCTGGGAATAGAGCTGCCTCTGCCAGTTTATTTGGAGTTTATGGCGGATGGAACCAAGGTCTGGACACTGGCCCAGGCGGTCGGAATTGACGACCGGCGGATTGCCGCTGCTCGTGCCCGCCGTGACAGCTTTTATCAGCAGTACCTGATGACGGAAGATATCGAGATCAGCGGTGTTACGGAAACCCTGAGAGAACTCTCGTCCACTTACCGAATGGCAATCATTACTACCTCAAGGCGAGTTGATTTTGAGTTGATTCACCGCAATAGGAACATTCTGGAGTATATGGAATTTGTGTTGACGGTTGAAGACTACCCCCGCGCCAAGCCCTATCCCGACCCCTATGTGAGTGGTTTGCACCGTTTTCAAGCCCCTCCGGGGCAGGCCCTTGTCGTTGAAGATTCCGCCCGAGGCCTCAAATCCGCCGTAGCGGCAGGTGTCGACTGTATTGTCGTTCATAATGACTTTACCGTCAGCCACGACCTGTCGGCAGCGACGATGAAAATTAGGGATATTCGTGAGTTGCCGACGATCATAGCGCAGTTTGTAGTACATCCGGCATAAATCCGGGGACATAATACCTATTATGAACACAATAGGTATTATGTCCCCGGATTTATGTTATGTCCCGGATGAGCACCCCAATGTGCGGATAGTTACAGTCTTTTGGCAACAGTTTCAACCGTGGTTTGCTCATCAATCCTGATGCTGATGTTCTTTTCTGCCGCCGTTAATGGTTCTGCACTGGTGAGCTGAAAATCCAGCACGCTTTCATCCGCATCGGACAGGCTGTCTCCCTTCTT
>SLDV01000110.1 GCA_007125165.1 Geobacteraceae bacterium | reverse complement strand
CAATTTCAGGGTAAGAGAGATCCGTTAGATTTCTACTTATATACATAGCTATTTGTCTTGGTAAAACAATATTTTTTAATCTTTTTTGTGATTTTAATTCATTCGTTTTTATTTGATAGTGTTCGGCTACAGTCTTTTGTATTCTGTCTATTGTTATTTCTTTATTGTTTTCCGTTATTATATTTTTTAAAACTTCCTTTGCCATATCCAGATTTATTGGTGTTGATGTGAGGCTCGAATAAGCTCCAATTCTTATGAGATATCCTTCTAATTCTCTAACATTACTTGTTATTGAATTAGAAAGAAAATAAATAACATCTTCTGGTATATTTATATTATTTATTTCAGATTTCATCTTTAATATAGCTTGTTTTGTTTCTGTATCTGGTTCTTGTATATCAGCTATTAAACCCCATTCGAATCTAGATCTTAATCTTTCCTCTAAGTCGGGAATTTCCTTTGGAAATTTGTCTGATGTAACTACTATTTGTTTATGTGATTCATAAAGTGAATTAAAAGTATGGAAAAATTCTTCCTGAGTACTTTTTTTACCAGCTATAAACTGTATATCATCTATCAGTAGTATATCTATAGATCTAAATTTTCTTCTAAATTCATCCATCTTACCATGTCTTAAAGAATTAATAAGTTCATTGGTAAACTTTTCAGAAGAGTAATAAGTTACTTTTAAATTTTTATTTGTTTTTAGTATTTCATTACCTATAGAATGAATAATGTGTGTTTTTCCAAGGCCCACTCCCCCATAGATGAATAGTGGATTATAGGTAGTTGCTGGATTTTTAGCTACAGCCATTGCCGCTGCATGTGCAAATTGATTAGAAGGACCGGATACAAATGTATCGAATGTATATCTGCTATTGACATTAGAAATTGTAATAGCTTTTTTTTCTAACAACTCTTTTTTTTCTATTATTGATTCTTCAACCTTTTTATTTTCTTCAATTACTTGATTTTCTTTTATTTTTTTATTTATTTCTATTCTGATATCAATATTTGAACCGATATTATTGCTCAGTTGTTTTATTACAGTATTTTTGTAGTTATCAATAAACCAGTCCTTAATAAACTTATTAGGGGCCTCTAAAACAATAAGTTCGTTTTCTTTTTCAATAAATTTAAGTGGTTCGATCCAGGTTTTGACATTTTGTTCACCAATACTTGTTTTCAACTCTCTTATTGTGTCTAACCAGATTTGTTTCATTTTTTACCACGCCGTAAATTAAAAGTGTTTTAGAAGCGACCGCTGATTATATCTCCATTTTTGACTCTCTTCCAGAAATATTTTTTATATTTTTTATTGACTTTTAGCCTAAGTGAGATAATATGCGTCTTTTGTCATATTAGGAGAATAATTATGTCTAAACGTACTTTTCAGCCCAGCAGAATAAAGAGAAAAAGGACACATGGATTCCGTAAGAGAATGCAAACAAAAAGCGGTCGTGCTGTTATCAACAGACGCCGGTCTCAAGGCCGTAAATCATTGAGTGTCAGTATTCCCAAAAAATAGGTGGACAACAGACTATTAAAAAAAAATAGAATTCTAAAAACCAGAGAATTCAGAATGATAGAAAAAGTGGGGTGTAAAAAAACATCACCCCATTTTGTACTTTTATATTATAACGGCTCATCTGCCTGTCCACGCCTTGGTATAACTGTCAGCAAAAAAAACGGCAATGCCGTTGAAAGAAATGCTCAAAAAAGAATTATCAGAGAATACTTCAGAAACAATAAGCTAAAAATTAATAATTATGATTTTTTAGTTATAGTCAGGCGTAAGTTTTATGATAAAAAATCCCTCACTATTTTTTCTGAACTAGATGAAATTTTCAATATTACGTAAATTTTTGTTATCAATATTCATTTTTATTTTAGAAATATATAGAAACTTTATATCTCCTCTTAAACCATGTTGTTGTCGTTTTTATCCCTCTTGTTCTTTATATGCTCGTGATTCGTTGTTGTATCACGGTATATCAAAAGGGATGTTCCTCTCTTTTATAAGGATCTTAAAGTGCCATCCATTTCATCCTGGTGGCTTCGATCCAGTTCCCAACCATAAAGTCAGGATAGAAAAAGATGGATAATAGAACAATTATCGCTATCGTTCTAATCATATTGTTGTGGTCAGGTTACAGTATTTTTTTCCCGCCCACGCCACAGATACAGAACCAGGATGATCCTGTTGTTGAAGCGACAGTATCAACTGATGTATATCATGAAGAATTGAAAGATACAGATATTGTCAGTAAGAATGATACAAAATCAGAGATAAGAAACATAACTATTACGTCTGATATTTATAATATTGTACTTTCATCAAGGGGAGCAACTATCAAAAGTGTTTCTTTTAATAATTATAAAGAAACGAACAAGCCAGATTCTGGTAGTTTTTATCTCATCGATAATGATGATTTTTCACTATACACATTTAAAACAAATTTTTCAGAGGGATTTATTATACCCTCTGACATAATTTATGAGTTGGTTGGTAGTTCAAGTGAAAAGCTTTTATTAAATGAAGACTCACTAGAGTTGAACTTTGTCGCTGAGTACAACGGTTTTATTGTTACTAAAACTTACAGGTTTTATAAAGATTACTACCATTTTGACTTTGTTATTGATGTTAAAAATACAACTAATACACATTACTCCGGAAAGTATAATCTATCCATTGTAACACCGTGGTCATCAGATGAAAAAAGTGACTTTTATTCTTTTTCAGGCCCACTCACTTTTGACGGCAAAAAACTGCATGAGGACAAGCCAAAGGATGTACAAAAAAATCCTGTCATATATCGTGATGCTGTGTGGTCTGGTTTTACTGACAAATATTTTTTACAGGCACTTAATCCCCAAAGCTCTGTCGAACAAGTACTGATCAGTTATCAGTCCGGTTTTATTGAAAACAGATTTTCTTCCAGCTCTTTTGTTTTGTTGCCGCAACAAAATCAAACTTTTGAGCATGTTGCTTTTCTTGGTCCTAAAAAACTTGAATATCTCTCTGCAAGTGATACCTCCTTTGAGGAGGCCATTCATTTCGGCTTTTTTCACTTTTTAGCCAAGCCCCTCTTTGATGTGTTGCGCTTCTTTTATGGTTTTATCAACAATTATGGGTTTTCAATTATTCTGCTTACTTTATGTATAAAGCTGATCTTTTGGCCTTTGACCCACAAAAGTTACAAATCAATGCAGGGCATGCAAAAACTGCAACCCGAAATGAAGCGCTTAAAGGAAAAGTATGCTGACGATAAGCAGCGCCTGAATCAGGAAATGATGTCATTTTACCGTGATAACAAGGTTAATCCTCTTGGTGGCTGCTTGCCTATATTGATTCAAATACCTGTCTTTTTCGCTCTTTACAAGGTCTTGCTTGATTCCATTGAACTCAGACATGCGCCCTTTATGTTGTGGATAACTGATCTTTCAGCCAAGGACCCACTGTATATAACACCCATTATTATGGGTGCATCCATGTTTTTACAACAGAAACTAACACCGACTAACCTGGACCCCACCCAGGAAAAGGTGATGTTGATGATGCCCATTGTCTTCACTTTTCTGTTTTTAAATTTCCCCGCGGGATTGGTTATTTATTGGCTGGTTAATAACCTGCTGACTATACTTCAGCAACTTATCATACGGCGCCAATCAGCTTGAGCCTTCAGCCATGGCGAACAACAAGGACACAATTATAGCGCCGGCAACAGCGGTGGGAAATTCTGGCATTGCTATTGTCCGAATCTCCGGCGAGCGCGCTTTGTCTTTTTTACAGACATACTTTCGCAACAATAAAAAGCATATAAAGTTAGATTCTCATCGCCTGTATTTAGGTAGGCTGTTTGACGTTGCCGATCTCGTTATTGACGAGGTGATGGTCGTTTATATGTCGCCTCCAGGCACTTATACTTGTGAACCGGTTGTCGAAATCCATTGCCACGGCAGTCGTCAGATTGTTCGCAAGATTTTAGAGCTCGCACAAAGTCATCATATTCGTTTGGCTCAACCCGGCGAATTTACTTATCGAGCGTACCTGAATGGCCGTATTGACCTGATACAGGCTGAGGCTGTTTCCAGGCTGATTCACTCTTCTACCGACCTTTCTCGTAAATCCGCACTACAGCAGTTGGACGGGTTACTCAGTCGACAACTTCATTATTTTTCATCTACAGTGAAGCAGGTCCTGGTTTACATCGAAGCCTGGATTGATTTTCCTGAAGAAGTTCTCCCCGAAGAAAATATACAACAGATAACTGATTCAATTAGCCATATCTATCGGCAGATGAATGATCTTGCCAGTACCTACAAAAAGGGACAGTACGTTCACAGTGGCGCAACCGTTGCTCTTGCCGGGCTGCCAAATGCCGGTAAAAGCTCATTGATGAATGCTCTGCTTCAACAGGAGAGGTCTATTGTTTCTTCTATTCCAGGAACCACGAGGGACACAATCGAACAATCGTTTCAGCTCGAAGGTATTGAGATCCGACTCGTCGACACCGCCGGATTAAGAAGTTCTGATGATTTTGTCGAGCAGGAGGGTGTTCGTCGCGCAAAAGCCGCTCTCAGCCATGCAGATGTAGTACTGCTTGTTCTGGATGGCTCAGTAACCTTATCGGATCAGTTTGCAGATATTGTTTCCTCCTATCGTGGCACCACGTCGGTTTTGATCATAAATAAAACAGATATTATGTCACATGAGCCTGACCTTCGTTTTTACGATGGCCCGGTTGTTCGTGTCTCGGCTAAGCATGGTGATGGAATTTCAGAGCTAAAAGACAAGATTGTTTCTCTTCTTCTTCAGGACTATCTCCCCGGCGCGGAGCCTTCTTACTTGACGGAGCAGAGGCACTACGAGGCCCTTGTAGCGGCAACCAGCCACCTCGACAACTTTCTTGGCAACATTAATGATGTTGAGCTTGATCTTTTATCTATTGACCTGCGAGACTGCCTGCAGTCGTTGGCGTCGATAACCGGTGAAGTTTCATCCGAAGCTGTTTTGGATGAGATCTTTTCTTCCTTCTGTATTGGCAAGTAATTGTTTCACGTGAAACATGGGCTCCTATGATGGGATATGGAAAAGAGTATCAGGTAATAGTTGTCGGAGCGGGCCATGCCGGTTGCGAAGCGGCGTTGGCTGCGGCAAGGATGGGCTGTACAACCCTGCTACTGACTATGAATCTGGATGCTGTTGCACAGATGTCGTGTAATCCATCCATTGGTGGCCTGGGCAAGGGGCATCTTGTACACGAGATTGATGCCCTTGGCGGTGAGATGGGTATCAATATCGATCACACAGGGATACAGTTCCGCCGCCTTAATATGAGAAAAGGGCCTGCAGTCAGGGCGGGAAGGGCACAGGCTGACAGGATGGCGTACAGTGCCAGAATGAAAGTTGTGGTGGAAACAGAAAAAAACCTCGACTTGAAGCAGGGTGTTGTAGAGGAGCTGATTGTAGAAAACAACAAGGTGGGTGGAGTCAGAACCAGAGAGGGTATAGATTTTTTGGCAAGGACCGTAGTGCTGACAACTGGTACCTTTATGCGTGGGCTGATACATGTCGGAATGAATAGTTACCCCGGTGGTCGGGCTGGAGAACCTTCGGCTGAAAATCTTTCACAAAGCCTGAGGTCCCTTGGGTTCACCGTTGGAAGGCTTAAGACGGGAACGCCGGCACGCCTCTCAGCGAAAACGATTGACTTTTCAAGGTTGGAGAGGCAGCCGGGAGATGAGACAATCCGGCCCTTTTCATTTACTACGGACAAAATAGACAGGAGTCAGGTTGTCTGTCACATAGCCCACACCAATGAAAAAACACATGACATTATTCGTAGAAATATTCACAAGTCACCGCTATATGCCGGGGTTATAGAGGGGATAGGCCCAAGGTATTGTCCCTCAATAGAGGATAAGGTGGTCCGATTTCCGGATAAAAGTAGCCACCAGTCTTTTGTTGAGCCGGAAGGTGTCAGTGGTACGGAAATGTATCCCAGTGGTCTGTCGACATCGCTGCCGGCAGATGTTCAGTTGCAGTATTTCCGCTCAATGCTCGGTTTCGAGCATGTGGAAATTATGCGGCCGGGGTACGCTATAGAGTACGATTTTGTTGAACCTCGACAGATAAGGCCGACACTGGAAACCAGGGATGTTGGCGGACTTTTTCACGCTGGACAGATAAACGGAACATCAGGGTATGAGGAAGCTGCCGGACAGGGGCTTCTTGCCGGTATTAATGCGGCACTACAGTGTCTCGAAAAGGAACCGCTTATTATCAGCAGAGATCAGGGTTATCTTGGTGTGATGATCGATGATCTGGTGACCAGAGAAACAACGGAGCCCTACCGCATGTTTACGTCGCGGGCAGAGTATCGGTTGCTGTTGCGGGAAGATAATGCAGATATCCGGCTGACGGAGGTTGGCAGGATGATCGGCCTGGTCAGTGATCAGCGTTGGCGACTATACGAAAACAAAAGAAGCCAGATGAATGAGGCCATAGAAGTAGTAAAGCTAACTTTAATAACGAATAAAAATAGAGATTTATGTCAAAAGTTAAATCTGGGTGAATTGAAAAGTGGAGTAACCCTGGAACAGTTGATCAAACGACCAGGCATCTCTATTGGCCAGATCAGACAGGAACTCGACGTCTTTAATGACATTCCTGATAGTGTGCTTGAGCAGGTAGAGATTGCCATCAAATATGACGGCTATATTGCCAGACAGCGTGAGCAGGTTGAGCGGTTCACTGAGCACGAAAAAATCATCATACCAGATGATGTGGATTATGATGCAGTTGCCAGTCTGTCTGCTGAAGTGCGAGAAAAACTGAAGAAGTTTCAGCCGGTAAGTCTTGGCCAGGCTGGGCGTATACAGGGTGTAACGCCTGCTGCTGTTGCTGTATTGAATGTTTATCTGAGAAAAAAATCCCGTGAAAGACAAACTGAAAAAAGGTCTTGAGTCTCTGGGTGTCAGGGGTGTAGACAACAAGATGCTGACACAGCAGGTGCTGTTTGTTGAAGAGTTGCTGCGCTGGAATAAAAAAATCAACTTGACAGCAATCACAGCAACAGAAGATGTGATCGAAAAGCACTTGCTCGATTCCCTGATACTGATGCCCATGCTGCATGATAAAGGTAGAATACTGGATGTTGGTTCTGGAGCAGGTCTACCTGTCATACCTTTAGCAATTGCCATGCCTGAGAAGCAATTTTTCTCTATCGACAGTGTTGGTAAAAAGATTAATTTTCAAAAACATATCAAGCGACTGCTGGGACTGCAAAATCTGGAAATTATGTGTGCACGAATCGAAGAGACTTCAATGAGTGGGGCCGGATGGTCTGACATGGATGCTGTTCTCGCACGAGCAGTGGGCAGTTTAGAGTTTTTATTGAACCTGGCCATGCCGGTACTGAGGCCGGGTGGGGTTTTGCTGGCGATGAAGGGTCCAGAGGGCGATGAAGAGCTACAGAAACTCGACTGCAAATGGCAAACGACTTACAAGTTGCCACGACATGCTACCAGGTATCTGTTGCCATTTTCCGGTGCGCAAAGAAGCCTGATTGAATGCGCTATAATCCCCCAGCAGAATGTATAAACTATTTTGGTTGTCCACTTCGCTCCAGCTATAACGGTTTAAAGATCGCAACCGATGCGACCTGCTAATAATCAGGATTCTGCGACTTCGCGCTAGATGACAAAGAAGCGCGTTTATGTAAAAGAACCGGGCGTCATTCTGCGCGTAACGAAGCGAAGTCGCAGACTCCAGATCCTTTTTTCTGCTGTACAGGAGTCAATAGATAACCAGACAAACTATAAGGATAGCGGTGAAATGTCAGGATTTATCAAAGAAGAATTTTAACAGAAAATTAAACCGCATCTTTAGGCTAAAAAGAAACAGTTCTTTATGGTAAGTTCAGCTACTGCTGGAGCGGATGAGTGGATAATAAGGAGATATCTGTGGCACGAGTGATAGCTATTGCAAATCAGAAGGGCGGAGTTGGTAAGACAACCACGGCCGTCAACCTTTCGGCCTCCCTGGCAGTAGCAGAAAAGCGCACCCTGCTGATTGATATGGATCCGCAAGCTAATGCAAGCAGTGGGTTGAACATTGACAAAATCAATGTGATATCAACTGTTTACAGCGTTTTGCTGGGAGAAAAAAAGGCGCTGGAAGTGATCTGCCGAGGTGAACTTGAGTATCTGGATGTGTTGCCATCGAACACCGATCTGGCCGGCGCGGAGGTTGAGCTGATTGATGCAGAGAACCGCGAACAGCAGCTACGGTTGGCTCTGGAAGGAATAAAAGACGAGTATGAGTATATCATTATTGATTGTCCACCGTCACTGGGCCTACTTACAATCAATGCGCTCACCGCTGCGGATTCGGTTCTGGTTCCGCTTCAATGTGAATTTTACGCCATGGAGGGTTTGGGCCAGTTGATGCATACAATCAGATTGGTGCAGCACGAATTAAATAGAGACCTTAAACTTGAAGGAATTCTGTTGACCATGTTTGACGGAAGAAACAACATTTGTCACCAGGTGTGTCAGGAAATAAGACAGCACTTTGGTGATAAGGTTTTTAATGTTGTTGTGCCACGTAATGTTCGACTGTCTGAAGCCCCGAGTTTCGGCAAGCCGGCCCTGCTTTACGATATTGCGTCACGTGGTGCCCAGTCTTACATGGAGCTGGCAGAAGAAATGGTAACAGGAGGCACTCATGGCTAAAAGGCCGGCGCTTGGTAGGGGGATTGGTGCACTGATCAGCTCAGCGGCTCAGGAAGGGGGGAAAAAATATTTTTCCTGTCCGGTAGAGGAGCTCAAACCCTACAACAAACAACCGCGAAAAAACTTTGATGATAATAAAATGACCGAGCTGGTCGCCTCAATTAAAGAAAAAGGGATTATTCAACCCCTGGTCGTGCGACAGCAGGGCGATCATTATCAGATCATTGCCGGAGAAAGGCGTTGGCGGGCCGCACAAAGGGCGGGATTGGACAGAGTGCCGGTCGTCATTCAGGACGTCAGTGAAGATCACGCCCTGGAAATCGCCCTTATAGAAAATATTCAGCGTGAAGATCTTAACCCTCTTGAAGAGGCAGAGGCTTATCGCTATCTGATTGATACCTTTGACCTAGCCCAGGAGGATGTTGCACGCCGTGTCGGGAAAGATCGCAGTAGTGTTACTAATGCCTTGAGGTTGTTACGCCTGCCGGATAAAATCAAGGAGCTGGTAGCAGCGAACCAGTTGAGTATGGGGCATGCCAGAGCATTACTGTCATTGGAGCTGGATGAAGATGTTATCGAGGCAGGTCATGAGGTTGTAAGAAAAAAACTGTCAGTACGAGAGACTGAAAAACTGGTAAAAAAAATCAAGAACTTCAGTGGCAATACGAAAACAAAAACAGGGACCAATGAAGTACTGAATCTGGAAAAGCGAGAATTGGAAAATAGCCTGGAATTACAGCTTGGTACACAGGTTCGGCTCGTGAATAGTGGAAAAGGCGGTAAAATTGAGATTCGTTACCACGACCAGGAAGATCTCAACCGTCTCATTGAACAGTTGGTTGGAGGACGAGGTCTTTAACTGATTTTTTGAAAATGAAAAGGTGTGCTTATGTTCAGTGGAAAAAAAGACGAAAAAACGCAAGTGAAAAAACCGGTAGCCATTGATAAGGCAGATATCAAAGCCTTTTTAGGGCAAGGTAGTCGTTTTGAAGGCAAGCTCAACTTTGAAGAGCTGGTACGCCTTGATGGCAGCTTTACCGGCGAGATAACCTCAAGTGACACCCTTGTTGTCGGAGATACTGCCAATATTGACGGGCAGATCAGTGTCGGAGCTTTGATTCTCAGCGGGAAGTTTACTGGTGGGATCAAGGCAACCACTATGGTTGAATTAAGGGCTCCGGCACAGGTGGAGGGAACCATTGAAACGCCATGCCTGAAAATCGATGAAAAAGTCATTTTTAATGGCGAGATAAAAATGCGCAGCGCCACTGAGACACCGCCAAAAGCTGAAGCAGAGAAGAAAAAGGAAGAAAAATAACCATCTCTGAAAAAAGCTTCGGGCAGGTGTTGTCAGGACGATGAAACAGAGTGTTGACAATAGTGATAAACATGTGATAGCTATGCCGTTCTTTTAAGGCATCTCAATTTCCGCCGACCGGCTAAATTGTATACTGTATACATATGTGTCGTGCTTTGAATTTCTTGCATAAAGAAGAGGTGAGCTAGGTGATCAGCTTAAACTGGACACTCATTCTGCAGTTCATAAATTTTATCGTCCTTCTATATCTTCTCAATAGAATACTGTTTCAGCCTTTGCGCGCTGTCATGGAAAAACGACGTGAAACCATTGAGGGCTCGCATGCACGTGCTCGAGATCTGCAGGCAGATATTGACGACAAGATGACCCGCTATCAGCAGCAACTGGCAGAGGCAAAAAAACTGGCAAATGATGAACGGGCACAATTACGCAAGGTTGCCCACGAAGAAGAAACAAAAATGATTGAAACTGCACAGACTAATGCAGGCGCAAGAATGGAGCAGATCAGAAAACTGGTTGCACGGGAGTCTGACGAGGCAAGCAAAACACTGAAGCAGGAGTCGAAATCACTCGCCCAGCAGATTGCCGTTAAAATTCTTGGTAGATCACTGACATAAGCAGGAAGGTTGTTAGTATGACAGGCACTGACAAAAAAACACTGATAATCACTGTACTGCTGGTTCTCTGGTTGTGTGGGTCTGCGGTAGCTGCTGGAGACTACCAGGTTGACAGTAGTGTTTATCTGAAGGATTTTCTCTACCGTCTACTTAACTTTTCTATTGTTGTAGCCATACTTTATTATTTTCTCAAAAAGCCGATTCGCTCCGGATTGACAGGGCGTCGGGACGATATTGAAAAAGCACTGGAAGAAGCAAAAAGAGCCAAAGAAGAAGCAGAAGCAAAATTTGCTGAGTACGACAGGAAGCTGGCAGAAGCAACGGATGAGATAGCAGTTATAACCGCGGCTATTCGTAAAGAAGCTGAACTGGAAAAGCAGAAAATTATCGATAATGCCAAAGAGCAGGCTGGAATAATCGAACAGGATGCTGAAAAGGCTGCTGCCCTTGAGGTGGCAAAGGCACGCCAGAGTCTGCAACAGGAAGCAACACAGCTTGCTGTCAGTATCGCCGAAGATCTGCTCAAGAAGAATTTTACCAAGGACGATGACAGTCGCTTGATCGACGAATATATGCAGAAGGTAGGAGAGTTACATTGAGTAACAGTGCGATTTCTATCCGCTATGCCCGAGCGCTGCTGAAGCTTGCTGAAGAAAACAAGCAGATTGATCAATTAGGCAGCGAACTTGCGACAATGGCCGGACTACTGGATCGGGAAGATTTTTTAAGGCAACTGCTTGACAGTCCGACCTTTTCACAACAGAAAAAATCGGCCATTCTGCATGATATTGCTGAGGCTTTAGATCTTAGCACACAGATGCGCAGCTTTTTTGGACTGTTGCTGGACAAAGGGCGGATGTCGTTTGTCCGGCAGATTGATATTAATTACAGACGATTTGCCGATGAACAGTCAGGAATTATCAGAGCAAACATCAGAGCAGCAAGCAAACTGACAAAAGAGCGAATTGAGGCAATTCGTAAAGGACTCGAGCAGCAGACCGGCAAGAAGGTCATGCTGAATGTGGAAAAAGATGCTGCGTTGATTGGCGGACTGCAGGCAGAAATGGGCGGAAAGCTGTTCGACGGAAGTGTAAAATCTCAGCTGAAACGGATGGCTAATACCTTAGCAAAGGGGTAACGGGACACGATTATGGAAATCAGAGCAGAAGAAATCAGTGCGATAATCAAGAAGCAGATCGAGAATTTTGGTCGTGAGGTCGAGGTCAGCGAGACCGGCACCATTATCTCTGTTGGCGATGGTATTGCCCGAATTCACGGTCTCGACAAGGCGATGTCCGGTGAGCTTCTTGAGTTTCCCGGTGGTACGATGGGCATGGTTCTCAACCTTGAAGAGGACAATGTCGGTGCTGCTATCCTGGGTGACTCAGAACACATCAAAGAGGGCGATCTGGTCAAAAGGACCGAGCAGATAGTTCAGGTTCCGGTAGGCGAAGCACTGATTGGTCGTGTTGTCAACGGAATCGGGATTCCACTTGACGGCAAGGGCGATGTCGAGACCGAGACTTACAGCCAGGTGGAAATCAAAGCTCCGGGGATTGTCGCCAGAAAATCCGTTCATGAGCCGATGCAGACCGGGTTGAAAGCTATCGATGCCATGGTGCCGATTGGTCGCGGACAACGCGAGCTGATTATCGGTGACCGCCAGACCGGTAAAACGGCGGTAGCTATTGATACCATTATCAATCAGAAAGGCAATGGCGTCATCTGTATTTACGTCGCTATCGGCCAGAAGCGTTCGACAGTAGCTCAGGTTGTTGACAAGCTCAGACAGCATGGGGCAATGGACTATACAATCGTTGTCGCAGCGACCGCGTCAGACCCCGCTCCCCTGCAGTTTATCTCACCCTATACCGGTGTCACCATGGGGGAATTTTTCCGTGACAGCGGTCGCCACGCCTTGATTATTTACGATGATCTGTCCAAGCAGGCCGTTGCCTACCGCCAGCTTTCATTGTTGTTGCGGCGCCCGCCGGGACGTGAAGCTTTTCCTGGCGACGTATTCTATCTCCACAGTCGCCTACTTGAACGGGCAGCAAAACTCAATGATGAGTTGGGAGCCGGATCCTTGACCGCTCTGCCGATTATTGAGACCCAGGCAGGTGACGTATCAGCATATATTCCGACCAACGTAATCTCCATCACCGACGGCCAGATCTTCCTTGAAACAGATCTTTTCTATTCCGGGGTCAGACCCGCAATCAATGTTGGTCTGTCAGTGTCACGGGTTGGTGGTTCTGCCCAGGTCAAGGCGATGAAACAGGTTGCCGGAACCTTGCGTCTGGCTCTCGCTCAATATCGCGAAATGGCAGCCTTTGCCCAGTTTGGATCGGATCTTGACGCGGCAACCCAGGCGCAGTTGAACCGTGGTGCCCGTCTGGTAGAAATACTCAAGCAGGGGCAGTATGTTCCAATGCCGGTATCCAAACAGGTCGTGGTAATCTATGCCGCCAATAAAGGCTACATTGACGAATATCCGATTGGAACCGTCGTTCGCTATGAAACCGAATTGTTGACATTCATGGAAACACAAAAAACAGACATTCTGAACGCTCTGGATGAGAAAAAAGCGATTGATGATGATCTTGAAACAAGGCTCAAGCAGGCACTCGATGAGTTTAAAAGTCAGTTCTCGGCCTGATTCTGAGAAAAGGTTGTACAGATGGCAAACCTGAAAATTATTAAAAAAAGGATCGCATCAGTCAAAAGTACGCAGCAGATTACCAAGGCCATGAAGATGGTTGCTGCTGCCAAGTTGCGTCGAGCCCAGGACGCCGCAGTTGCTGCACGACCCTATGCACAGAAACTGCAGAAGGTTGTCGCGCATCTTGCACAGCGTGAAGGGTCCGAAGAGCATCCGTTTCTCTGCTCACGCGGCAAAGAGCGCGCTCTGGTTTTGCTTCTGACAGCGGATCGTGGCCTGTGCGGTGGTTTTAATGCGAATCCCTCCAAAGAAGCAGAACGTTTCATTCGGAAAAACGAAGAGGGGTACGCGAACATTGATCTGATGATCATCGGTCGCAAGGGACGTGACTTCCTTAAAAACCGCGTGGGTGACAAGATCACCAAGGTATATGAAGATATAACTGGCGTGGTGAACTTCAAAACAGCTCAGTTGATCGCCGAAGAAATTGTGTCCATGTACGAAGAAGACACCTACGATGCGGTTTATCTGATCTACAACGCATTTCAAAGTGCTGTGGTCCAACATGTAACGGTCGAACAGCTTTTGCCGGTACAGGCTGATGAGGTAGACAAAAAAGCAGCGGACAGCGTCGACTATATTTATGAACCGAATCGAGGAGAAGTCCTCGAGCAGATACTGCCAAAAATGGTAGAGGTGCAACTCTTCCGTAGCTTGCTCGAATCTTATGCATCGGAGCAGGGGGCCCGGATGTCGGCCATGGACAGTGCCAGCCGCAACGCGTCAGAGATGATCGGCAAGTTGACACTCCAGTACAACCGTGCCCGTCAGGCAGCGATAACCAAGGAACTGATGGAAATTATATCTGGTGCTGAATCAGTTAAATAGTCGAATGATTTCAAATAGAAAAAGCTTATTCCCGCGGGATAAGGAGGAAAGGTTGCGTTATGAATAAAGGCAAAATCACACAGGTTATCGGTCCTGTTGTCGACGTTGAGTTCGAACCCGGAAAGCTCCCGGAAATCTATCATGCCGTAAAGATCACGAATCCGTCACTGGGTGACGATGAGTGGAATCTGGTGTGCGAGGTGGCTCAGCACCTGGGAGAGAATACTGTCCGTACCATCGCCATGGATGCCACTGAAGGTCTGGTGCGTGGACAGGAGGTTCTCGATACCGGTGATCAGATTCTGATGCCGGTAGGCCCGAAAACCTTGGGTCGTATCCTCAATGTTATCGGACAGCCGATCGATGAAGGCGGACCGGTAGAAACAGACCTTCACTGGGGAATTCACCGTCCGGCGCCAACCTTTATTGAGCAGTCGACAAAGGTTGAAGCTTTTGAAACAGGAATCAAGGTTGTTGATCTGCTGGCACCTTACTCCCGTGGCGGAAAAATTGGACTGTTTGGTGGTGCCGGGGTCGGCAAGACTGTTCTCATCATGGAGCTGATTAATAATGTTGCCCAGCAGCATGGTGGTTTTTCGGTTTTTGCCGGGGTCGGTGAGCGGACTCGTGAAGGGAACGATCTGTGGGAAGAAATGAAGGAATCGGGGGTTCTCAACAAAGCATCCCTGATTTATGGCCAGATGAATGAACCGCCCGGTGCCCGTGCGCGAGTTGCACTCTCAGCCCTGACCGTTGCCGAATACTTCCGTGACGAAGAGGGTCAGGACGTTCTGCTCTTTGTTGATAACATCTTCCGGTTTACCCAGGCCGGCTCAGAGGTGTCGGCTCTGCTTGGCCGGATTCCTTCAGCGGTTGGTTATCAGCCGACCCTGTCAACCGAGATGGGCGAGTTGCAGGAACGTATTACCACGACAGACAAAGGCTCCATCACCTCGGTCCAGGCGATCTACGTTCCCGCTGACGACCTGACTGACCCGGCGCCAGCGACAGCGTTTGCTCACCTTGATGCGACAACTGTTCTTTCCCGTCAGATCGCCGAGCTCGGTATCTACCCTGCGGTTGACCCTCTTGATTCAACCAGCCGGATTCTTGATCCTCAGGTTATCGGCGAAGAGCACTATAAAGTCGCCCGTGACGTACAGTACGTGCTTCAGCGTTATAAAGATCTGCAGGATATCATTGCTATTCTGGGGATGGACGAACTCTCGGAAGAAGACAAGCAGGTCGTTGCCCGGGCCCGCAAGATTCAACGCTTCCTCTCGCAGCCATTCCATGTCGCCGAAGTTTTCACCGGTTCACCTGGTACATATGTCGAGTTGAAGGATACTATCAAGGGTTTCCGTGAGATTGTCGAAGGCAAACACGACAACCTGCCGGAGCAGGCGTTTTACATGGTCGGAACCATCGAAGAAGTGATCGAAAAAGCACGCAAGATGGCAGCCTAAAGGATCAGATTGACTCGTCAGATAAAGGAATAGCGTAATGGCTGAAAAACTCAAGCTTGAAATGGTGACCCCATACAAGCAGGTTCTTTCTGAGGAAGTCGATGAGTTGACCTTGCCTGGTTTGATCGGCGAGCTTGGAATCCTGCCCGGTCACACCCCTCTCTTGACAACCCTGCGCGTTGGAGAGATGAGTTACAAGAAAGGCGGCCAACAGTACCATGTTGCCGTTAACTGGGGTTACGTTGAAATCGATGAAGATGCGATAACAGTTCTGGTTGATACGGCTGAAAAATCAGACGAAATTGACCTGGCCAGGGCGAAGGCGGCCCTTGGTCGTGCCGAAGAGGCACTTAAGACCATGTCGCAAGAAGACAAATCTTACGCAGTGATGGAAGCGGCCCTGCAGCGTGCCATGATACGAATTCAGGTGGCCGGTAAGGCACGCTGAAATCGATAAATACATCAACCCGGTTAAAAAGGGCACTCGTTAGTGGGTGTCCTTTTTATTTGGCGACTGTAGAAGATGGCGGCAAAAAAAGGATTTATGCAAAGGGCTCTATAGCCACAGATTTTTCTCTACAGCGGCCAATGACTGGTTCAGGGCCTGCAAATTATGATTTTCCAGAGTGATGGACGGGGAATAGTCTCTGTTTGCCAGCCAGTCGAAAAGTTCACAGAAAGGGACCGTGCCGGCTCCGATGGCAAGGTGCTCATCCATATGACCACGGTTATCGTGCAGGTGCAGATGACGGATAAAGGGGGCTGTTTGATCAAGCCATTTTGTGAGACGGTCTGCGCAAAAAATATTCCAGTGACCGATATCAAAGACATGGCCAAAGTTCGGAGAGTTGATGGCAGACATCAATTGCAGCAGTGCATCGGGGGAAGGTTCGTAAATGTTCTCGATACAGAAGGTGCAATTGTTAGTTTGAGCCCAGTCGATGTAGTTTGACCACAGATTGTATGACTGCTCAAGCCAGATTTCAGATCGGCGTCTGGAACAGTTTGGCTCAAGCCCAGGATGAAAGACAATTTTTTCAGCGCTGATCCGTTCCGCAAGTATCAGGGAATGCTCGAGCAATTGTATCGTCCGGCGGTGCGAAGATTTATCCCTTGTACCCGGGTGAAAGTCAATAAAAGGCGCATGTAGAATCGTTTTCAAGTTTGCCTCGGATAAACAAGCCGCGGCATTGGCAAGTTGCTCCATATCGATGGAGGTGATGTCGGCATCCTGACAGGCGATCTCCGGCTGCAGTCTGTGCGTAAGAAGATAATCAATGTGACGGGATAAAAGAGCGACAGGCATATGGACATAAAGCTTCGACATGAAACAGATCCTTTAATATGTTATAGGTGTCTATCCTATCATATCCAGTAAATAAAGTGATGGCTGCGGCCGTAAAGGCCCCCGCCTTAAAATAAATAAAGACAAAGAAAAAATGAAATAAGCTGTTCTCGCCCAGGCAAAAAAAGATTGACACACTGTGTATACAGTATACAATTTACACACTTAATGCGGAGAGCAGCTATGAAACATAAACAGATGGAACGACACCAGACGTTACGGGAAAAAATTCTCGAAACTATTCGTGAGGCAATTCTGAAAGGAAACCTCAAGCCTGGTGAGAAGGTCGCGGAACCTGAATTAGCAGAGCGATTTGGTATCAGCAGAACACCGATACGTGAAGCCTTCAGACAGTTGGAGTCAGAGGGCTATCTGACCGTTATACCACGCAAGGGGGCTGTTGTAGCTGCCCTGTCAGAACGGGATGTCGAGGAATTTTACGCCATCAAAAGTATCCTTGAAGGGTACGCAGCTTCTCTGGCAGCCGGTAACCTGACGGAAAAAGAGCTTGAACGCCTTGAGGTTGTGAATCAAAAGCTCAGGACGCTGGCAAATGAAGGTGATGTCAGATCGTTCTATCGAGTTCATAATGAATTTCACGAAATTTTTCTTAAAGCGGCTGACAATGTCAAATTATACGAATTGATCCATCAACTCGGAATGAAGTTCAACCGCCTGCGGATGGCATCACTGTCAGTGACGGGGCGCATGGAAATCTCGGTCGATGAGCACGAAAAACTTCTTGATGCTTTTCGGCGCAAAGACGGGAATGCCGCAGAAAACCTGGTAAAGAAGACGGCACAGATTGGTGGTAAGGTTCTGCTTGAAAGTATGGCAAATGCCCGCGATGGAAATGCCGGCATACATTGATAGGACAATTATAGAGATTCTCTAAACGGCCCTCACCGGTACACAGGTAGAGGCCGTTTTTTTTACAGGTACTGGCGGATGCCGGTAGAGATCTGTCAATTGCAGATCAAAGGCAGATTGCCAGATCGTGCAGGTACAGATATTTTCTTCCCGTCCACCGGTCACGAAAAACACGCATATAGTAACTCTTATGGCCATGGTTGGGTTGTTTAGACCATCCTAACACGGAACATGTCGCGACTGAAACCGCAGGACGTATCCGCAAAGATTGATCATACTGATCAGGGTTTTCGCCTTAATGAAAAAACGCGACAGGTCTCGACCTGTTGTTGCGATCAAAATGCCTTTGGGATATATTGACCCGGCTAGGTACAGTATAGTCGGTTTTATTTTATTTTCCTGGCCAGGGTCCGATTTTCAAGGTGGGATCCGGGTCAAAAAACCTGAAAACGGGGAGATGGATTGATGAGTGATTTGACCGCTGCGCAACTGGGACTGAAGAGTGTGGGTAGGGTTTCTCGTAATTTAAGTTACGACGAACTTTTTGAGCTCGAACTGAAAAACCAGGAAGGCAAGCTTGCCAAAAACGGCACCATGATGGTTGATACGGGTAAATTTACCGGCCGGTCACCCAAAGACAAGTACTTTGTCAAACAGGATCCTTCCAGGCAGCACATAGCCTGGGGAACCATCAATCAGCGCATCTCCGTCGATTTCTTTGATGAATTGTACGACAAGGTTATCAACTATCTGTCCGGTAAGGACGTGTATGTAACTGATGGCTACGCGGGCGCTAATCCGGCCACTACGCGGCAAGTCCGTTTCATTACTGAAATTGCCTGGCAGTCTCATTTCGTCAAGAACATGTTCATTCGTCCCGATGCCGCAGGTCTGGAAAACTTTGCCCCTGACTTTACGGTGTATAATGCTGCCGGATATACCAACAAGCGCTGGGAAGAGATGGGGCTGAATTCCGATGTGTTTGTTATTTTCAACATCGAAAAGCGGGTTGCTATTATCGGCGGTACCTGGTACGGCGGCGAGATGAAAAAAGGCATCTTTACCATGATGAACTACTGGCTGCCTCTGGAAAAGATTCTTTCCATGCACTGTAGTGCCAATGTTGGTAAAGCTGGCGATGTCTGTCTCTTTTTCGGTTTGTCCGGTACCGGTAAAACCACTCTCTCCACAGACGCTTCGCGTAAGCTGATTGGTGATGATGAGCATGGCTGGGATGACGATGGTATCTTTAACTTCGAAGGAGGTTGTTACGCTAAATGTATCGACCTGTCTGCAGAGAGTGAGCCGGAAATTTATAATGCCATCCGGCGCGATGCGCTCCTTGAGAACGTTGTTTATGATGAAGATGGTGTCATTGATTTCACCAGCAAGGAGAAAACCGAAAATACCCGCGTTTCTTATCCGATTCATCACATCGATAATTATGAGCCGAGCCTGCGCGCCGGTCATCCGAAAAACATCATTTTTCTGACGTGTGACGCTTTTGGCGTATTGCCGCCGGTATCGAAACTGACCAAGGAGCAGGCGATGTACTACTTCCTGTCAGGTTACACGGCCAAGGTCGCAGGAACCGAACGGGGTGTCACCGAACCGACAGCGGCTTTCTCGGCCTGTTTCGGTGAAGCCTTCCTGCCTCTGCATCCAACAGCTTATGCTAAACTGCTGGGTGAAAAGATGGAGAAGCACAATGTCAACGCCTATCTGGTCAATACCGGGTGGGTCGGTGGCGGTTATGGGGTTGGCAAGCGGATGAGCATTAAAGCTACCAGGGCCTGCATCAATGCCATTCTTGATGGCAGTATTCTCAATGCCGATTTTGACCAGACCCGCTTCTTTAAGCTGTATATACCTAAAGACTTGCCGGGCGTTGATGCTAAGCTTCTTAACCCGCGCAACTCCTGGGCAGATAAGGAGGCCTTTGACCGCACAGCCAACAAACTGGCGGGAATGTTCATCCAGAACTTCAAAAAGTACATTGACGAAGATAATCATGATTTTGATTTTACCAAGGCAGGGCCGCAGGTTTAGTTGCCTGTCTGACATTTTTCTGAAGTGGATAAACAATGGCCGGCACTTGCCGGCCGTTGTTTTTTGGCAAACAGATTACTTGACTTGTCATAAGGGAAAAATAATAATTAAATACTTATAAAGCTGGGTGCGATATCATGACTGCTTCAATGGACAAAGAGGTTGGTGAATTTGCCCTGATCCGCTGGATTAAAGAACAGGTCGGCAGCGAAAACACGCTGATACGTGGGATCGGGGATGATTGTGCCATAGATCAGTTGGCAGCAGACAGCCAGTTGCTGACCAGTACCGACCTGTTGATCGAGGATATCCATTTCAAACGTGAGTGGACGAGCATGTTTGATCTGGGGCGCAAATCGGTAGCTGTTAACGTCAGCGATATTGCGGCGATGGGGGGAACCCCCAGGGCCCTGTATCTTTCTGTCGGGCACCCGAAGCAGCTCAGTGAAATGGAATTCAAGGAGTTTATCCGTGGATTTATTTACGAAGCACGGCAGTACGATGTTGTTCTTGCCGGAGGGGACATCTGTGCTTCACCCGGACCGCTGATCATATCAGTAACTGTTCAGGGTCATGCTAAGACAGGCGCGGCAATCCAGCGCCACGGAGCCCAAAGTGGCGATACCGTCTATGTTACAGGGACCCTCGGGGACAGCGCCCTGGCATTGTATTTATTACAGTCAGGACAGACACCACCGGACTTTCTGATGCAGCGGCTGCATACACCAGGTGCCAGGGTCGCTGTCGGACGCTGCTTGAGCGAAGAAGGATTGGCAACGGCCATGCTCGATATCTCCGACGGTTTGATGGCAGACTTGGACCATTTGCTGGTTGCTTCCGGAGTCGGTGCCGAGATCAGTTTGGCGGCACTTCCATTGTCGGACGCTTTTCGGTGTGAACTCAACAAAGACCGGGCTCTGATTGATTTGGCTCTGGCTGGGGGTGAAGATTACGAACTGTTGTTCACATCACAGCGGAGCGATCTTGACCAGTATCCGTCTCTTAAGCCCGGGGTAGTAAAGATCGGAACGATCAAAACAGGTGCCGGGATTACCCTCCGTCAGGATGACGGTGGGATTTATCAATGCCGCAGACGGGGGTTTGATCATTTTATTGATGAATGATCCACCAAAAGCATGTCAGAATGAGGCATCCGGGCCTGATTTCTCTGATCAGAACCAGGTTAAACTAAAGAACCCTCTTATTGGTGAAGAATTTCCCGATGAGGCTTATGCACATATTGCGGCCACCCTTAAAGAGCAGCAGAACTTCGATTTAAACAGCTACAAAGCTGTCAATATGAAGCGCCGTCTGGCAGCTTACCTGCGTTCCGGCAATTGCCAGGACCCACTTCAGTACAGTACCGAGTTGACGGGCAACTCGGAAGAGCAGAAGCAGCTGATTGCTGCCCTGGGGGTCCAGGTTTCTCAGTTTTTTCGTAATCCCAGTACCTTTATGGTACTTGAAAAGCGCATTCTGCCAGAACTGCTCAGGGTGTCGCGGCGTCAGAACAGTAAACTCAGAATCTGGAGTGTCGGTTGTGCCCATGGAGAAGAGCCTTATTCAGTTGCTCTCTTACTGAAAAAAATACAGCAGAAAGAGGATCTGGTTGCCATTTTAGGTACAGATTTAAGTCATGAGGCATTAAAAAGAGCTAAAAGCGGTTATTATCCCGCAGATCGTCTTAAGGACGTGCCGGCGGACGTATTGCAGCAATATTTTACCGGGCATCCTCATCTATATCAGATCAAAGCGGAAATTCGTCATCTGGTGCAATTTTTTCGTCATGATATTATTTCTGAAGAGGCCTTCTACCGGGCTGACCTGATATTGTGTCGCAACCTGTTGATCTATTTTGCCAGAGAAAAGCAACAGCAGGTTCTGGAGTTGCTGGCGAGAGCACTGTCACCCGGTGGTTATCTTGTTCTGGGGCGGGCAGAGACTCTGGCACCGGACTGCAGAAATCTGTTTCACTGTGTTGATCCTGCAGAGAGGATTTATCGGCGAACCGTCGATCTCTGACCGGTCCTGGCGGATCTGGAAAATGAAAACCCGGCGTTATGGAGGCGGAGGACTATATGCGTGTAGAGATCAGTTATAAATTTGTCATCGGATTTATTTTTGTGGTTGCTTCCGTTGTACTGCTGAATCTGGTAGTACCACGGCTCGATATCCCCGAATGGACCCATCAGTTCATTACCGTCATCGGGGCCCTGCTGGTTGGTTTGATCTTTGGCTGGCTGTTTTCCAAAGCCTTCACTGCTAACATCAAGATTCTTACCGAAGGTGCTGAACGCTTGAGTCATGGAGATTTAAGCCGCAAAGTGCGATTGCGCAAGGGGCTGTTTTCCGATGAGACGGAGGACCTGTCAAGCTCGTTAAATCTGGTTGTTGACAGTCAGCGTAATCTGGTCGGGCAGATACGGGGCAGTTCACTCAACGTCAATGAGTCTTCCATGGCACTGGCAACGACGGCTGAAGAAATGACCGCAACGGCTCATGAAGTGGCCGGGTCGATTGAACAGATCAGCCGCGGGGCTGAAACCCAGGCGGAAATGGTCGAACGGGTATCACGGGTTGTGCGCGAAATGGCAGAACAGATCGAACGGGTCGCCGTGTCGTCCGGGAAGCTGACGGAGTCCGCCGAGGAGACAACCGCCTCAGCTCGAGAAGGGGAGGGCTTGACCAGCAAGGCACTGGAAAACATGAAACAGGTGCTCAGCCAGATTGAGGAAAACGGGGCAATGATCGTTGATTTCAGCGAGCAGGTGCAAAAAATCGGTAGTATTATCGATGTGATCACCGGTATTGCCCAGAAAACCAATCTTCTCGCCCTCAACGCCACCATTGAAGCAGCTCGGGCCGGCGAGTATGGTCATGGCTTTGCTGTCGTTGCTGAAGAGGTCAGCAAGCTGGCGGATAGCACCAGCGACTCGGCCGCAGAAATCACGCGACTGATTGAAAAAACCCGGGAACAGAGCCAGAAGGTGCAACTGTCAATGGCGCAGAGCATTAAATCTATCGATGCCGGTCGTGCCGCGGTTGATGTGACCGGTAATGCCTTTAAAGCAATCATAGATAAGGCCGAAACAGCCCAGGAACGTTCCATTGATATTCGCGATCTGACAGAAAAACAGAACCGTGGGGCCCAGGCGATTGTTGAAGCCATTGAAGAGATTGCCCGGGTGGCAGAAGACAATGCTGCTTCAACAGAACAGGTATCTGCTGCAACAGAGGAACAGACAGCGTCAATGGAAGAGATGACCTTTGCTTCGCAACGGTTGTCGCGTCTGGCAGAGGAATTGCTGGCTGCAGTACGGCGCTTTAATCTGGGGGCAGACCATGATCGGACAGCATCATGAACCAATTGCTGCCCTTTGTTGTCGGCACCGAGACTTACGCCTTAGAGCTCATCGACATTCAGGAGATCGTTGAAAATCTGAATATTTATCCCTTTCCCGCGGCACCGGAGCAGATCAGTGGAGCGATTGCTTTTCACGGGCGGATTGTACCGGTGGTCAACCTGCCACACTTGTTGGGTTTTAACGCGGAAAGTGTTTGTCCCCGTCTGATTGTTCTGGCTAACAAGTACGGACCTTTTGCTCTCGCTGTTGATCAGCTCCGTCCTTTAATCGGGATGGAAAAAGGCTTTATAAAAGATGACGATTCAACCTTGAAGCAACCCTATGTTCGCGGTGTTTTTGCCTGGAGAGAAGAGATGATCAGCCTGCTTGATCTCAAATATGTTGAGGCGGCGATAGAAACAGCCTGCATCAGCTGAGGAGCTTTGATATGCCCGGACGTGTTTTGATTGTTGATGATGCGCTGTTCATGCGCAATATGCTGGCGGATATTTTCACCCAGGCCGGGTGGGATGTGGTTGCTGAAGCGGAAAATGGTGAGCAGGCGGTAGCCATGTATCGTCAGCACCGGCCACAATTGGTAACGATGGATATCGTCATGCCGGTCATGGGCGGGATTGAAGCACTGAAAAAAATTCTGCAGATGGAGTCCGAAGCCAAAGTTGTCGTCTGTAGTGCTCTGGGACAAAAACATCTCATTCTCGACGCCATTACATCGGGGGCCAGAGATTTTATCGTCAAACCATTTCAAAGTGAGCAGGTACTAGAAGTAGCTGAACGGGTCATCAGCACCTGACAATCAGGAGATAACGCACGGATGTCAATCAATGGATAAAGCAAAATACAGAGCCATGTTCCTGGCCGAGGCAGCAGAGCATCTGCAGGCGATGTCCGAGATACTGCTGCGTCTCGACAATGATCCGGAAAATCGTCAGGAGATCGATGCCCTGTTTCGTGAAGCCCATTCCATCAAGGGGATGGCCGCGACCATGGAGTACCAGGAAACCGCGCGACTGGCACATCGCCTTGAAGATGATCTGGATCTGTGTCGTAAACGTGGACATATCAGCGCCGATGAGATCGACCAGATGCTGGCAGGAGTTGATCTGCTGGAGGCGTTGCTTGAGGATATCAAAGAGGATCGTCCGGAGCGCAATGTGGATTCCTATCTACAGGCAACGGGGCTCTCTGAGCAGCGCGAAGTAGAGCTTCAGAGCAGCAAGACAGAAGTGGGGGGCGGGCTTTGCAGTACAAATGATCCACAACCGATACTGGTACAGATTCAGCTCGCAGACACTGTTCCGGTGCCGGCCCCGCGATTGTTGGTGTTGTTGAAGAGAATGGGCGATTTCGGCACCGTTTTGAATTCCTGGCCGACACAGGAACAGATTCTCACCGATAAAGTGAACGGGCGACTGCTGGTGCAGTTGCGCTCTCATCAGCCTGCGGAGCAGATCCATGCTCAACTGGCGACCTATAGCGAGGTGGAGGAAATTTCCTTTCCCGAGCATGTAGCCAGTAGCAATCAGGACAGATCGGTGCTGAAGGGTGCCAGTGTAAGGGTCAGTACCGAGCGTCTGGATCATCTGATCAATCTGACCGGTGAGCTGATTACCACCCGCTACCAACTCCAGAACGCCCTGAAGAAGCGACAGTGGAGAGACCTCGATGATGGTGTCGGACAACTGTCACAGCTGGTTAAAAATCTTCATCATCAGGTATTGCAGGTGCGCATGGTATCATTGCAGGCACTGTTTTCGCGCCTGTCACGAACGGTACACGATCTGGCACGTACCAGCGGGAAAAAGATAGAACTGCAGACTCAGGGAGCCGATATTGAAATAGATCGAGCGATTGTCGAAGAGCTGGTCGATCCCTTGACTCATATGATACGCAATGCCGTGGATCACGGTTTGAAAGCCAGGGAATCAGGAACTATTCGCCTCAAAGCCTGGCGTGACCGCGACCAGGTACTGGTTCAGGTGACAGATGATGGTGCCGGCATTGATCCGGAGGCAATACGACAGCTTGCCCGCCAAAGAGGGTTGCTGACCAGCTCCCAGGTAAAGGCCCTGCGTGATTATGATCTCTACCAGTTGATTTGCCAGCCCGGTTTTTCAACCTCACAGGCCGTCACCGACATTTCCGGTCGCGGCGTGGGTATGGATGTCGTTAAAACCACCATCGAGGGGATTGGTGGGCTGGTGCTGATCGACTCGAACCTGGGAGAGGGTACCAGCATTACTCTTAAGCTTCCCCTGTCGCTGGCAATTATCAGGGTGCTGCTGATAGAGTCAGATGGTGCGCGTATGGCAATCCCCATTCCTCGCGTTATCCAGGCAATTGAAGTCAGTCCGACAGAAATCCACAGTAGCGGCAAACAGCTCATGGTTTATTTTCAGGACGCTTTTATCCCCCTGCTGTCTCTACGTAAAATGTTGAACCAACCGAAAAAACCACAAGGAGGTTCCATCTCTCTGGTGGTGTCAGAGGTGATGGGGCGGCGTGTTGGCCTGGTTGTAGACCGTCTGGTCGGTCAACAGGAGGTGTTTGTTCAACGTTTGTCACCGCCCTTTGACCAGATTCCCGGGTGTCATGGCGGAACAATTCTCGGCGACGGACAGGGGATTTTTCTGCTTGATCTCCAGTCTCTGCTCGAAAGGCGTAAAAAGGCGGTATGATGGCCTTCGCAGAAATAATGGAAACAGGCACCGAGAGTCGTCTGATTGAAGAAAGTGTGCGCTCATCCCTGGCGTCTTTCCGGCAGATGCTGGGAGGAGGGCCGCTGGATGTGGAACCACAGGAATTTATCCACACGTCGACAAGGGCACATGCCTGCTTGAGGCAATTGCGTCGTAACGGAGTGGAGGTGGTTTTGACCTTGTCCGGCGGCTTGTCTGGAACTTTTGCGCTGGTCCTCAGTGATGTTGCCGCACGACAACTGGTAACCGCTCTGGTGGGTAAAGTACCGCGTGCCGCCATCCTTAATGATATGGAACGCTCGGCTCTGAAAGAGTTGGGCAATGTTGTCGCCTCTGCCTTTCTTGGAGCATTGGAGCGCCTGTGTGGTAGTGGTGGCGTACCAGGCCTTCCGCTCTTGCGCCTGGAAGACAGTGACGATGAAAACAGTGAAGAGCGCACAGGGTTAGTTCTTTATGGATTGCCGGTGAACCTTGTCGGCAGCCAAAAAGGTTGCAGAATCGCTAACGCCGGCATTTTTATTGCTCTGAATACTAATTCCGTCTGACGATGGGTGGACTGAGCAGCGCCTCTATCGAGTATGACAGCACGAACAAAAAATATTCAAGTATGGCAGATTGCCTGCGCTTGTTGTTGGAAGGAGAAAATGAATAAATGAAATGGATAATAGCCCCTTTAATGTTGCTGTTGCTGTCAATCCCGGGAAGCCTTCTTGCTGATGATAAACTGGAGGCAGTTGTCGCGGCATTGGAAACCCCTTTCCGGGAAACAACGCCGCCGGCCCGACAGATCCACGATTTTTCCGCTGATTTTGTGCAACGATCAACGGTTGTGTCGATCGATCGTGTCCAGCGTGGAGAAGGCAAAGTGTGGTTCAAGTTTCAGCCACAATCGTCTTTCATGCCGATGTTTCGCTGGGACTATCAACTACCGGATGAACAGCAGGTCATTTCTGATGGATCAACCCTGTGGGTTTACGTACCGGCGAATCGCCAGGTTATCGTCAGCGATGTGAAGCAGGTAGAGGTCGAATACGGTGACAATCCGGCGGCATTTTTCAGTGGGCTGGGAGATCTGGCCCGAAATTTTCACATCGATTGGGCCCCGAGTCGCAGAGATGCGTCGGGTCATTATCTCTTGCTGCTGACCCCCCGGCAGCCATCGCAATTTTTTAAACAGATAGAAGTGACCGTCAACCAGCAGGCCGTATCTGCCTATCAACAGCGGGGGACGCCTGCCCAATTTCCTTTGATTGCAACCCAGGTCACTGACCCACAGGGAAACCTGACGCAGATTACTTTTATCAATGTACGCTGGAATCTCGATCTGGATGACACAGAATTTGTTTTCGAGATTCCTTCTGGAGTAGAACAACTCTCCCCGGCAACGCACATGTCTTTTTAACCGGGGCGAGTTACAAACCCGTCTCTGCCACTTTGAACCGCTCCTGTGCTTTTGCCGGTGAGCGGTTTTGTGCTATAAAGCCACAGCCAAATATTAAAAATAAACGGATCAGCAGATAATTTTCAGGGAGGAAAGAGATGCCAAGTTTCGATATTGTCTCCAAGGTTGACCTGCAGGAGGTTGACAATGCCGTCAATCAGGCCATCAAGGAGATTACCCAGCGCTACGATTTCAAGGGAACGGTCAATGAACTGGAGCTGGAAAAGGATGCTCTGAAGATTCTTGCGGCGGACGATTACAAACTTGAGGCAATCAAGGACATCCTTATCGGTAAACTGGTGCGCCGTGGCCTGTCCCCTAAATGCTTTGAGTACGGCAAAGTCGAACCGGCATCAGGGGGCGCTGTTCGCGTGCGGGTGGCCATTGTACAGGGAATCAGCAAGGAAAAAGGCAAGGAAGTCGTCAAATTGATCAAGGACACCAAGCTCAAAGTTCAGGCGCAGATCATGGAGGATCAGGTACGGGTCACCGGTAAAAAAATAGATGACTTGCAGGAGGTGATGCAGTTCCTTAAGGAGCAGGATCTGGGCATTGAACTACAGTTTGAGAATATGCGCTCCTGATTGTATAGAAAATATGCTTGCAGTTATTAGTTAACGCCGCCGGATAGCACTTCAACCCCCAGCTTTAGAAATGTAAATGCCCGTGAATAAACTGAATGTCAGCCTGGTCAGCCTTGGTTGTCCCAAAAATCTCGTTGACGCCGAGGTGAT
>SLDV01000101.1 GCA_007125165.1 Geobacteraceae bacterium | reverse complement strand
TCACGCAGGAAGATATCCTTGTCGCTGTAGAGCCACTTCTTGATGATGGGGAAAATATTCTCGGTGTGAATGGAAATCTGACCTTCTTCTTTTTTGACTTTCTTGCCCATATTGGTTCAATCCTCCGTTAAAATGTTGATCATTATTATTTTGATCGAAAAGTCGATGTTGACAAAGGCGTGAGCCTAACATATTCAGATTATTTTTGCAGATGTCTTTCCCGCACTGTAGGGGCACGGCGCGCCGTGCCCTGGTATTGTTCCGTAAAACCATATGGTGATGGTTGCGTAGGGGCACGGCGTGCCGTGCCCTTGAATTTGCACGGACACAGACCAGGGCACGGCACGCCGTGCCCCTACGCGTATGTCGTTTATGACGGTTTCAACGGACGCGATAATATCCGCGCCACAGAAAATAAAAAGAGCCGCCGGCTTTGTCAAGGGGGATGACAACAACCACGACTCACAGACTGTAAATTTTCCCGACAAAAAAAGCCCCGGAACCTGTCCGGGGCTTTCAAGGCTGTTATGATATATCTACTTTGTTCTTAACTTCTTCTGCGACGATACACTGCCAATCCAGCGATACCGGCACCAAAGAGCAACAGGGTTGCAGGCTCTGGAACTTGGGCTGTAGGGTTAAAAAGTGTGATGTGAGAAAGTCCACCTGAAGTAAATTCTTTACCATCATATATGAACGTAACAGGTGTTTGTACTGTAAAATCACCAAGCAAGCCACCGACGTACCAAACATGAGAGGATTGGATACCGTCCCTACCACCACTGTTGCCAAACTTACCCAGTAAGTATGTAAAACCACCCAACAAATTTCCGCCAGTCGGGTTCCCATCGATTTTAACAAAACCTTCTGTGGTGGCCTCAGGAAAAGAACTCGAAATATTAATTACATACGGTGAATAATATTGTTCAAACTGCGTCCCATCCAATACAGCGTCTTCACCATATAGGCCTGTTTTTATTAAATTGTTAACAAAAAGGGCTTCCTGTGTTTCACTTGCAGGCAATCCCGATGAAATATAGCCAAGGTAATAATCATCATTAACGGTAAAGCTAAGCCCAAACGCCGAACCTGCGAACAGAAACATCATCGCCACTAAACTTACTAATATTTTTTTCATAACGGCCTCCCTAAGCCTGATTAGTGTTCTGGTCTTAAAAGGGTTGCACAATCCATTCCAAAAAACTAGTATCTGTAATTACAGCTACTTAAGCTCCCCCCGTTAACAGGCCAAACACATTGTAAAATTTTCCGACAGAAAAACAACCAAAACGGATATCTATTGGTATGAAACCTATATCAAAGTGTAAAGCTTTCCGACAAAAAAGGTCACGTACCAACAGGATTCGCGACCTTTTTCGACCATTGTAAAGTTTTTCGGCAACGCTATCAGGACGCCATCGCAACAATCCCCTGAGAAAAAGCAACCAGAGCGAAAATCATCGGTACACAGACATTGGCAATAAAGTGCAGGGTCAGTCCCTGGCTGCGTCCCCAGACCTTTTTCACTACTGCCAGACAGTAATGATCCTCATCATCCATCAGACGAATCAAGGAAACTCCTACCACATAAAAAGCAAACAATCCTTTGATCAGATTCGGATCCATAGCGGCCTCCTTTGTCATAACAATGTTATATAAATATAGCAGGAGAAAAAACGCGGCGCAAACATTGTTTTTAAACCCATGGTGTTTTTATTGTAATTAGCTACTGCTCTGTGTGTTTTTGTTATTTTGGGGGGGAATTATGAAAGGCAGAATACAGGAGTTAGAATATAGAATTCAGGAGAAGAGCAACGTCACTAAAAAAATGCTGTGGCTACATACTGGCGTCATTGTGACGTCGTTCTATCAGTCAACCAGCACAAAAAAAAGGGCCCGACCGTAGCAGCCGAACCCTTTGTCAACATCTTTTACTCACAAAAACAGAATTCAGGAGTTAGAATATAGAATCCAGTAGAAAAGACTCTATATTCTGAATTCTATATTCTGGATTCTGGATTCTGCCCCTATCAATTTTCCGTCAAAAATATCTTCTCATACAGATCTTCAAGTATACGCAAGTGACGGGTTTCATCAGCCATCAGGCGCTTGAACAGATCCATCATCGGCGCGCCCTCACAGCCGCTGATCAGTGCCTTATAAAACTTGACTGCTTGCTTCTCAAGATGAATGGCATAGGCCAGTGATTCACGCGCATCAGCGTCGGGGGCAATCTCCTTCTGCTGATAAACATAATCCAGATTCATACTGGGAATCGGCTCAGTCATGGTCGAAGCATTTTTGTCGTGCCCTTCAAGCAGGGCGTTCTCGATCATATTTTTGTGACCAAGTTCTTCCTTGGCGGCATCCCGCAGGATCGCTTTTGCCTGACGATCCTTGACGATTCTTACCGCATGAAGCAGGTTGCGAAATGCTCTCTCTTCCATAACGATTGATTTTTCCAGGGCCACTTCAAGGGTATAACAGACGTTTTTTTCAATTCCTGCTTCCTCGACAAAATCACTCATTCACTCTCTCCTTGTCTGGTTTAAAAAATAACAATATAGCCATGTCTGGTTGCTATTGCTGAGATTTCCAACACATCTTGCATTACATATTCATTCGGCACCGTCGAGGACTAAAGTGTATAGCCAGCCTCGGGCTTTTCTTTGGCCTGATGCAGCACTCTACACGGCCTATCTTATCATATTAGCGCCAACTTGTACTGCCGTTACTCGCCAATAATTTTAACCAGTACCCGTTTACGCCGGCGGCCATCAAATTCACCGTAAAAAATTTGCTCCCAGGGGCCAAAATCCAGACGGCCTTCAGTGATGGCCACAACCACTTCACGACCCATGATGGTTCTTTTGAGGTGGGCGTCACCATTATCCTCACCGGTATCATTATGGCGATAACGGCTGATCGGTGCGTGAGGAGCCAAGCCCTCGAGCCAGTCTTCAAAATCCTGATGAAGGCCTGATTCATGGTCGTTGATAAAGACACTGGAGGTGATGTGCATGGCGTTGCAAAGCAGCAATCCTTCCTGAATACCGCTCTGTTCAAGACACTCTACAACTTCTCTGGTAATATTGATAAAAGCGCGACGGGTCGGAATTTCAAAATAGAGCTCTTTGCGGTATGTATTCACGTTGCCTCCCAACCGGGCACAGTTTTAAACTGCGGTCAATTTGACTTCGAACTCAAGCTTCGGTATAACCTCGTGCTGACATTTCAGCACACTTAATGGGGGAAACACCCCCACAGCAAAGAGGAAAACCACATTGAAAGCAAAATACATTTTGTCGACTATGCTTTTACTGTCCCTGCTCCTGGCAGGCTGCCGAGAGAGAGTTGTTCCGGCACATGGGGAAACGGATGTCATCGTCACCACCGTCCCATCCTATCAGGGGCTGCAGGAAACATTCAACCTCTACAACTACCAGCTTGACCGGATCGGCGACGGGGTTCCGCCACTGGTCGTTGAAAAAATGCCTGAAGATCTATACCGCATTGCCGAAGTCGAGACCCGTAAACGGATTTTTTTCAAAATTCTGCTGCCGTTGATTTTGCTGGTCAACGACGAGATACTTGCTGAACGTGAACAATTATTAGCCATACAGCAAGAACTTGAAGAATCCGGAACCTTGAGCCCCGAACAAGTGAATACTCTTGAAGCTCTCGCCTCACGCTATCGAGTTAACCTCGAAAAAGAGGAAACATCGCGGACCATTGAATTACTGTTGCGCCGGGCAAACATTATTCCAGTTGATCTCGCCCTGGCTCAGGCAGCCAACGAGTCCGCCTGGGGAACTTCACGTTTTACTCTGGTGGCCAACAACCTCTTCGGTCAATGGACATTTATTCCCGGCCAGGGAATTGTCCCTGAAGGGCGTCCGGAAGGGGAAATTTACGAGGTGCGCAAATTCCCCACTCTTTATGATTCCGTTCGTTCCTACGCCGACAATCTCAACTCCCACAATGCCTATCAACCGTTCAGAAGCCTCCGTGCCGTGCAGAATACGGGAGAAGAATTAGACGGGATTGTCCTGGCTGAAGGGCTGCTGAGTTATTCAATCCGCGGCGAAGATTATGTCAGAGAAATTCAGGCGATGATCCGCCAAAATAATCTTCAACGACTGCGTGATGTCAGCCTGCGAAAAATGGAATAACCGGAAAACATGTTTTTTTTGGTCCACGGAAAACGCGGAAATACACGGAAAGTCAAAGCATTAATAAAACAGTTTTCAACCAAGCAGATTAAGCTATTACCGTCTCTATCTTCTTTGATGTCTTTCGTGCCTTCCGTGTTTTCTGTGGACAACTGGTTTTGATATGATCATTACTTGTGTGGTGGATTGTCGGCATTGATCCATAACTGACTAAACCACTGCCACCCCCCTTCCGGTGCCTGGCGGGTCAGGGTGTATTTGTTGCGCCTGCCATTGAGGGAACTATCCCCCGTCACTCTGTACCAGCCGTCGCCACGGTCCTGATTAAGGCTGACAGCACAGCGGTTGCCGCCTTGAGCAAAACAGTTAAACTGACCGGCGCCTCCGGTGACTCCGGGCATATACAGATCGAGTGTCGGAGCTTTGCTGCTATCATAAATAATCGGATCAAATGGCTGTTGTTCGGCAACGATCAGTGGTTTCATCACCGCCTTGGATTTAAAATCATCTAAAGTCGCAAAAGGACCACCCATCGGGAATCGAGGCAGGGTAAAAGGATCATGTTCAGCATGGATAACGCCGGACTGTTGTGCATAAGCGGCGATAAAACCCAGCTCTTTCAGGATTTCAATAATTTCTGCAGAGTATTCACCATAGGGGTAGGCAAAAATATTCGGTGCAGCACCGAGTTCGCGCTCAAATGCTTGTTGCGCCTTGAGGATATCGTTGTAAACCCGCTCGCGCCACTGGGGAAAACTTTCCCCTTTATTCTTTTCAACCAGATAAGCGTGAGTTGCGGTGTGGTTGCCTATCTCAACCCCTTCTTCTGCAACCTGACGAATTTCATCCCAGGACATATAGCCGGGCGTTCCAACAGAATCCGTGTTGATAAAAAGGGAAACCGGAACATCAAATTTGCGGATAACCGGCATGCCTGCCTCATAAAATGACCGGTAAGCATCATCCACCGTGATCATTACACCAGACTCAGGCAACCTTTCACCACGGGCGATCTTTGCGGAAATCTCCTGGGTAGAAACGGCAGGAATCCCTCGCTCTCGCAGAAACTCGAGTTGTTGGGTGAAAATCTCAACGGAGATGTTGGTCGATGGGTAGCGGTTATCGTCAAAACGATGATAAATAAACGAATTGATCTGGCCGGCACTGGCAATGATCGGTGAAAGCAGACATATAATGCTAAAAGCAATGATAAAGCGTATCAATTGTTCTCTCCTTTTTCCATTTATTCAGCCTGCGCCGCGCGCACCCTGTTACGCAGATAACGGCGAATGCTGTTACGTGCCCGCGGTGTAATTGCCCATTCGAGCCACTTGGGCAAGACTTCAGGCGTTTCCGACGTTTCCACCTCAACCTGATCACCATCAATCAGGCGGGTTTTAAGCTGACGAATCCTTCCGTTTATCACTGCGCGGCGGGCATGCAACCCTACCGAATCGTGAATATCGAACGCAAAATCAAGCACACTGCTGCCTTCGGGCAATTTTCGTACTTCGCCGTGAGGTGTATAAACCTGGATTGTTGCCGATGCCAGCTTAAGTGACTCAGTATCGAAGGCCGATTCTCCGTCCATGAGCGATTTCATCAAACTACGAAAGTTATCGTGACGGAAGTTAAATCCAGGTGCCAAAACACCCGACTGATTGAATCTGGCCAGCTTTCTGGTGGTAATTTCCACCCGCATCCGCTGTTCCTCAGCCTGTACCGTGGTTTTAAGAGCGAGATAGCCATGCTGTGAGGTCTGGTTTAAATGATCCCGCAACTTACCGGGAATCGGTGGGAACAGACTGTGCAGGACACCGAGAAACAGGTAAGCATCCATCATCCGATCAACATGAACCTCAAGGGTGAAAAGAGCAACGAATCCCCTTCTCATCTCCCTCGCTGCCGGAACAGTAAAAGGTCGCCAGCGATCTTTGATGAGCACCATCAGTTTTTGCTTTTCACAAGCATTGTGGATTTTTGCGCGAATCTGTCGCAGGTAGCTGCTGGTTTCCTGCCGCAGGTCCTGAACGGCCTGCTGGTAACGCTTGGCCCGTTTGGGATAAAGAACGGAATGGGATAAAGATTCAAGCTCGGTGGAAACATACCCCATACCCAGATGACGCGCCAGTGGCACGTACACAGTGCGGGTCTCCTCGGCAATTAATTTTTGCTTGAGTGGTGAAAGGGCGTCTAGAGTGTGTAAATTATCAATACGATCCCAGAATTTCAGGCACAAGACCCGAATATCGTCGATAGCGACCAGAAGGGTCTTTTTATAGGTTTCTTTTTTCAAATCATCGCGGCTCATCACCTCTGAAGTCACCTTGGTTAATCCATCAACGAGGTGGGCGACTTCATCACCATATTTGCCGCGAACATCCTCAACGGTTACCGGCGTGTCTTCAACAATATCATGCAGCAATGAAGCGACAACAGAAGCAAAATCCATCCAATGACGTGCCGCCAGATGTGACACGCGTAACGGATGAAAAATATAAGGCTCCCCTGATTTACGTACCTGACCCAGGTGAAATTCGCGGGCATCATTGAGTGCCCGTTCAACGCGCTCCAGCTCCTGGTCAAGAAGATCCTCCGGCAGCTCTGCACCATAATGAGTCACCAGCAGCTCCATGATGTCATTCATCAGCCGCTGTTCTGTTTTTTCGTCAAAGGCTATCATAAATAAATATTACACTGATATAAATCAGCCGGGAGGCCAGGCAAGCTGCCTTTGTCCAAGCAGATGAAAATGCAGATGCCACACAGTTTGGCCGCCGGCTTCGTTGCAGTTATTAACGATTCGAAAGCCGGAATCAGCAAAACCCAGTTCACGGGCTATCTTTCCGGCAACCTGAAAAATATGCCCGACCAAATCATTATCTTCTGATGTCAGGTCGAGAGTGGTCGGAATGTGTTCACGTGGTACCAGCAGCAGGTGTACAGGCGCCTGAGGGTTGATGTCTTCTAAAACAATCAGTCGCTCATCTTCATAGTGGATGGTTGCCGGAATGTCACCGGCAGCAATTTTACAGAACAGACAATCAGTCGACATGAAGCACCTCTATTCTGAAGATGGTTTTTTTATAACTATTTCAGCACCCCATACAAGGTGTGGCGTTTGCCACGAACACAGTACCTGAAATCAGCTTCTGCTATAATTCCGGTGTTCTTTTGACCGGAATCCAAATTCTGATTCTAGCAAAGATTGGTGGCAACATCTAATCTTTTGATGCTTATCCATTCCCCGCCTTTTCGTCACAGGTGTTACTTTTTTTTTGCATATGAATCAGAAATTCACGATTCCCTTTTGCACCCAGCACAGGGCTCTCTACAACGCCATGAACTGTACACCCAAGGTCAATTGCCAATGAACAGATTCTGTCTATCACCACTTCCTGCTGCTGTGAATCCCTGACAATTCCTCCCTTGCCGACCTGACCTTTACCTACTTCGAACTGGGGCTTGATCAACGCCACAATATCAGCATCCGGCGACAGTAACCGCAGAGTGCTGGGCAGCACTTTACCCAGAGAGATGAAAGATGCATCTATAACCGCTAAAGAAGGAACATCGTCCAGTGTGTCCGGTTGCAGATGCCGGATATTGCAACGTTCAAGATTCACCACACGCGGGTCGTCACGAAGTTGCCAGGCCAACTGTCCATAGCCGACATCAACAGCATAAACCTTTGCTGCCCGATGCTGCAATAAACAATCCGTGAACCCCCCGGTTGAAGCTCCAACATCAACTGCAATTCTGGCACTGACATCCAGATCGAAAGCTCGCAAAGCTGCTGCCAGTTTTAAACCACCCCGTGAAACATAGGGCATATCGGCTGACTTGAGGCGGATATCGGCATCTATATGAACCCGGCAACCAGCCTTGTCAATGCGCTGGTCATTAACAATGACCTTGCCTGCCAGTATCAGGGCACGGGCGCGCTCACGTGAAGCGACAAGACCGCGATTGAGTAGCAGGACGTCAAGCCGCTCTTTCACAATAACCGCTCATCATCACGGGACAAAAAAGGGGAAGCAGAGCGCTTCCCCGGTATGAAACAAAATATTGACATAATTCAGCCAATGAAAAACTCACGATTCTCATTAAACACCGCGTCAATTTCCTCCACAACACTCGTTACCTGCTCTTCACTGAGGTTAAGCACTTTAGCGCCGGCACATTCAGCGATTTCAAGGCTTTCCAACGGTTGCCTGCGGCCGATTCCAAGCTTCATACAAATGAACCCAGCCAGATTAACGGTGGCCGCCAGACGCAGTAATTGTTCGGCATCTTCTTCGTCGGCGGAAACCGCCAAGTCCTTGTGGTGAAGAGCTGTCACGACCAACGCACGGGAAAAGTTCCACTTAGCAAGAACTGCCGCTCCTACAACTTCATGACCGTAGGGGAAAAATCGTTCTTCAATCTCCACTGTTGCTGTTTCTTCGACATAGGCCGTCTCTACCAGCTTACGATAAGCATCGGGGTCACTGTAGTTCATGACAATCTTGCCCAGATGACGAAACAGACCGGCTAAAAAAGCTTCTTCAGGATCAGCGGTAGAAAACTTGCGGGCAATGATGCGACTGCCGATGGCGCAGCCCATGGCATCTTCCCACAGCAACTTTTCGAGCAGTCCGTAAGATTTGCTGATCCCTTCAAGACTGGCAGCCAGCACCAGACTGCGCAACGTTTTTTCTCCGACAACGGCAATCGCGTGATCGAGGGTTTTAATCTGGCGTTTCATACTGTAAAAAGCCGAGTTGGCAACCTTCATCAAACGTGCAGACACGGCCGGATCGCTGGAAATTGCTTCGCCCAGTTTACCGTAGTTGACATCCGGGTTGCCCAAAAGCTCCAGAACTTTATTTGCAACCGCAGGCATCGGCGGCAAATCGCGCACAGAACGTACGACTGTCTGGAAATCTGTGTTCATGCTGTTCTCCTTGACTACAGTGCTCGCAAAGCGCAGATCGTAACAGATTTTCTTGAATGATGCATTGAATTTTCTGATTACTGACCCGGTGTATAAATATCTGAATCCTGCGTTGGTGTAGGGGCGGTCTTTCCGCGCCCAGGGCGGGGAAAGCCCGCCCCTAATAATCAGGTTGAATTTAATCCAGGAAAAGGTCAGGGTATAAGGGTGCGCCCGAAACAACTGAATAGCGGCTGAAATCGGCTACCCCTTCCGCAGCCAGAACCTCTTCGTCAATAAAAAAACGACCGGTGGCATGATCACTATCACGGGTGAGTAAAAGCCAGGCAGCGTCAGCCATAATTTCCGGTGTGCGACAATTTTCCGGCTTGACCATACCTCCAAGCATGGCCAACGCAGCAGTATTGATCACTGTTTTTGGCCACAAGGCATTTACCGCGATGCCCTGCCCGGCATATTCGGCAGCAATGCCGATAACGGCAAGGCTCATGCCGTATTTCGACATCGTATATGCAGTGTGATGCTTGAACCAACGCGGATCAAGATTCAGGGGCGGTGAGAAAGACAGAATATGAGGACTGTCAGCCTTAAGAAGATACGGCATGCACGCCCGGGCACACAGGTATGACCCACGGACGTTGACCTGGTGCATCAAATCAAATCGTTTGAGGGGTGTTTTTTCAATGCCGGCGAGATAGATCGCACTGGCGTTATTGACAAGGATATCGATTCCGCCAAATGTTTCAGCCGTTTTTTTGACGGCATCTTCCACCTGTTGCTCATTACGGATGTCAACAACCAGGGGTAACGCCTGCCCCCCGGAAGCAACAACCTGCTCTGCCGCGGTATGAATGGTTCCTGGCAGATGCGGATGGGGCTTGTCTGTTTTTGCGGCAATGACGATATTGGCCCCATCTGCCGCCGCCTTAAGGGCAAATGCCAGGCCGATACCCCGACTGGCGCCTGTAATAAATAGGGTTTTACCTGCAAGACTTCGCATGACGCCTCAGTTGTCAATTGATTTCCGACTGCTCACTAATTGACTGAATAATCGTTTTGTGAACATAGACCGGCCGATATCCGAATTGGCGGCAAAAGTGATTCACTATCTGTTTTTTAACCTGCCCCATGTGTGCCTGCTGTCCGGTTTCGTGCAGCAGGGAAGTTACTTTTTCAGTTGCCACGCCACAGGGAATAATCAGCTCAAAGGTCGACAGGTCGTTGTTAACATTGAGGGCAATTCCATGGGATGTGACCCAGCGCTTCAAAGCAATGCCGAAACTGCATATCTTTCGCCCCCTGACCCAGACACCGGGGTTGCCGGCTTTTAACTCACCATGCAGACCGTATTCAGCGAGTACCTCGATAACGGTGTTGAGAAAACCGGCAGTGAAATGCCGCAGATCTTTTACTGGTAATCTCATGACCGGATAAACAACAAGCTGTCCGGGCTCATGGGCAGTTGCCAGACCACCACGATTGATTCGATGCAGCGTTACCCCTTTATCGGCAAATCTCGATTCAGAGCACAGCAGGTCGGCTTCACTTCCTCGTCTGCCGAGGGTAACGGTCGGCGGGTGTTGAGTCAAAATCAACGTATCAGTGCCGGCGTTGGACAGGTGCGCAGACAACAGACGGGCCTGTCGCGTAGAGGCTTCGTCGTAAGCGCTGGTTCCCCAATCTTCAATGTGCAACAATGCGCTGTCCGTCGCGGTCATTGTACTGCTCGTTGAGAAGGTTTGACTGGCATATTGATAACTGCCTCTGAACTGCTATCGTCTGCTGCGGCGGCGTTCCGGGCCCGCATAACGACCACGCAACGTACTGCGCAGCGGGTCTTTGCCAAGGACAACCCAGCCGGAGTTGCGCTCAAACTCCTCTATTTCACTCATGACGATCATTTCATCCAACCTCTCAGATGGCATAAGATCGATGCGACCGTCTTTATAGCGAATTCTTATTAACATGGTAATATCTCCATCAATAAAAAAATCTGTCAATAACCCACTCAAGGCCCAGTCCTGCAGGCTATATGCTCGAGGCCATTAATTGTCTATTAATGAGTCGAACTCGTCAAAGTCAAATCTTTTTTCGGCCAGTTCTGTTAACAGCTTTAGTTTATGGGTATCTTCTACTGTTAATTTGGAGACATCATCATTGATAATCTCAAACACGTGGGTCGATGTCCGTTTATCAATCATATAGGGAACGCCACTACTGTCGATGATTTTTTTAGTGATATTGCTGATTTCAGAAACGCCTGGAATCACGATGCCGGCAATTTGGGACCGATATTCGTCAAGTTGATACAGATGAGACAGGGTCACCAGCAACTCGTCGCGACTGCTGTTAACAACAATCAGTGTTGATTCACGCAGAAGCTCAACCACGCGCTGCGAAGATGCAGCGCCAATCTGTACGTGGTGAATAATCCGTTGGGCCTGATCCGCATTGGCTAGCAATTCTACTCCCAGAACCCTGGCAATGCGCCGCAAGGTCGGATTAGCCAGGATCGGCTGGTAATTGAACCCGCCCAACACTCTCAGGTCCTCGGTGGCAAAAGCTTTTTCAAGATAGGCAAGTGTCTTTTCGCGCTTTTCAGGAATAATTTTGTTAACCAGGATCGCCTTGACTCGGGATTTCTCTTTTTGAAACAACGCCAGATTGACCTGTGCGGTATCTACCACATTTCCAAGCCCGCCACCGGTCACCATCAGTACTGTTGCCCCGCTAGTTGTCGCAATCTGTGCATTATTGCAACCAAGAAGGGTTCCAACGCCAGTATGACCGGCTCCTTCGATGATAAGAAAGTCATTCTTTTTATCAAGAGCGTCAATCGCGTCGAATATCAGCTTGCGTATCTGTGCTGCTGTCAGTTCTCCATCCATCAAGCGGCGAGTGTCACCAGGGTTAAGAACAAAAGGAGACATGAGTGGCAGGTCTTCTTCCAGACCAAAATAGCGAGCCATGAGGACCGCATCCTTATCAGCAAGCAGGCCATTGAACTCCACTGGTTTGGGACCGATAGGCTTGATGAAGCCGACCCTCTTGTATTTACGCAGAGCCATATGCATCAGCGACAGGCTGGTGGTTGTTTTTCCACTGTTCATGCCAGTTGCGGCAACAAAGATTTTTCGTGCCATGATAACTCTCCTTGAAAGCTGTGGCTCGCTACCGTATAAAATAATTTAACAGAAAAGTCACGCGAAGTTCAGTGCGTCGGTAAAATACGCTGTGACTGGGCGCAGGATGACAAAAATACAGACAGGACAAACACCGGAGGTCTTATGAGCAGCCAACAAATCAGCTTCACCAACCCGGAGAGCGGACATCAACTCGCCGGTATCATCGACCGACCGGATGACGGCGAACCTGTGGGGTGGGCGTTATTTGCCCACTGTTTTACCTGCGGCAAAAACCTAAAATCGACGCGCTATATCAGTCGTGCCTTAACCGCTAAAAACATCGGCGTGTTGCGCTTTGACTTTACCGGCCTCGGTGACAGCCAGGGTGACTTTGCATCATCAAACCTGTCATCCAATATCGGCGATCTGATCGGTGCGGCAGTCTGGCTTGAACAAAACTTCCGTGGACCGGAAATTCTTATCGGACATTCTTTTGGTGGTGCCGCGGTTCTTCAGGCCGCAGCGAAAGTCCCGTCAACAAAAGGGGTTGTTACGATTGCCGCCCCCTTTGACCCCCAACATGTAACCCATCTGCTGGGCAATTTCATTCAGGAAATTGAAGAAAAAGGATCCGCCAGGGTTGAAATTGCCGGACGCAGTTTTACTATCGGCAAGGAATTTGTCACCGACCTGGAAACACATAAGTCAGAGGAAAGGATAAAAGAACTGGGGCTTCCGTTACTGGTGCTGCACTCCCCCCGCGACCCCGTGGTTGACATAGATAACGCCCGTCGCATTTACCAGGCAGCCAGGCACCCGAAATCCTTTATCAGTCTTGATAATGCCGACCATCTCCTGTCGAAGCAGGCAGATGCTCTGTATGTTGGTGACATGATTGCTACCTGGGCCAGCCGCTACCTGACAGACAGGCCTGGCTAGTTTTTATGCCTGCATAAATCAGCCGGCTGATTGCTGACGCTTCTCCACTGCCAGTATGTCACGAATACGGTTTATAATGTGATCTGCATTCAGCCCGAGACTTTCGTAGAGCTGTGCTTGTGACCCTTGTTCAATAAAAGTATCCGGAATGCCGAGCCGCACCACCGGTACCTGCAATCCGACATCACTGAAAAGCTCAAGTACGGCTGCGCCAAAGCCCCCCTGCAGAGCATTTTCCTCTACGGTCATAACAAAAGGAACGGACCCAGCCAGTGAGAGAATCCGGTCTCGATCCAGAGGCTTGATAAAGCGCGCGTCCAGCACACTCAGCTCTACCCCTTCCCCGGCCAGCACGTCGGCTGCCGTAAGCGCCTGCCTTACCATGCTGCCAACAGCAATGATCAGACCATCGCTCCCCTCACGCAGTAATTCCGCTTCGCCGACAGGGATCGGCGTGATTGTTCCGGTGGTGGAGACTCCCGTTCCTTTACCACGTGGGTAACGGTAAGCAAAGGGCCCGTCAACGCTCAGTGCGGTTTTCATTAACCGCTGCAACTCATGTTCATCACGTGGCGCTGCCAGAATCATATTGGGGATAGAGCGCAGAAAAGAAAGGTCAAAGGCACCATGATGGGTCGGTCCATCGGCGCCCACCAGTCCACCACGATCAAGGGCGAAGGCAACCGGAAGGTTCTGCATACACACATCATGGAGGACCTGATCATAGGCTCTTTGCATAAAGGTAGAGTAAATAGCGACAACCGGACGCAAGCCTCGGGTCGCCAGCCCGGCTGCAAAAGTCACGGCATGCTGTTCAGCAATGCCAACATCATAAAACCGGTCTGGATAGGCTTCCGAGAATGGCTTCAACCCGGTTCCTTCTGCCATGGCTGCGGTAATCGCAACAATACGTTCGTCATCACGGGCAAGCTGGATAAGGGTCTGACCAAAAACCTCTGTATAAGATGGCGGCGCATCGGGAGCTGCAGGAGCGATCTCCCCGGTAAGAGCATCGAAAGGGCCAATACCATGAAATTTTGGCGGATTCTTTTCTGCCGGCTCGTAACCGCGCCCCTTTTTTGTGACAATGTGGAGCAGAACCGGCCCCTTGATCTGCGCCACGTTGTGCAGTGTTTCTGCCAGCTCATCCATATTGTGACCATCCAGGGGGCCAAAATAATCAAACCCGAACCCCTCAAACAACATGCCCGGCGTCATGAAACTCTTGAGAGATTCCTCGGCACGCTTGGCAATGCCGACCAGATCACGTCCGATACCGGGAATATGACTAAGCAGATATTCGGTGTCTTTTTTAAACCGGATGAACGTGTCTGATGTCATCTTTCGACTCATGAAAGATGAAAGTGCTCCGACATTGCGTGAAATTGACATTTCGTTATCGTTAAGAACCACAACCAGCTTCTGCTTGAGATGCCCGGCGTGATTAAGGGCTTCAAAGGCCATTCCGGCGGTCAGCGATCCGTCACCAATAACCGCAACGATGCGGTCATCGGATGCCAGAATATCCCCGGCAGCAGCCATCCCCAGGGCCGCCGAAACGGAGGTGCTGGAATGACCGACATCGAAGATATCGTGAATACTTTCCTTGCGTTTAGGGAAACCGCTCAACCCTTTCCATTGCCGCAGGGTTGAAAATTCCTGCTGACGGCCGGTCAGCAGCTTGTGGGCGTAGGCCTGGTGTCCAACATCCCAGATGATACGATCATCAGGAGATTTAAACACCCGATGCAGAGCAATCGTCAGCTCCACTACACCAAGAGAACTGGCGAGGTGTCCACCGTTGGCAGCTACTGTCTTTACGATCTGCTCGCGCAGTTCCCGGGCCAACTGCGGCAAGAGCTTTCTGTCAAGTTCTCGCAACTGCTGCGGTGACTGAATTCGGGATAATAGGGTTTCCATTTTTTCTCCTCTGGTGCCAAACCTGCGGCATACTACAAATTGAATGGATCCTGCCCTCTCAGTGTGAGCGATCGACAATATAACGGGCAATCGCCCGCAAAGGCTGTGCTTCGTTGCCAAACAGATCCAATGCCCGGATTGCAATAGCATTCATTTCGTCTGCCCGTCTGCGAGCTTCTGACAGGCCGAGCAATGCCGGATAGGTTGCTTTACCGCGCTGCTGATCACTGCCAATTCGTTTGCCAAGCGCTGCTGGTGCGGCAATAATGTCAAGGATATCATCGGCGATCTGAAAAGCCAGTCCTGTTGCGGCAGCATAGCGCTGAAGAGCATCACGCTGCTGTTGCGTGGCCCCGCCGATAATCGCACCGATTTCCACTGCCACCTTTATCAGAGCCCCGGTTTTATGCGTGTGGATATATTCAAGAGTTGGCAGATCAATTGCCGTTCCTTCTACTTCCATGTCAACCATCTGTCCGCCAACCATCCCCCGGGTACCGGCATGTGTGGCCAGAAGATTGACAATCTCAAGGCGGGCATTTGCCGGCACAGTATCCATTGTATCTAACCTGCTCAGGAGAATAAATGCTTCTGTCAGCAGACCGTCACCAGCAAGAATAGCCGTAGCTTCACCAAATACCTTGTGATTTGTCGGCCGGCCACGGCGCATGTCATCATTATCCATCGCCGGCAGATCATCATGTATCAACGAATAGGCGTGGATCATTTCAACAGCACAGGCGGCGGGCATAGCCTCTTGCATGTTTCCACCTACCGCCTCACAGGCAGCAAGAAGCATTACTGGTCGTATCCGTTTTCCCCCGCCAAGCACGGAATACCGCATGGCTTCATGCAACCGGGCCGGACGCGTTGTTGAACCAGGCAGATATTTGTTCAGAGCGGCCTCAATCTGCGTCAGTTGATGATCGAGGTAGGCCTGTAACTGCCAGTTGTCACTGTCCATTAAGAGACTCCCGCTGATCGCTGCTGTCTGCCTGTTTGATCAATTGCTCAACTTTTAAATCTACCGCTCGTAATGATTCACGGCAGAGGTCTGCATCCTTGACTCCGGCACTGAACACGGCAAGGGCCTTTTCCAGAGAAAGCTCCCCCGACTCCAATTGCTCAACAGCTTCTTCAAGTCTACGCAGTGCGGCTTCAAACCCGTTTTTTTTTGCCATCTTCGATATCCTGTAAAAATGTTATTTAGTTATCCACTTCGCTCCAGCTATAACGGTTAGAAGATCGCGACCGATGCGACCTGCTGACAATCTGGATCCTGTTTTCTGCTGTACTGGAGCGAACCGGACAACCAGATAAATGCTTTGTGGTTGATTATCAACAGTCGATCCGCTCGCCGTCAACCCTGTAGATAAAATTCCCTGGTCTGTTACATTTTTTCTGTCACTTTGACTTTTAGCTGACCTTGCGCCAGGGTCACCTGAAGATCGTCATTGCGGTTAACTTCTGTACTCGAAAAAATCACATTGTCACCGTGCTGAACAATGGCATAGCCACGTCTTAGCACTGCTGTCGGCGACAGGGCCATCAGCCGGCTGTTTAACATGTTCAAACGGTGTGAGCGGTTTTCACACAACCGGCGCATCTCCAGACAAAGGCGCTGAAACAATCGGTCAAGTTCATCTTTTTGTTGCTGCAGCCTGACCGTCGGCGATTTCAGTCGTTTTTCCAGCCCACTCAAGCGACTTTCCAGCAAGCTGGTTTGCCAGCGCATCTGACGCCCCAACCGCAATACCAGTTGATCAAGATGACGTTCCAATTCAAGTCGGTTCTGAACCACCAGCTCGGCAGCAGCGCTAGGCGTGGGGGCGCGCAGATCAGCAACAAGATCGGCGATGGTAACGTCAGTTTCGTGGCCTACGGCAGAAACAACAGGAATGGCTGAAGTGGCAATAGCACGAGCAACTATTTCTTCGTTGAAAGCCCAAAGGTCTTCTTTTGAGCCCCCACCGCGACCGACGATGATAACGTCAACATCTGACTGTCGATTGAGATCGGCAATTCCTGCAGCGATTTCCGTTGCAGCCTCCTTACCCTGAACCCGAACCGATCGCAACAACAGGGTTACCCCAACCGCACGGCGCTGTAGGATCTGACAAATATCCTGAAAGGCGGCACCAGTGCCGGAAGTAACAACACCGATGACCTGGGGAAAAGAAGGTAGAGGTTTTTTTCTTTCCCTGGCAAACAGGCCTTCAACCTCGAGCCGTGAACGAACTTCCTCAAAAGCCTGTTGAAGACTCCCTACCCCTTCAGGTTCCATTCCGTCGACAATCAATTGCAGATCGCCGCGCTGCGGATAAACCGAAACCCGGCCGCGACAGATCACTTCAATTCCATTTTCCGGAGCAAATGACAGAGCACGCGCCTGACCACGAAACATCGCACAACGGATCTGGGCAGACTTGTCCTTGAGAGTAAAATAAAGGTGTCCGGATCCCGGCCTGGAAACATTGCTCAACTCACCCTGCACCAGAACCTCGACAAAATTTTCCTCAACGAGCTCCTGTAAAGCGCCGACCAGGTCAGCGACCTTGATCAGTTCAGGTTTTTGGTGATCGTATCTCACAGGAATGGCTCCATCTATCTCAACGCTGGGAAAATTAGTCGGAATAGCGCCGAACCAGCATCGACGCAGGTACGAAATCTACCGGCTGTGACTTAAGCCAGTCTTTTTCAAGACGGATAGCCTCAATGGTTTCCGGATAGGGGTGACCGATAGCTATCACTTCTCGACGGCTTTCAGCCAGGCGAATCATGTTGCGCAGTTGCTGCCGTATATAGGCAACATCTTCCTGATTATCGAGAAAAATATGACGTGCTCCGGCTTTAAGTCCCATTCGACGCGCCTCAGCAAAAGCAACTGAACCGTTGATGGTAACACTGTCAATAAAAAACATGTCGTGACGCTGCAACTCATCGAGAACAACACGCATGGGTTCAGCTTTTTCCGTATAGCGGGAACCCATATGATTATTTGCTCCGACAGCTCCTGGCACCTGCTCCATATAGAGTCGCATCCAGCGGCGTATTTCTTCTTCGGAGTGTTTCAGTAATAACGCATCGGCGCCCGGATTGGTTTGCGGGTAACTACGAGGTTCCATCGGAATATGTATCATGTACTCACGTCCGACATCTCGCAACATCGCTGCCGAAGCCGCTGCTCTTTCGGTGCCGGGAAGAATCGACGGTGTGAGCTCCAGACCCAGATCGAGAACCTGCCGCAATACGGACAGGGAGGGGCCAAGGTCATCGATAATGATGGCTATACGACTTCGATGTGTTTCATCAGGAAGTACGGGTACTTGATAAACAAGCTGCAGCCGTAACTGGCCTTGCCAAAAAAGCTGAACAATTCCCTCCTGTTCAGCTACGATCAGATGTGCCGGAGCCTGTGTCTGCTCGATATGACGAGCGAGTTCCTCCAATCGCGGGGTTGCCGGAAAGTCCCCGAAAATTTCCCGTGTGTCGGCACCATCTACGGCTGGCAGTCGACGCCAGCCAAGAGACTGGGGGCCGCTGATCAACTGCAGATCGAGAAGCCTGAAAATATCATCGTATTCATAAAGGTGCGACGGCTGATAGTCGGTGATCGGTTCTTCATAAACAACTTCCGGAGCAGATGTGAGCACACGCTCGCGCAGGCTGGACAGCACAAACAGACAAATCAGGACAAAAATAATCAGAAAGAGACTTGCCAGAATCATTCTGGTCGTCTGATTTAAAGAATATTTATTACCAGTTTTTTTAGAGTTGCCGGCTTTTTTTCTTGTCGGTGTTTTTTTACGTGTTGCCATCAGTACTGCATTCTTTCCCGTTGCTGGGACTCGTCCGGTGTGGGCTCCATGGATTTACGCGTAAACCTGCTATAACCTTTGAGCAGGTCAAGAGCCCGTTGTAATTGATAATCACTTTTCAAGTCTTGCAGTTCCCGCTGTTCTTCCGGTGACAGTTCCGCATTGGTCCCGTTCTTGGCAGAAGGCGGTAAATGTTTATCCATGTCCTTTTCTCGCAGCAACCTGGTGGTTGCCGCAGTGTCAGTCAGTACCATTTGCGGCGCGACAATGTCCGGGGTGATCCCGAGGGCCTGTATGGACCGGCCTGACGGGGTGTAGTATTGGGCGGTTGTCAGGCGCAGGCCGGAATTGTCGTGAAGGGGGATGATGGTCTGTACCGATCCCTTGCCAAAAGTCTGCTCTCCCAGAACGATGGCTCGTTGATGATCCTGCAGCGCCCCTGCAACTATTTCCGCCGCACTGGCGCTGCCTCCGTTGATCAGCACCACCATTGGATAGCCCGGTTCCGTACCCTCTGACCGGGCACGAAAAGACTGCTGAGAGGCTGGATGGCGACCGGATACGGAAACAATTATTCCAGCGTTAAGAAACATGTCGGCCACAGCCGCGGCTGACTCCAATAGCCCTCCTGGATTGTTACGCAAATCAAGAACAAATCCGTTAAAAGGGAAAGTGCTGCTGGAATGCAACTCAAACAGATGGTCGGCAAGGTCAGCAGCGGTACGTTCCTGAAACTGAATCAGGCGCACATAGGCGATACCTTCGTCAATAACCCGACTGCGCACTGATTGAACCTGGATAATGTCACGCTCAACCGTCACTTCAAAAGGCTCTGACATGCCACTACGGAGGATCATCAGGTCGACGGATTCGCCAGCCGGTCCACGCAGCAGACGGACAGCTTGCATCATGTCAATATCACGGGTTGGTTTACCGTTGATAGCAATGATCTGGTCACCAGCCAGGATGCCGGCGCGACATGCAGGAGTGCCTTCAATAGGTGCGACAACGGTTAATTCCCGGTCTCTGATCGTCAATTCAATACCTAAACCACCGAATTCACCCTGGATTTCAGTCTTGAGGTCCGCAAACATGTCGGCTGACAGATAGCTGCTGTGGGGATCAAGAGTTTCAAGAACTCCGCGCACGGCACCCTGCACCAGCTCCTTGATTGTGATCTCTTCAACATAATTATCACGTACTAGCGTCATGACATCGGTTAAGAGTTCCAGGCTGCGATAGTCCTCTTCTGTGTTAAGAGATGAGGCGACCGCGACAACGGTAGACATCATCAGCATCAGCATGGTGAGAAAAACAGCCAACCAATAACGGAGAATCATCCGGTAACTCCTGTTCATAAAGGTTGCAGCCAGGTCAACGGATCGACTGGGGCACCTTTATGTCGAATTTCAAAATAAATACTTTCTCGCCCGGCCAACCCACTTTGACCGACAGTTTCCGCCGTTGCAACACGATCGCCGGTTTTCTTGCCGATACGATCCAGTTGCGCGTAAAGGGTGTGATACTCCCCTTCATGACTGATGATCAAGAGATTTCCATATCCTCTGAAAAAATCAGCATAGACGACCTGTCCATTTGCCACTGCCCGGACTTGCGAGCCGGGACGCACACCAATTTCAAGCCCGTTGCTTTCGTAAAAAGTTCCCAGTTTCTGATCTCGTTGCGTTCCGAACCTGATTAGCACCGACCCGTCTGTCGGCCATATCAGCCGTCCGCGCTGCCGCGCAAAATCAACGACAGGGCCGGGAGCTGCGGGAGCTGGTGTCCGCACTCGGGCGGCCTGAAGTTCATCAATCAGCCCGGTCAGTCTGGTCGCATCCTCCTTGAGGCTGACGAGTTCTTCCTGGAGTTTTTTGTTTTCTCTCTGCGCCTGCTGCAACAGTCTGCTTTGCAGTTGACGAGCGGTTGCCGCCTCTTGACGTTCAGCTTCTTCACGCTGGAGCAAGTCCGCCTGCTGACGCTGAAGAGCAGTGAGTTGTTCCAACTGACGCTGCTGTACCTGCATCGCCTGACGATACTCATCCAGCAACTCTCTGTCATTCTCCATCACCCTGGTAAGATAATGATATTGCTGAATCAGTTCAGTAGGAGACTCGGCTGAAAAAAGAATCTTCAAGATGCCGGACTCCCCTTCCTTGTAAAGGGCAATGAGTCGCTGCTCAAGGCGGCTGCCAACTTCTTCAGCTTGAGCCCGGCTCTGGTCCAGTTGGCGTTGCTGCTGTTGTTCCTCCTGCCGCAGCCGCTGTTGTTCCTGTTTGATTCGGACAATACGGTCGTCGATACGCTGTAATTGTCCGTTAATCAGGGCAAGGTCACGACTGATCTCATTTTCCGACTGGCGCTGCGCACCAAGATCGGCCTCTGCCCTCTCGATGCGGGTACGGATCTGTTCAAGCTGCTGTTGTGTCTGGGTCAGATCATCAGCAAAAACAGGAATTGACAAAACGATCAGTCCGGCAAGCAGCCGGCTAACAAGTCGACAAGCCATCAGATTCTAACGAAGCGACGAAGCGAGGAAAGACTGCCAAGGACACCGAGAACGACCCCCGCCAGTACCAGCAGGAGCTGTTGTGTCGCGGTGAGAAACAAGAGGTCAAAATCAACCGGGGTTAACCAGAAAGCATTCAGCCCCCGTGAAATGATCAAAGTGAAAGAAACCCCGAGAAACAAGAGGGACAGCATTCCGCCGACAAACCCCTGGATTGCCCCTTCGAGCATGAAGGGGATTTTGATAAAACGCATTGTCGCACCTACCAGCGCCATGATTTCCAATTCGTCACGACGGGCGTATAAGGTCAGTCTGATGGTGTTGGCAACGATGAAAAGAGTGGCAAACAGCAGAAAGCCACCCAGAAACGCACCGACAAAGCGCAGCATGTTAATAAAAGTGTTGAAACGCTCAAGCCAGGTCTGACCGTAACGCAAATCATCAACCGGTATGACTTCTTCCAGTTGGGCAACAATGATTTCAATTCCCTCCTGTTGACGGAATTCCGGCCTTAGTCCGATTTCGAAAGATGCCGGCAGCAAATCCGGTCGGATTCCCTGCAGTAGTGAAGCATCCTCGCCGAGACGCTCACGAAAGCGGTCCATGGCTGCTGCGGGCGACACATATGCAACGTTTTCCACGCCCTCAATCTGCTCAAGATCTTGTGTTAAGCGGACAAGATCCTGCTGTGCCGGGGGGGTGTTAAGGTAGGCAATAACCTGGATTTCCCCTGTCCAGCGGGCAGCCAATTGTTCGATATTGACAACAATCAGGAAAAAGGTCGCAATTGTAGCCAGAGAAACAGCCATGGTTAAAATAGCGGCTGAGCACAAAAAAGGCCACTGGCGCATGTTGCGCAAAGCCCTTAAAAAAAAGTAGCGCATTGCTTCCAGCACTGCTGGAACCTCCGTTTCGGAATTTACTGCTCTGCTGTTTCCATTTCCAGGGGGCGCTGATCACCGACCAGCTTTCCTTGGTCCAGCGTCAGGACGCGCCGAGGAAAACGCTGATGAAGACTGTAGTCATGAGTTGCCAGCAATACGGTCGTACCGCGGGCATTAGCACGTTTGAATAAGTTCATGATATCCATGGTAACTTCCTGATCCAGGTTGCCGCTCGGCTCGTCAGCGAGCAGAATCAGGGGGTCGACGACCAGGGCTCTGGCAATGGCAATACGCTGCTGTTCCCCGCCGGAAAGTTCGAGAGGCTTGCGCTGCAGACGGTGTTCGAGGCCGACCTCTTTTAGGGCCTGATAGACCTTTTTACTGACCTCAAAACGTTTTTTTCCCTGGGCTTCAAGGGCAAATGCGACATTTTCATAAACGGTGCGACTCTGTAATAACTTGAAGTCCTGAAACACCACGCCGATTTTTCGGCGCAGATAGGGGATCTGATGACTACGAATACGAGTGACATTCTGCCCATCAACCAGAATCTGCCCGCGCGTTGGCCGTTCGGCAACATAGAGCATACGCAGAAAGGTAGTTTTGCCTGCCCCGGAGGCGCCGGTCACATAAACGAACTCCCCTTTGTCGATTTTTACCGACAAGTCTTTGACTGCAATGGAATCACGGCTGTAGCGCTTGGAAACATTATACAGTTGTATCATGTCCATAACCCATCGAATTCAATCTGAGCATCAACCTTGCGCCTGAACAGCAGTAATTGCCGCAACGCTGACGATATCATCGACCGAACAGCCACGTGACAGATCATTAATCGGTTTTGCCAGTCCTTGAATAATCGGCCCGACAGCTTCGGCACCAGCAATTCTCTCCACCAGTTTATAACCGATATTGCCGGCATCCAGATCGGGGAAGATAATGGTATTGGCGCGTCCGGCCACGGCTGAGCCCGGCGCTTTCTTTTCACCGACCTTGGGAATCAGTGCTGCGTCGGCCTGCAGCTCACCGTCAATAGCCAGATCCGGGGCCAGTTTACGGGCAATCTCCAGAGCACTGAGAACCTTATCACAGTCACTATGGGCTGCGCTGCCTTTGGTTGAAAAGCTCAACATGGCAACACGGGCATCAACTCCAAGAAAACTCTTGCAACTGGCAGCGGTACTGACTGCGATTTCGGCCAGAGCCTGCGCATCGGGATTCGGGTTGACTGCGCAATCGGCAAAGCAGAGCACACCGTTTTCGCCAAAGTCCGGCGATTTTGTCACCATCAAAAAGACCGATGACACGGTCTTCATGTTGGCAGCGGTGCCGACAACCTGAAAAGCCGCACGCAACACATCTCCGGTTGTATTAGCCGCACCGGCCACGGCGCCACCGGCTTCACCGCGACGCACCATCATAGCAGCGAAGTAAAGATTATCCGCGGCCGTTAACATGGTAATCGCTTCATCACGGCTGAGATTCTTCTTTTTACGCAGCTCCACCAGCTCATCAATATAAGCAGGCAGGCTCTCGGAATTTTTCGGTTCTATCAGGGTCACTCCAGTCAATGAAACCCCCAGACTGGCAGCCTTTGCGTTAAGAGTCTCGGGTTTGCCCAGCAAGACGACATTGGCCAGATTTTCAGCATCAATCCTGGCGGCGGCCTCAATCATGCGATCATCGTACCCCTCGGGAAGAACCACGGTCTGAAGATTTGCCCTTGCCTTAGCCTTGATTTGATCAACCAGATGCATTTACAACCTCCTCTATTGCAATTAAAAAACCCACGCTGAAGCAGCACTACGCCTGAGTATCTGGTGGGCAATGCCCACCCTGTGTTTTATCTCTGCTGGTTATACTCAGCCCTTATTACAGGGTCAATGATTATCCCTTTTTTCCGGTTCATCGGCAACCCCAAACAAAAGGAACCCTGAACTGTGCAGGCTGTTTCGCCTCAGCCCTCAGCATACTATTGAAAACGCTCTGGTCGGCCGTTAATGACACAGGTATAATGGCGGCTTATGGATAATCTGTCGCCACACAATCAGGAAAGCCGATTTCGTCGTCCACACTTGCTCGTTGCTTGCCTGCTCCTGTCCTTGCTGTTCCACCTGCTGTTGATTCTGAGTCTGCAAACCGGACGCACTACAGAACAGCTCCAGGAACGAACTGTCATCGAGCTGGTTGATGTTCGCCTGCCGGAAATTGACACGGAACCGCAGACTCAACCGATTTATGAGATTGATCAGCAACCTCCTCTTCCAGAGCCTGAGATCGACGTCGAGTCACCGCGCAGGGCCGAGCGTGACCAACTGGTCGAGCGCGAACAGGCGCCTGAAGGTGATGATTCCCGCGACCAGAGCAGAGAGATCAGCACTGCACCGGCGCCTGTAGACCAACCACCGGCAACTGAACCGTCTCTCCCGCCGGCCATCACAGCGCCAGCCTCTCCACCGACGAGGATTATCGAGCCGCAGCAGCCGGAACCTGTCACAGAGGCTGAGCATTCGACACCGCCACAGCAAGTGGACGACCCACTCGACATACAGGAAAGAGAACCGCCCCGCCTTACCCGCGAGCAACTTTTTCCTTCGCCAAGCAGGTTGGCGGAAATAGCTCAAGGACAACCGGCAGATCGTGACAGAATACGTGAACGCGAGGATACGGAAATCGGCGATGAAGTCTGGCTGAACCTGCAGCACGATCGCCTCGTGTCTTTTTTCAGGCGGTTTCACGATCGCATCGAACGGGTCTGGAATTATCCTGCTGAAGCCGCCATGAATGGTGTCGAAGGAACCCTTGAACTGATGATCATTGTTACCAGAGACGGAGAATTGATAGATGTGGATTTGCGCAGAACAAGCGGCTCAGATCTGCTCGACTTCGAGGCGATCCAAGCCGTCTACCGAGCGGCCCCCTTTGGTCCCCTCGGCAGACACTACCCTCATGATGAACTGCGTATCAGAGCTTACTTCCGGTATCGAATTACCGGACGTTATATTTTCGGACGGTGAAGCAAGGGCTGATAAGGCTTTCAATCTTCTTCTTCGATCAGCACCTCGTAAGCACTCGCATCAAGAAGATCATCAAGTTCGGAAGGATCGAGCAGCTTTACCTTGACCAGCCAGCCATCCTCATAAGGTGAGGTGTTGATGATATCCGGGCTATCGGGCAGATCATCATTTACTTCAATCACCTCGCCGCTGACCGGCGCATAGATATCGGAAACGGCTTTGGTCGATTCCACCACACCAAAAGGCTTGCCTGCTTCAAGCTGCTCTCCGACTTCAGGCAGTTCGAGAAATATAATCTCCCCCAACTGCTCCTGGGCAAAGTCGGTGATACCAACCAGAGCGACATCTTCTTCAACCAGAACCCATTCATGATCTTCTGAATATTTCAACTCTTCCGGCACTTCCATGGATGTCCTCCCGAAACGGGCTGCTATTGATCACCAACTTGAGTTGCAAGGTGACATTGCCAGATCGTCAAACAGCACGACGTCTGGCGCTCTCCAACGTGTTGTGCAACAACATGGCTATCGTCATGGGCCCGACCCCACCCGGCACTGGAGTAATTGCCGATGCCCGCTCTGCCGCACCGGCAAAATCAACGTCTCCGACCAGCTTTTTGTCGCCGACACGATTAACGCCCACATCAATAACGACAGCTCCCGGCTTGATCCAGTCACCTTTAATCATTTCCGGACGACCGACTGCGGCAATCACCACATCGGCCGCGGCAACCTTGGTAGCAAGGTCCTGGGTGCGCGAATGGCAAATGGTGACCGTGGCATGCTCAGCCAGACACATCAGGGCGACCGGCTTGCCGACAATATTGGAACGTCCGACGACGACAACATTTTTACCCTTGAGGTCAACGCCGATACGTTGAAGCATGACCATCACGCCGTAAGGGGTACAGGGTTTAAACAGCGGATTGCCGGTTACCAGACGGCCGACATTGAAAGGGTGAAATCCATCAACGTCTTTTGCAGGGGAAATGGCTTCAAGGATCTTGGCCTCATCAATCTGGTCCGGCAGGGGCAACTGCACCAGAATACCGTCGATTCGCTCATCCTGATTCAGTCGCTCAACCAGTTGCAGCAACTCCAACTCTGAGGTGTCGGCCGGGAGCTTGTGTTCAACCGAATAGATTCCGGCTGCCGCGCAGGCCTTCTCTTTCATCGTCACATAAACCCTGCTGGCCGGGTCTTCGCCGACGAGAACAACCGCCAGTCCCGGAGTGACTCCTGTGGCTATAAGTTCTTGTGTCTGCTGTGCTATTTCTGCGCGAATCTCCCCTGCCAGGGCTTTACCATCAATAATCTGTGCCACTGTTGCTCCTCCCGAATAAAATAACTGATCACATCAACATGGATTGTTTTTTCAACTCTAAACACAGGCCTGTCAGTTTGTAAAGCAACCTCTGCAGGAAAAAAAGCAAAAAAAATCCCCGTCACAAACGACAGGGAGGTTTTTTAGCGATTATGCGTTTAATCTGCTCAGCCATTAACCGCCTTGGGGCAACCGGCACAGGAATCGCCGGGGGCACTCGTTGCCGCCGGGCAGCTTTCCGCTTTGGCAGCTGCGTTGCTGTAGCCCTGCTGATACCAGCCACTGCCTTTAAGGGCAAACCCGGCAACAGAAATGGCTTTTTTAGCGTGACCACCGCACTGGGCACATTCAGAAATGGGTTGATCAGAAAATTTCTGACGCACTTCAAACCTGTGACCGCAGCCTTCACATTGATATTCGTATACTGGCATGTGATGTACCCTCCATCGGTTATAAATAGTTGTTGAACAACCTTGAATGATAAGGCTGAAATTCAATTGATGTCAATACAGGTTTTCAAAATTTTATTATCTGCCTGCGCGTCGCGTCTTTCAACCATGCTTCGCGCAGAGGCCACACCAGGGCGCTGAGAAGGATAAGGGGAGAATGTAGAAAACCTTCACTGTTTCAGCCTGTTAACTTTAGTTCTGAATTCTGTTTTTGCCGCGAATTGTTCCAACATCAGAAGGTCATGCGCGCGCCGAGATAAAAACCGCGCCCATGGATAGCACCGGTTCCCGTCGCATCACCACTGTCGAGTCCGGTCTGCATGTTGCCGTTGAAGATATTGAGAACTTCGAGGATCAGGGTCAAGTGGTAGCGCTCGGTTTTGATCGCATCGAATTCGGCGGTGATATCGGTGGTTGATCCGCCCGATATTTTTCCGGATTTGTAGGCAGTGACAATCCTGCCATCTTCAGTAAACCACCTGTTTGATGCTGCGGTAGAGTCAACACCATGTGGTGTATCAGCGGACCTTCTCGTGTCCTGAATCAGTCCCTTGGACGTACCACGCCAGCGCGTCAGACTGTACAGCCGAATATGGTCATTCAATAAGGTGCTGCTGGTACCCAACGTCAGCACCCAGGGAGAACTGTAATTTCCCGCCGGAAGATCAGAACGTGCCTGGTAAGTGCCATTATAAAACACTCCACGATAGTCATATAAAGGGTCGGTTGTATTGATGTCTGCAAAAAAACTGTCAAGGGCGAACGATGATGTTGTTTTTGATCTGGTAGCACCAACTGAGATATTATGTTGACCCAGGCTTTCTGTCGACATGGTTGTCGATAACGCCAGATTGATTGCTTCATAGCGACTGCGACCATTGTTGGTCATGTAATAAACATTATCTTCTCGTTGACTAACGAGTTGTTTTTTGTGGCGACGCTGTAACAGTTCAACGCTGTAACTTATACTACCTGTACCACCGATAAAGCCGGCAGACAACTCGTCTGAATAGGGCGTATCGAGCTTATCGCTGCTGTAGGTTCTGCTGTTTCTATCAAATGCAACCTGATTTGTCTGCTGGGGGGTATCAACCTGAGCCTCATCCAGAGGCAAAGAAAAAGTATAGCTTCTTAAGAAGCGATATTGATTAAACGCATAAGCCCTGAGTTGCTGACCATAGTAACGATTGGCGCCGAAAAATATCCTGAATAGCCCGTTATCAAAAGTATCTACTTCAGCTTTAAAGCGAGGCGCAACGTCAAGATTTCCCGAGAAATTATCGTAATCCCCCCTTAAACCGGGGCGCAGCAACAGTCTTTTCCAG
>SLDV01000041.1 GCA_007125165.1 Geobacteraceae bacterium | reverse complement strand
TTGACAGGGAAGGCTGAACTGGCGAAATTTAATCGCGATTTTCTTGCGGTTGCCGAGGAGCGGGTGGTTGACATCTGTGTGACTTCCGGTACCACTGGTGAGCCGGTCACGATCTGGCAGACTGAAAGCGATTTAAAGCGTCTGGAGGAAAATGAAAAGCTGGCATTTCTCGGTGCCGGGATCAACAGACAGCATCGGGTTCTTATTGCCGCCGCTCTCGATCGCGGTTTTATGGCCGGACTGGCTTATTTTCTGGGGCTACGCGCAATCGGCGCGACGATCATGCGGGCCGGTTCAAGCTCTCTTGACTATCTTGCCGAAACCCTGCGGCGGCAACGTCCTCAGGTGATGGTTGGTGTTCCGAGCCTGTTTCTGACTCTGGCCCGGTATCTTGAGCAGGAAGGGGTCGATTGCCGCACTCTCGGTGTGGAAAAACTGATCTGCATCGGCGAGCCGATCCGTAATCCTGATCTGACCCTTTCCCCGCTGGGTGAAACACTGACAGAGCACTGGGCGGCTCGGGTGCTGGGAACCTACGCCGGCACCGAGATAGCGACCGCCTTTGCCGACTGCGAACAGGGGTGCGGTGGCCATCTGCTGCCGGAACTGGCGCTGATTGAAATTCTGAATGAGGATGGAACATCTGTTGTCGATGGCCAGGTTGGAGAGGTTGTGGTAACTCCGCTGGGGATTCAAGGAACGCCGCTGCTCCGTTATCGTACCGGCGACCTGGCTGTTTTGCATAAAACACCTTGCCCCTGTGGTCGGCAGACCCCGCGCCTCGGGCCGATTCTGGGACGGCACGAGCAGATGCTGAAATGTCGCGGTACCACTCTGTACCCGACAACCATCGCCAATGCTCTTTACAGTCTTCCCGCGGTGCAGGGGCACTATATTGAAGTGTATCGTCAACATGATCTGGCCGATGAGGTCAAGGTGATTGTCGGTTGCAAGGATCCGGCGCTGACGGCAGACCGGATCAGTGCCCGTATCGCCGCCCTGACCCGCGTCAAGCTGGAGGTTGAAATTCGATCACCCGAAGAAATATCATGCCAGACATTACGCAAAGACCGTCGTAAGCCCGTTACTTTTTTTGATTATCGCGCGTTCAATCCGCAGCGGAAAGAATAGAGATATGGCCGAGAAGTCAATTATTGCCCTTGATGGCAACAGTTTAAGTATCGCCGACATTGTCGCTATCGGCGTCGGCGACAAGAAAGTCACCCTTGACCCGGCTGCCCTTGAGCGTTGCCGTGCCAGCCGCGCTTTTCTGGAAGAAGAGGTTGCTGCGCGCCGGATCATTTATGGCGTGAACACCTCTTTTGGTCCCATGTGCAACAAGATTATCGACGATCATGAAATTGAAGCGCTGCAGGTCAATCTGATCCGCAGTCATGCCGCCGGATTGGGCGATCCGTTAAAGGATTATATCGCCATCGCAGTGATGGCTGTGCGCCTCAACACCCTGGTCAAGGGCTACAGCGGGGTGCGTATTGAACTGCTCGAACACATGCAATGGCTGATCAACCAACGTATCGCCGCCTACATCCCTGAATCCGGCAGTGTCGGCGCTTCCGGCGACCTGATTCATCTGGCGCACCTGAGCCTGGCGATTATCGGCGAGGGGGAACTGTACTATCAGGGAGAACTACGGCCGGCAAGGGAGGTCTATGCCGAGCTGGAACGTGCGCCCATGCGCCTGTCGTTCAAGGAGGGGATTGCCCTGATGAACGGAACCAGTGCCATGACAGCTCTGGCCGCCTTTGCTCTGTTCGGAGCGCGAAAATTACTTAATATAAGCTGTGTTACCGGAGCCTTCGCTATCGAGATATTTGGTGGTATAGATGATGCTTTTGACGAAGACCTGCATCGGGTCAAGCCTCATCCCGGGCAAGTGGAGATTGCCGATAATATCCGCAGACTCTACCATGGATCAGGGAATATCACCCTGCGCTCCGAGATGCACGATCTGATCCGCCAGCAGAAGCTCGATGGTCCGGTATTTGAAACGAGCATCAACGTGCAGGATGTCTATTCCGTACGCTGTACCCCTCAGGTGCTGGCACCGGTTGCCGAAGCGATCCGCTCTGCCGAGCAGGTGGTGGAGACGGAGGCTAACTCGTCCAATGACAACCCGATTATTATTCCGGAAAAGAAGAAGGTGATCCATGGCGGCAATTTTCACGGTCAGAGTATCGGTTTTGTTATGGATATGCTCTGTGTCGCCATTTCCACCCTGTGTAACCTGTCGGAGCGGCGCACCAACAAATATCTGGACAAGCACCTCAACGAAGGGTTGCCGGAATTTCTCATTCCGGGAACTCTTGGCCTGACTATGGGGTTCATGGGGGCGCAGTACCTGTCGACCTCAACTACCGCGGAAAACCGCCAACTGGCCGGTCCGGTCAGCACCAATACCATCAGTTGTAACGCGTCCAATCAGGATGTCGTCAGCATGGGGACAGTCGCCGCGCGCAAGGCTTTCAAGTCGGTGAGTAACGCCAAGCATGTGGTGACTCTTGAGGTTCTTGCCGACATGCAGGCCCTCTCTTTCCGTAATGCCGATCGTCTCGGGCGTGGCACCGGACGTATATATGAGCGGCTCAAACAGGATTTTCGCGTCTATAATAATGACCATATTTTCCATGAGGATCTGGTTCGTTTTCGCAAGTTGCTGTTTTCCAGCCAGTTGTTCGATGATCTGGCTGTTTATTGGAGTGACTGATGGCCACTTTGTCTCTGCCCCTTGCGGCTGAAGAGCTGGTGCCCCACCGCCCTCCCATGCTCCTGGTTGATCGGCTGATCGAGGTTGATGGCAAAAACGGCATCATTGAGGCGCGTGTCGGCAGGGATTCCTTGCTCACCGATTCCGCCGGCAGACTCGAAGATGTTGCGCTGATCGAAATCATGGCCCAGTCCTATGCGACTCTCAAAGGCTACCTCGATCGTCGTGATCAGCTACCGGTGCGGCAGGGATTTCTGGTCGGCATCAAAAAGATTGTCCGCCATGCTTCTGCGGGGACTGATGATCTGCTGCGGGTACATATGCGCACCATTGCCGAACTCGACGATTTCGCCGTAGCAGAAGGGGAAATACGGCGATTGGGTGAGGTGGTTGCACAAGGTGACATCAAGGTCTGGATCCATTGATATGACAGGTTTCACAGGGATTAAACGCATTTTTTTGTTTTTATTGGCCGGACTTTTTTTAGCGGCAACGCCACTCGCCGCGGACGATAGCGAACTTGATATTATTCTGGCTCAGCTCAAGGCGGCAGCTGCCCAGGTGCAGACCCTGCAGAGCTCTTTTGTCCAGGAAAAGAACCTGGAGATGTTTGACCATCGGTTGATATCCACAGGGGCAATGATTTATGCGGAGCCCGATCAATTGCGTTGGGAGCTTCTGTCCCCGGTTGCATCAGGTTTTGCTCTGCGGGGTGAACAGGGAGTGCGCTGGAGTGCCGTCAGCGGGCAGGTTCAGCGTTTTTCCATCGGTTCCGATCCGCTCATGGGAGTAGTGGCGCAACAACTGCTGGCCTGGGCCAGGGTGGACCTGGAATGGCTGGAGCAGGGTTATGGCATGGAGGTGATCGACAACGAGCCGATCGTTCTGCGGCTGACACCCCTTGATACTGCTGAAGCCGAACTCGTCAACTATATCCAGGTCACTTTTGCCCCGCTGCAGGGCCATGTCAGCGATGTTCTGGTGATGGAACAGTCCGGAGACAGTACGCGTCTGCGCTTTGAAGATGTCCGTATCAACGACAGGGTGGCGGCTGGAGCCTTTGTCCCGCCGGAATACTGATGCGCTTTTTTTCGCGCTGCTACACCTATCTGCAGGAGCGCCGCGGGTGGCTGGTGCTGCTTCTGCTGGTCTTGCTGCTGGTGAGTTTCTGGAACCTGACCCGCGTAGATATCGAAGATAATATATCTTCGATGCTTCCCGACGGGGACTCCCGGGTGGCACGGGACTTTCAGCTCCTTCAGCAGGCCCCTTTTGCCCGCAAGGTGGTCATCCATCTGCGTGCGGACAACGAAGAACAGGCGGTATTGTTAAATTCCGCTACCGAGGAGCTTCATGAGCGCCTGCCGGAGCCCTGGTTTGTCAATCCGATCAGTGGTCCGTCACGAGTGAATCCACAGCGACTGATGAGCGATCTGCTGGAGGTTCTGCCACTCCTGTTTGATGCCGGGGATCTTGAACAACTTGAGCGCCGCCTTGATGACGAAGGGATAAGTGCCGCCCTGGCAGAGAACCTGTCCGAGCTGCTGCAGCCCCAGGGACTCTTTGTCAAGGAGCGGATCAGCCGCGACCCCCTTTCTCTCTATCTTGTTGCTCTTGACAAGCTTCAGCACCTGAATCCTCTTCCCGATGTCCGTATTGAAGGGGATCATTTTTCCAGCTCGGATGGTTTAAGTCGCCTGATCCTTGCCGATACACCGGTGGCAATTACCGATGCTGCCGGCGCAGAGCAACTGTTGGCCGCCTTTGAACAGGCTCGCCGGGTTCTGCCACCGGATATCTCTGCCGCTCTGATCAGCGGCCACGCTTACACCCTCGCCAACGCCGATGTCATCAAGACCGACATGCAGGTATTGCTGCTTGTTTCCGGCGGTGGGCTGTTGCTGTTGTTTGTGCTGATGATCGGCAGGCTGCGTGCCGTGCCGGTGCTTCTTCTGCCGTTTTTCAGCATGATAACCGCTTTGCTGGTGGTGTCTCTTTTTGCTGATCAGGTGTCGGGCATTACCATCGGTTTTGGTGCCGTTGTTCTCGGCATTACCATCGATTTTGCCCTCCATGTTTATTTTGCCCTGGCTCGTCGGAGTCTTGACCGCTCGGAAATGTTACGACTGGTGGCACGCCCGGTTCTTTTCGGTGGTTTGACAACCCTGGCAGCATTCAGTGTTCTGGCTTTGTCCGATCTGCCCGGTCAGCGTCAACTGGGACTGTTTGCCGGAGCAGGGATTGTTGCTGCAGTGCTGCTGGCGCTGCTGGTTCTGCCGCACTTCATTCCCCGGGCTGCCGCTGTTCCGGGAGCGCGCCTTAACGGCAAGCGTGCGCTGATGGTACGTTTTCCCCGCTTGCGCTATGTGGTGATTCTGCTGTGGATCGTTTTGTGCGGTACCAGCCTGGTGTACCTGCCGCAGCTTTCCCTGAGCGGAGAGTTGCGCCAACTAGGTTACTTGCCCGATCAGCTTCAGCAGGCCGAAGCAGAGTTGGGCAGAGTCTGGGGTGACGTCCGCGGGAGGGCAATGATTTTTATCGGTGACAATGATATGGATCGACTGCTTCGGCAGAATGAACAGGTATGGCAGGCCCTTGGTGATCGTCACCTGCAGGAGGAAGCGGTCAGTCTGGCGCCGTTGCTGATGTCGGAGCGAACCAGCAGGGAGCGGATTGCGCGCTGGCAAGAGTTCTGGCAGCATCATCAACCGCCGACCACGGAGCGGCTACGTGATATCGGTGCCGGCTACGGTTTTTCCGCCCGCGCTTTTACCCCCTTTGCTGATGGTCTGGACCGAATTCCGCCACCCATCGATCTCCGGATGTTGAACGAATGGGGGATGGGGGGGCTTGTGGACACCCTGTTTCAGGAACATGAGGACGGCTACCGAATGATCACCCTGCTTCCTGATCGGCCGGAAGAAATTACCTGGTTATTGCAGGATGGGGTGTTGCCGGAGGAGGCGACCCTGGTTTCCCAAAGTCTATTCGCCGATCAGTTGGCGCAGGAGATCGCAGCGGACTTCTACCGCTTTATGGGTCTTGCCGGAGTAGTTGTTGTTGTGTTGCTCGGCGTTCTTTTCCGGCGGGTGACGGACGTGCTGTTGGCCCTCTTGCCGGCCCTTACCGGTTTGCTGGTGCTCCTTGGCGGCATGGCCCTGCTGGGTCTGGAACTGAATCTGTTCAACCTGATCGCGTCCCTGCTGATTATCGGATTGGGGGTCGATTACGGTATCTTCATGGTTTGTCACGGGCACAGTAAAGAAGATCTGTCCTCAGTGCGGGCAGTACTGGTCTCGGGACTATCAACCCTGATCGGTTTTGGTGCTCTGACCCTGGCCCAGCATCCGGCACTTTTTTCCATCGGCTTGACCCTGCTGCTCGGTATCAGTGCTGCCATGCCGACGGCGATTCTGGTGATTCCGGCATTAAGGAGGCAGTTAAGTTGATGAAGCGGATCATCCTGTCCTTGGTCTTGCTGCTTGTCGCTGCCTGTGCCCCTGTGCCGATGGGGCCGGAGTTAACCGAAACCTGTGAACGCGAGCTCTCTGCCGACGAGGTCATCGATCAGCAGTGGCTCAGTCGTGACGATCGCTGGCGGATGCGTCAGAGCGCCCTGCTGGAAATGCGTGGCAGAAAGATCCCCCTGGAAGGGTTCATGGAGCTTGATCTGGGGCGGCAGCGACTGCACCTGGTCGCCATGAACGAGATGGGCCTGGTGTTTTTCGAGCTGGTGGTGACAGCAACCGACCAGGAATTGCGCCGGGCACTGCCGCAACTGGAACAGCAGCGCGGACTGGCCGAAGGAATAGCCAACAGTTTACGGCGAATTTATCTGGAGCCCCGGCCATCACCGCATGATCAGCCGCAGATGGGGAAAACCAGCCTGCGTTTATGGCGCTCCCTTCCCGCCGGGGATCTCGCCTTTGTTTTTGACTGTTTTGGAAACTTGCGCGAAATCCGGCAGACAACCGACAATGAGAGATGGCAGGTAGTATATGATAATTACCAGACGGTGTCTGCCCGAGAGCTGCCGGAAAAAATCGTCATGAACGATTTTCACCAGGGCGTTACCTTGACACTGTGGCTAAGAGAGGTCACTTTAACCCCATGAATCTGATGCGTGATGCCATTATCCAATCAGCGGTGTCAGAACCGTTGGTGAGCAACGGAAGCGGCCAACAACAGTTCCGGTTTGCCGCCAATTTTCCCGGATTTTCCGGTCATTTTCCTGATTATCCTGTTCTGCCAGCGGTACTGCAAACCCTGCTGGCACAAATGCTGGCGGAACAGATGGTCGGGCGACGGTTGCGACTGAAGGCGTTGCAGCAAGCCAAGTTCACCCGTCAGATACGCCCGGATGAACTGGTTCATGTCGTTGTTGAATGGTTGCAACAGGACGGACATTATCGCTGTAAAGCATCCCTGATGGTAGCTGAAGAACGCGCGGCCCAATTTGTACTGCTCCTTGAAGGGGAGTCGATACCATGAGAAAACCTTATTTTCGTCCTTGCGCGGGAGCGCCGCTACCGCTGCGGACCCTGGTCACGCGGACAGTACGGTTTGAAGAGGTTGACCCCTTGGGAATTGTCTGGCACGGTCGTTATCCGAGCTATCTGGAAGACGGGCGAGTCGCCCTGGGCCGCCAATATGGGCTGGGTTATATGGACTTTTATCATCAGGGAGTGATGGCGCCGATCAAGCAGATGCACCTTGATTATCAATTGCCCCTGCGTTTTGAAGAGGAGTTCACCATCGAAGCCCTGTTGCACTGGAGCGATGCGACCCGGCTCAATCATGAGTTTGTTCTGCGGAACAGCGCTGAGCAGGTGATTACGACGGGCTACACGATACAGTTGCTGACCGATCCGCAGCAGCGCGTGCTGCTGGTACCACCTGCTTTCTACGAAGACTTTCGCCAACGTTGGCGGGCCGGAGAACTGGTATGAAGCGAGTGGTTTTAAGTCGCGTTGCCGCAGTCACTTCCCTCGGCGAAGGTGTCGATTCCCTGTGGCAGCAACTGACCGATGGAAAATCGGCAATTGCGCCGGTCAAACGCTTTGACAGCAGCCATTATATCAGTCATTACGCCGCCTGTGTCGATGGTTTGACTGCCGCCGCCGGAGAATCTCTCATGGTGCCCCTGCTTGATCAGGTTGCAGGGAAGTTGGGTCCGCTGCCAACAGATTGCCGTCTGCTGGTGGCCACCACCAAAGGGGAGATCGATCTGCTCGAAGCACGCTGTCGCGCTGGTATTCCGGTTGGCGCAACTGATCTGCCGACCGTTTTTCTTGACCGGGTGGCGCGCCGCTTCGGACTGTCGCCATCGGTACTAAACATCAACGCCGCCTGTGCCTCTTCGACGATTGCTCTGGCGCGAGGTGCCGCTATGATTGCCGCCGGTCAGGTTTCTGCGGTGCTGGTCTATGCGGCGGACATTGTCAGTGAATTCGTTTTTTCGGGGTTCTCGGCGTTGCAGGCTCTCTCGCCGGAAAGTTGCAGGCCCTTTGACCGTAGCCGCAGTGGTCTCAACCTCGGGGAAGCCGGAGCGGCTCTGCTGCTCCTCGACGAAGAACAGGCCTATCGGGAGGAGGCGACAATCCTGGCACGGATCGCCGGCTGGGGGGCGGCCAACGATGCTCACCATGTCACCGCTCCGGCCCGGGACGGATGTGGACTGATTCTTGCCTGTCAACAGGCGCTTGCCAGGGCAGAGATTGAGCCTGATCAGGTTTGTGCCATCAATGCCCACGGCACCGGTACGGTGTATAACGATGCCATGGAGCTGACGGCTTTTGGCGCCCTGTTTGACGGCAAGATACCGCCTTTTCACGGTCTCAAGGGCAGTATCGGCCACTGCCTCGGCGCTGCCGGCGCGGTTGAGGTGGCGATTGCCGCGCGGGCACTGCAGGAGCAGTTCCTGCCCCCTACCGTCGGTTGCCTGGAGCCGGAAGCGGCTGCCGCTGGCCAGGTCGGGGAAAAGGTGCAGAAGATCAGCGGCGATTATCTGCTCTGTTGTAATTCCGGCTTCGGTGGCATCAACGGTGCCCTGATGTTGCAGAGGATCAGGTTATGACCGGATGGATCATGGGGATAGGTTGGGTGGCGGCGCCAGGCTGTGGTCGTGGTCGCACGGCGGCAACACTGCCGGTGTGGAATGAATCGCTGACGCTGCCGGCAAGAAAAGATCTCTTCGAGCAGGCTGATCTGCGCTTTGGTCGTCTCGATGGTTTCTCGCGTACCGGTCTGGCCGGTATCACCATGTGTCTGCGCGACGCGGGGAGTGAAGAATGGCAGCAAAAACGCGCCATCGGGACCATTGCTGTTACCAGCGGCGGCTGTCTACAGACCGACCTCGATTATCTGGCAACCATGATCAGGGATGGAGGGAAGCTGGCCAGCCCCAACCTCTTTGCCTACACCCTGCCTAATTGTTTTCTCGGAGAGGCAGCGTTGCGCTTTGGTCTGACCGGCAACAGTGTGATTCTTCATCAGACCGGCGGTCGGCAACTGGACGTTGTCTGTCGCGCCCTGGAGGAACTGACCTGGAGTGACTGCGAGGGGATCCTGGCCGGATTCTGTGAGGTGCCGGTGGTGGCAATACCCTGTCCCGAGACCGGATACGGCAGCCTCTTTCTGTTGCTGACGCGCACTCCTGACGCCCATTCGGGGACTTATGGTAAGCTGAAACTTCATGGTGAAACACTGACCTTTAACGACAGACCAATTACCGGTCTTGTCGAGTTGGTCGAGGCCTGTTTCTCAACACTTTCAAAGTAGGGGTTGTTCAGCCAGGGGAAGGTTGAGCAAGAAAGCATGAAAGCTGTGACCCTGTGTGGACTGAAGTAGATAGCGTTGATCCGGAAGCTTCGGGCGAGCACTATCGACTTTTTATCCGGTCGCGGCGGCATTAACAAGGAGCATGACCGATGAAAATGGAACTGATCTATCCGCGTTGGCCCAAGCTTGATCGGCAGACGGAGTTTCACTTGCCCCCCCACGGACCGGTGGTTTTTGCCGCGGCATTGCCGGATGATGTCGAGCTGACCTTTACCGACGATAACCTGCAGACGATTAATTTTGCTGCCGACTGTGATCTGGTAGCGATTTCAACCATGCTGACCTCGCAATTGCCACGCGCTTTTGAGATTGCCCGTGAATTTCGTCAGCGTGGCAAAAAGGTCATCTTTGGCGGCATCTCCACCATGCTCCATGCCGATGAGGTGCAGCAGCACGCTGATTCTGTTTTTTTAGGTGAGGTGGAGGGGCGTATTGAGGCGGTACTGAACGACTTTCG
>SLDV01000040.1 GCA_007125165.1 Geobacteraceae bacterium | reverse complement strand
TTTGCCTTCATCCTGGTTTTAGGAATCGTCGTCGACGATGCCATCATCACTGGCGAAAACGTCTATAGGCACTTCACGGAAAAAGGCGAGTCGGTTGACGCTATCATTGCCGGCACACAGGAAGTTGCAACACCTGTTACCTTTGGGCTGCTGACAACCATTGCCGCGTTCACTCCGCTGCTTTTCATGGAAGGGGTCCGAGGACCTATTTTCGCCCAGATACCTCTGATTATCATCCCGGCGCTGGTCTTTTCGTGGGTTGAATCCAAGCTGATTCTACCCGCCCACCTACGTAGTGTTAAGGTGGCCAAGCCACGAGGTCCGTTCCGCTTTATCCAGACCCTGCAGCATCATATTGCCATCGGACTGGAACGATTCGCAACCGGGGTTTATCAGCCTTTGCTACGCCGCGCCATCGGTCGCCGCCATTTGACATTCGCTATCTTCACTGCAGCAACTCTCATCATCGTCAGCTTTGTTGTCAGTGGCCGTTACGGCTATACCTTTTTTCCGCGCATTGAAAGTGAGATTGCTCGCGCCACCCTGACCATGCCGGCCGGCACCTCCGTCGACCAGACCCGTGGGCACATCGACCACATGGCGCGCCAGGCCTACTACCTCCAGGAAAAACATCAGGAACCTGACGGTTCCGGCCCGGTCATCCGCAACATTCTTGTCAGTGTCGGCTGGACCGGCACCGGCAGCCCGGGCATGGGAGGCAACCCGGAATTGGGGCAAGTCACTCTGGAACTGATTCCTCCGGAAGAGCGTCTCAACCAGATTACGACCAATGCCATCGTGCGGGAATGGCGCGAACTGATCGGCACCATTCCCGGTGCCAAGGACCTGCTGTTCCGTGCCGAAATCGGCAGAGCCGGAAATCCGGTTGACGTGCAATTGACCGGCCCGGACTTCAACCGTCTGGCTGAAGTCGCTGACATCCTCAAACAACGCTATGCCGAATATCCCGGACTTTTCGATATTCAGGACAGCTTCGATCAGGGCAAGCAGGAAATCCAACTGCGCCTTTTGCCCGAAGCCAAACTTCTCGGGTTAACCACCCACGATCTGGCGCAACAGGTTCGTGCTGCTTTTTTCGGTACCGAAGCACAGCGTATTCAACGTGGACGTGACGATGTCCGCGTCATGGTGCGCTACCCCAAAGATGAGCGCCGCAATCTGGCCAGCCTCGAAACCATGAAAATCCGTACTCAAAGCGGCATTGAAGTGCCCTTCAGCCAGGTTGCCGCCATCGACATGCAGACTGGCTACTCAAGCATCAGAAGAGTGGATCGTAACCGCGCTGTGAACGTCTCCGCCGATGCCGAAAAGGGGGAAGTCGACATTAACGCTATTGCCTCTGACCTGAAGGTTTTTCTTGATGACCTGCTGTTTGATTACCCCGGCATACGTTACACCTTCAGAGGCGAGTTGGAAGAGCAGAGAGAAACCATGGGCAGCCTGGTCTATGGTGCCCTTTTTGTCTTTTTTGCCGTTTATGCCCTGCTCGCCATTCCTTTCCGCTCTTACCTGCAACCACTACCGGTCATGCTCGTTATTCCTTACAGTATCGGCGGCGCTATCATCGGTCATATGATCATGGGAATAAATCTAAGCTTTATGAGCCTGCTCGGCATCCTCGCGCTGTGCGGTGTGGTCGTCAACAACAGCCTGGTTCTGGTCGACTTTATCAACCGGCGCCGGCGTGAGGGAATGTCCCTCAACGAAGCGGTTCTACTGTCAGGGGTCAATCGTTTTCGACCAATTCTTCTCACCTCCCTGACAACTTTTCTGGGACTGGTTCCCCTGTTACTGGAAACCAGCACTCAGGCCCAGTTTCTGATCCCCATGGCGGTCTCTCTTGGTTTCGGTATTCTCTTCAGTACACTGCTCAGCCTGCTGCTGGTACCGGCCAGTTATCTCATACTTGAAGATGCTGTTGCTCTGGTACGGGGGGAAAAGGCCGACTGAAAAGGAGGATTTGTGGACAAAGAACAGATTGACGAACAACGTGAATTTCTCAAAGACTCATTACGCTTGACGATTGATTTTCGTTTTACCGATCAGCAGATAGGACTACAGCCACCGGAAATCCAAAAGCCCATACAGCCGCAACAGAACATCATCAAACTGCCGCCTCACACAAATCGTGAATCGCTGCGAGAGACCAGCCTCTACACTGCCATTCACAAGCGTCGCAGCCATAGGCGCTTCTCCGCTGAACCGATAAACTTGATCGAACTGTCTTTTCTGCTCTGGGCAACCCAGGGCATGCGCGAAGAACTCGCTCCCGGCACCGCATTGCGCACGGTTCCCTCTGCGGGTTGTCGACACCCCTTTGAAACCTACCTGTTGATCACCAATGTGGCGGAGCTGGAACCTGGCGTCTATCGTTATCTGCCCCGTGAACATGCCCTGGTTCTGGAACGAACTGATGCCGATCTGGTTGAAAAACTCCCCCCGGCAACCCTCGGTCAGATGTTCACCGCCGCTGCTGCTGTCACCTTTGTCTGGACCTGCATCCCCTATCGCACCGAATGGCGTTACCATGCCGCCGCCCATCGGGTGATTCTGATGGATGTCGGGCATGTCTGTCAGAACCTCTATCTGGCGTGCACAGCCTTAAGTGGAGGCACCTGCGCTATCGCGGCCTTTCATCAGGAATTGATGGATGAGCTGGTGGGGGTTGACGGCAAAGACGAGTTCGTCATCTATCTGGCGCCGGTGGGGAAAATCTGATCAGCCGGCCAGGAGCGCCAAAACCTTGTCTTCAACCTGACCCAGAAACTGCTCCAGACTGCCGTCATTGAGCAGGACCATGTTCCAGCCGTTGAAATCATCCAGTGAATTTTCACTACTGTGGTCATTGGCGCCGTTGAAACCCGGCCGTTCCACCCGAATCAATACCCCGTCGTTACGCTGAATCACGTCAACCTCGTTGTGAAAACGCACGTCATCCACCAGAATGTGAGCATTGCGATCCGGCAGTTCTGTCAGTGCAGCCTCCCACGCCTTGGTCCAGTAATCGGGATCCTGAGCCCGACGATATTCGGTCCCCCACCACTGCAGGATGCGCCGGACGCTCAGGGTCGTCTGATCTGGATGCTGCTGAATTTCACGATTTTCCGCAACAAAGCCATCCCAAGCCGGACACTCTTGCCTGGCCCTGCTCTCATCAATCTCGAAATGGGCCAGTTTGTCCTGCTGGTCACCGTACAGCAACGGCACCCGCTCCGCCGCCCCGACCTGCCGCAGAAAGATTTCCACTTCGCGGCGCAACATGCTCGCCATCGGCAACACCTGAATCTTATCTCCCAACTTAGCCTGCAAATGTTTGGCTGCAGTTGTTTTCCCCGAGGCCGCTTTGCCAGCAAATCCGATAATCATGATCAATGTCCTTGAAAAAAGTGATTCATCCAGACTTGTGGAGTCTAGCCATTTCGGGCAAAAAATCAACGGGGTTTATTGCCAATGATTCGGGTTCACAAAACATTCACCACTGAGGCACAGAGACACTGAGAAATTCATTAAAAAACTTGGCTTCTCTGTGTCCCTGTGCCTCAAGTGAGCGAAGTGAACGGGTGGTGAAAAGATTTATTACCTGGCAGGTGACCGCCAGAGACGAAAAGGATCTCATCGGTACCGGAACCCACGAGCGCTATACCATGAATGCGGAGAAGTTTGCCGGGATTTTGCGGAAGAAGTCGGGGGAGGGGTAGGAGGGGGGATTCAGCTCTTTTGCATCACTTTGGAGCGCTTGCCAAAAGTATGGCGGCGGGCGGGCGATGCCCTGAGCCTGTCGAAGAGGGCCGCGAGCCCGCGATCTTCATGTTGATGTTGATCCGAAATAATCGGGCGGTTCATGAACCGCCCCTACAAAAGCCCTCAGAACCGGCGGTTCGCACACCGCCACAAATCCGGACTTACGAGCTTAGCTGGTCACGTGCAATTGATTTTCAGAAGGCTCTTTGTTGGGCGTTTGTATGGTAATCTGCAAGCCAAGTGCCTTTGCCACTTTTGCTACCGTGGCAAACGTGGGGTTCCCCTCCGGTGACAACGCTTTGTACAAACCTTCCCGGGTCAATCCGGTGTCTCTCGCAAGCTGGCTCATGTTTCTGGCGCGCGCTATCACACCCAGCGCATGGACAATGAATGCAGGATCGTCACCCGCTTCCTCGATGCAAGCCTCAAGATACATCTGTATATCTTCGTCTGTTTTAAGAAACTCTGCAGAATCCCAGCGAGTCGTTTTGATACCCATAGCCTATACCTCCACCTGTCTGGCAATTTCTTTAGCTTTGGCGATATCAGCTGCCTGAGAACTTTTGTCGCCACCTGACAGAAGTATTACGACAACAGCGTTTCTTTGGATGAAATAGACCCTGTAGCCGGGACCGTAGAATATTCGCAATTCACTGACGCCCTCTCCAACCGGAGCGACATCACCAAAATGGCCCATCTCCAACCTATCGATCCTGGCCTGAATTCGTGCCTTCGCTCTTCGATCCTTGAGGCAATTGAACCATTTTGCGAATCGTTCGGTCTTCCGTACTTCTATCATGTGATAACTATAGCTCTCAACTTCAGCGACTGTCAACTGTGGTTAACATAGTCTCGGGTTGGGACTTGCCAGTTCCGCCGTGAATGCGGCCGACTATCATCTTTTTGAAACACCTGACTGGAACTGCTCTTAATCCAAATCGAAATCGCTATCGGGATCGAAATCGTTTTTGCCGTTGCCGCACACCACTGATCATCTCGAATCTGGTAACCCCGCCCACCCGTCAATCAAAAAGGCGGCAGACCTCAAGCTTTTGCTGTCCAAGTGCCATTTTTTTTCGATCCCGATTTCGATTTCGATTTGTAACATCTAGGGTAACATTGTTTTTTTAATATACTGCCTTCAACAGTTACCTACTCAAACAAAAACGCCACCGACCGGCTTGATGCCGACGCGGTGGCGTTTGATATTCACTCTGATGTACCCCTCATCTTCAGCCCCCTGAAAATGCAACAAACCTGCTGATACCGCATCAATGGATGGTTGTCAATTAATGCGCAACCTTGATCTTGATTTGAATTGATCAGAAGAGTTTCAACAACCATCTGAACCGGCAGTTCGCGACTGTGGTTCGACAAAAAAACTGTCAACTTAGCGGCTTTTGTTAACAATGGCACAGAGGCAGATGACTCTGCCATTTTTCGAAGATCTGCGAGGTTCCGGAAAGGAGCCTCACAGATCTTATGCAAACGGTCAGATTACCACCGATAGCCAAGACCAAGGCGGTAATTGAAAATACCGTCATCAAATGCGTCTTCAGCCTCATCGGCATTCTCGAAGATGAAGTCGTAACCGACTGCGAAAATCACAAAGGCGGAGTCGCTCAGATAAGCCTTCAGGCCCGTCTCGGGACCGGCGATGAAGGAATTTTTGACGCCGTCACCGTACATGTAACCAATGGTCGCACCAAGGAAGGGGCGCAGATTGCGCAGATTGAAGTTGTAATCAATGCCGATCCGGGTGGAAGCATTATATGCGTTATCCCCGGGTTGATCGATGATATTCAGGGACTGACGGATGAGTCCTTGCCAACCTTGACTGAAAAAATAGCCGTATCCGATATCAAGACTTAAGTTTGTCGTGTCGAAACTGTTGTCACTTACCCCGGAACCGCTCAGGGTCAATTCCTGATCACCCATCTGATATGGAGCGAAATCCTGGCCCCGCTGGGCCATCGCATTTAAGGGAAGAAGAAGAAAACCGAAAACTACGAACATACAAATTAAGCGCGACATAATACCTCCTGTTAGTGGTGAGGCCGGCTGAAAATCATATTTCAGACGGCTTAACTGCAGATCCTGCTGAATCATTATTTATTTTTTTTCGTGTCCTGCATCATCTGACGCTGATCATCTTCCCAATACGGGGATACGCCATAGTGCTCATGAATTCCCCTGCTTTGCCCCTCCTGGGTCAAGGCCTCCTCGATATCACCTTCCGGAACCTCTTTCAGTTGGTTTTTCTGCCTATCGAGCATGAATATGACCTGACGCTGTTGACGCTCACTTACCTCTGCTTCCATGCCCTGCAGCGCTTTCTTTTGCAGCGCATTGAAGGGAACAATATACTTATCTTCACCAACGCCGAGAATGCCGCCGCTAGTCATGGTCACAAAACCAACGCGTCCACTTTCCACATCCACCAGAATATTGTCGATTTCACCAATTTTCTCGCCCTGCTGATTCTGTATTTCGGTCCCGATCAGGTTGTCAACCAGCAAAAGATTCTGGCGCTGCTGCTGAAACTGTTGAGCTTGTTGGCCCTGTTGGGCTTGGGACTGCCCCGGTTGGTCCTGTTGAAATTCACCCTGGCCGGGTTGCCTATCCCTGCTTTCGGAATAAGGACCGCCAGCGAACGTCGCAGGGACCATGTAAAGCCCAAGCGCAAACAAAATGATCGTAAAAATACTCCTTATTTTCATACGCTTCTCCTTCTGATGTTGTTGAAACAAACAACCGGTTACCCGGAATAGGCAACTGACTAACACCTTGCTCAACCTTTTTATTATCTAATTTGCTACACATAATGAGCAGCACGGGAATGTCGTGACTGGTCTTTCGCAACAAGTACGCCAGAAAAGATCATCCGGAAAGATTTATGCAACCTGTTGATAATACGTCGTAAAAAAGGAATTTAGCGAAAAGGGTGGGGGGAGAATCTGTAACGATAGTCGCCATATGCGACAAAACCTTCATATGTGGTGGCGGCATCAAGCTATTGGTATCAAAATTACGAGGAAGTAAGTTACGAGGGGTCAGGTCGCAACCTTGACATCCCTCTACTTAGAACTTTCAACAGGTTCTGCCTCTTTTATGACGATATCGCTGTCGGGATCGAAAATGTTCTTGCCGATGCAATTGTTCGCCTGAACATCTCGCTGAAGCAATTATGCACCACCACACAGGGACACTGAGAAATCCATAAAAACCATGCTTTCTCTGTGTCTCTGAGCCCGGTTTATTGTCTTTACTAAGGCAGAGGGGGTAAAGAAGAAGTCGGCCGCTCAGAGGATAATCTTGCGAGGAAGTCCAAGGTGTCGACAAAAGCCGGCGTCCAACGGCGCAGTGGTCTGGCGAGGCTGCCAGCTACCGCGACATGGCCATTGTTCTGATAAAACCGGGTTTCGACCACCACACCATGGACGCGTAATTCGGCGGCCAGATTTTCGCTGTGTTCAACCACCACAGTATTGTCACTGAGGCCATGAATCAATAGGCTGGGTGGGCTGTTTTCGTCAACAAAGTTAATTGGCCGAGACACCGAAAGTGGTTGGGCCGGAGCAAAAATCCGCTGCAATCTCCGGTTGCTAAGATCGAAGTCATCGTAAGGGCCGGAATAGCCGATCAGTGCCGTGATCAGCTCATGGTCAAGGCCGCCTGCCTCTAGATACAACGGGTTATAAGCCAGCATGGCAGCAATGTGAGCACCAGCAGAATGGCCCATCAGTACTATCCCACGTTCGGCAAAACCTTCCCGCTCAAGCCAGGCCAGAGAGGCGGCACCATCAATGATGAAATCAGGAAACAGGTGGTCCGGATAAATACGGTAATTGGGAATAGCGATCGGGTAGCCTGCTTCAGCAAACGCCTGGCCAATAAAGCGGTAGTTATCCTTGCTCCCTCTCGCCCAGCTCCCACCGTAAAAGAAGACCAACGTCGGCGCATCGGCTTTGTACTGTTCCGGCAGATACAGATCAAGCTGCTGACGCGGGTGGTCGCCGTAGGAGGCGGTAATCACTTCGCGATAACCACCATCAGGCACGACCAGGTCCAGCAGACCATAAACACACCCTTGTAATAACATCATCAGCAGGGGAAGAAGCGACAATCGACAAGTCGGAGACATAATGCTCGTTTTAGAAGCTCCCTGATATTATTTCCCGTAAACGATGCCCTCGCGGGCGAAGGTCAGAGATGAGTATTATTTGCGCTGCTGTTGCCATGAACTGCACCTTCTGTACATCGTTTCATGGTAGCACTCAGGATACTGGTAACGCAATGATGCCTTTTCAGCAGACAACAAAGGGACATATACCCGGATAGTTCTGCACAGAAACAACAATTAGGGCGGTGATGTTTTTTTCCACAAAGAGGACACTGGAAGTTCAACTGCTTATCTTTGTCATCAAATACATTACCCCCTGGAAAATCCGTTTCCCGCGATATGTGTGCACATGCTAGAATGATGGACATACGATAAAGGAGATGCCTTTTATGTTCAGCAACACCCTTGTCCGACTTGTTTTTTCCCTGACCCTGGTCCTTGTCTTGCTGCTTTCACTCTCCTTGCCCCTGATTGCCACGGAGACTCCGCAGACGACCGATCAGATTCCGCGAATCAGTGTTGAAGGCCTGCTGAAACTCATGGAGCAAGAACCGGTGGTCGTTGTCGATGCACGGGTGACGCGAGCCTGGAACCGTGCCGGCAATAAAATTCCCGACGCAATAAGGCTGGATACACCGGGAAAGATTGCTCACTTTGCTGACACCACGGACTACCAGCAGGCAATTCTTGTTTACTGTCTCTGACCGCGGGAACGCTCCAGTGCCGGTCTGGCACTGACCTTGGCGAAACAGGGATTCAACCGCATCTGGGTGCTTGAAGGCGGATATCATGCCTGGATCAGTCAAGACCTGCCGCTGGATCAAAAATAATCACAACCCTAAAAAGAAGATCTTGCCATAGACAAGGAAAAATTTGCTAGAATTATCATCCAGCCGTTTTCCTCTAACATGCAATCTGATTTAAGGAGAAACATCATGACCGAATGGAGCTGTGAAAACCCCGAGGAGCATTGTGATCTGCACGCCTGTCAACTGACAGCCAGTATCCGCAACCCGGAAATCGATAAAATGTTTGAAAATCCTCGCTACGCCTGCACTAATTGTGGTGTCAAGGTCCATGACGCAGCTAATGTCTGTCGGCCCAAAGAACTCTGATGCACAGGATGCGGGCAAGCTCCGTAGCACCACAGGAGCTTGCCCGCTACACGTATCAGTTGCGCCATACTTTTACACGCTGAACGACCGGATATACCGCTGGGCCAAATTGATTGTAAATCGCAACATCGGCGGCGTCGCGTCCGTAGCCGATGGTCACATAGCCGCCTCGGTGGGCCGATTGAGTGGCATCAAAGGTGTACCAGCGCCCCCCCACATAAGCTTCAAACCAGGCATGCAGATCCATCGGCTCCAGCCCATACAGATAACCCACGACAAAGCGCGCTGGAATACTGATACTGCGACATAAAGCCAGGCCCAGGTGGGCCAGATCGCGACAGACGCCGGACTGGCGGTTGTTGACTTCAACCGCAGAGATGGCAACCTGACTGCTGCCGGGAAGATAACTAATATTTTGCCGCAACCAGGCCTCAATGGCCGCCACCTGATCATAACCGGGCTGCGCATGAGTGGTGATTTCCGTCGCCATCTGGCCGAAACGATCCGACTCGCAGTAACGACTCGGCAACAGGTACTCAAGTACACCATTGGGAAGATTCTGAACCTCAACAAAGGGCGCGCCCACTGCCTGATCGGTAGAATCTGCGGTCTTCACCTGGGCCAGGGTATGGATGGCAAAGTGTCCGGGCGGTGCGATCAAGCGCTGACAGAGGTTCCCATAACCATCAGTAAACTCGAACACCGGCACCTCGGGGTCAAGGCGGTACTCTTCCTTGGCTATCCATTGCTGGGCGCCACTACGTGGCCGCAACATCAGCACAAACGGCGTTGCAACCGCAATATCAAACTCAAGATCACAACTGACCGTTAACCACATAATTTCCCCTTGGTGCGTACTTGCCACTGGTGACAGACCGCGTCTGAAAACCGCATGAACCAGATGATCAGCTTTCCAGCTTCGCCTTGAAAAACACCTCGTAAATCGCCTCACCAACCTGGTTGATCCGGGTCTGGGTGACGTCAAGGTATTCATGCAGACCGTAATCAAAAATCTCTTCGAGCGAAGCAAACTGAAATTCCGCCAATAATCGCCCTAATGCCTGCTGCGCTTTATTGGAATACGAATCACTCTGACCACCACTGATTTCATTGAGAGACTTCATCGCTGCCGCCAGTGAATAATGAACAGCACGTGGAAAGTTCCTGTCGAGCAGTAAAAAATTAGCGATATTACGGGGCGCAATGCGCCCATACTGTTTGCGGTACATCTCAAACGCGCTGGCCGAGCGCAACAGGGCTCCCCACAGGATATTATCGTAAGGGCTGCCGACATAATCAACCGACGGCAGCAGGACGAAATACTTCACATCCAGCAGGCGGGTGGTTTTGTCCGCGCGCTCCAGCATCCGTCCCATGCGGCCGAAATGCCAGCCTTCACCATGGTTCATGGTCGCATCGGTAATGCCGATAAAGGCATGGCTGGCGTTCATGACTTCAGCAGAAAACTGATGAGGCAGGTCCATCACCGTCTCTTCTGAGGCAGCATTGACCATTAGATAGAAGGTGTTAAGCTGCTCCCACATTTCCGAACTGATATATTCACGAATTGACCGGGCGTTTTCACGTGCTGCACGCACACAGGAGTAAATAGAGTTGGTATTACGCCGGTCAAAGATCAGAAAACGGATGGCGTTTTCGCGAGTCGCCTCACCGTAAAGCTTTTTGAACAACTCGTCATCACCAGTGGTATTGATCAACGGCTGCCACTGATCGCTGGCATCCTCGGGAAGATCGAGGGTCATGTTGTAGTTGGCGGAAATAAATCGGGCGACATTTTCAGCCCGCTCAATATAGCGGTTCAGCCAGTAGATGGAATTCGCAACCCGACTCAGCATGGCGCATCCTCCTGATCCTGTTCTTGTTTCTGTTGCTGCAGCGGGGATTCGGGAGACGGCCCCTCCGTTGAATTGATAACCCAGGTATCTTTACTCCCCCCCCCTTGCGACGAATTGACCACCAGCGATCCTTTTTTCAATGCCACCCGCGTCAGTCCACCAGGCATGACATAGATGTTGTCATCGCCACAGAGAATATAGGGGCGCAGATCAACGTGCCGCCCTTCAAAGTGATTCTTCACCAACACCGGCACCCGTGACAAAGCCAGGGTCGGCTGGGCGATATAGATGCGTGGTTTGGCAATAATCCGCCGGCGGAACTCTTCGCGTTCGGCAGCACTGGCGTGGGGACCAATCAACATGCCGTAACCGCCCGATTCGTTGACCGCTTTGACCACCAGTTTATCGAGATTTTCCAGCACGTATTTGCGATCATCTTCACGCCAGCAGGCATAGGTCGGTACGTTGTTGATCAGTGGATCTTCCTGCAGATAATATTTGATAATCTCGGGGACATAGGCGTATACCGCTTTGTCATCGGCAACACCCGATCCCGGTGCATTGGCAAGAGCAACCCGGCCCTTGCTGTAGGCCTCCATCAAACCCGGCACGCCAAGCATGGAGTCGGCACGGAACACTTTGGGATCGATAAAGTCATCGTCGATGCGGCGGTAAATCACATCGACCCGCTCCAGTCCTTTGGTGGTGCGCATCATCACCTCGCCACGGTGGACAACCAGATCGCTACCCTCAACCAGCTGCACTCCCATCTGCTGGGCCAGATAGCTGTGCTCAAAATAGGCAGAGTTATAAATCCCCGGAGTCCAGACCACGCACACCGGCGACCGCACTCCGGCAGGCGCCATCTCCTGCAACATATCGAGCAGGCGGATAGGATAATCGGTCACCGGCTGGACACTGCAGGCATCAAACACCAGCGGGAAGGTGCGTTTCATGATCTGTCGATTTTCCAGCACATAAGAAACACCGGAGGGACAACGGAGATTGTCTTCCAGGACATAAAATTCACCATCACCGCCACGAACCAGATCAGTTCCGGTAACGTGACACCAGACCCCGCAGGGGGGATTCAGACCTATGCAGGGCTTACGAAAACCTTCAGCCGAGAGCACCAGGTCCGCCGGGACAACGCCGTCCTTGAGGATCTTCTGGTCATGATAAACATCGTCGATAAACAGATTCAAGGCACGAATCCGCTGTTTCAGACCAATCTCAATATGTTGCCATTCCTGCGCCTGAATGATTCGGGGAACAATGTCAAAGGGAAAGATTTTTTCGGTCTGATCTTCATCACTGTAAACGTTAAAAGTGATCCCCAAATTCAGCAGCGCCTTTTCCGCAGCCTGCTGACGACGCTGCAACTCAGAATCAGGCAGTCCATTGATCCGCTGCACCAGCAGGTCGGCGCCGGGGCGCGGTTGGCCCTCGGCATCAAACATCTCATCATAAAAACCTTCGGTGTCGTAATTATTAAAATTCACTAAACCCTCCTTTTCCTATGGAGACAAAATACACGTTGAGCGCCTCAAATTGTTGCTTCTGGTATCACAATAATGCCTCTTAACCTAATTCTGTTGCTGTTGTTGCTGCAGCAACAAGGGGGTTTCGAACTGCCGGGCAACATCAACAGAAACCACAACCTGATGCTTGCCACCACCCAAAGCAATCCCCTTTAAGGGAGACACATCGGAAAAATCGCGCCCCCAGGCGACAGTAATATGCTGATCCCGAGGCTGATAATTATTAGTCGGATCAAAATCAAACCAGCCATTACCCGGCAGATAAACGGCAAACCAGGCGTGGGACGCGTCGGCACCGATGAGCCGCTGCTGACCCGCCGGGGGCAGAGTTTCTATATAACCACTGACATAGCGCGCCGCCAACCCCATTGAGCGCAGGCAACCGATGGCAACATGGGCAAAATCCTGACACACGCCACGCCGTTTTTCGAGGACTTCCGCCAGTGGCGTCGCGATCGTGGTAGATGCCGGATCATAGGAAAAGTCATGATAAATCCGCTGCATCAGATCGATGGTGGCGGCCAGCAAGGGACGACCGGGGGTCATTGAATCGCGGGCATAGTCAGTCAATGATGGCACCAGTGGCACCAGAGGTGAGGCATAACGATACGGCATCACCGCCACGATATCAGGGGTGCGCTGGGCACGCAACATCTCGACAACCGTCTCCCAGGGGTGCGACTGTTCCGGCTTCAGCATGTGCTCCCGCGGGACGACCTCAACATCGCTTACTGCCGTCACCGTCAAACAATCATGAGGCTGTTGTATGGCAAAATGGGTTCTCCGGTTGCCGAAAAAATCGGTGCGCTCATGGATGTCCGTCGCTTCCGGACTGATCTGCAAAACACTGCTGTGACATCGCTGATGCTCCGTCTCGCGCACCAGTAAGCAGGTTTCATTGCGACAGAGGTTCACGGCTTCGCTGTAATTATAACGGGTCACATGACGAATACGGTACTTCATAAGGCCATTTCCCGCAACGGTGAGCCGAACTGCTGCAATGCCAGTGTCGGGCTGAAGTAGAGCTGGGTCAAACTCTCCGAAAGCTGCTGTAAATGTTTTTTCTGATCGGCCAGCAGGGCTTCCAGCAGTGGGTAGGTGCCACTATCGGAAATCTGTCGGGTCAAGGTTTTATGATCAGTCGCCAGCAATTGCTCCAGAGCAGTAGAGATAATCGCCTCATCCTGGCCGACCGTCGGCACATTGGCTTCGTGAGGCAGCTCGCTGATATGTTTTTTCAACTGCCGCATCTGACATGCCAGGGCGCGGGGATAGTTTTCATCCAGCAGCAAAAGTTCAAGGATCGGTGATAACTGCATAAAAGAACGATAACGCCGGCGAAAGACCACCAGGCTGTTACAACTTGCCAGCACCGTTTCGGTAATACGTGCTTCCGTCGCGCTATCATAACAGGGCACCAGGGTCTCATTGAGCAGATCAATCAAATTGAGTGCCCGCTCGAGCCGACGGCCGATATTGAGGAGCAGCCAGGCCGTTTCCCGCGCCATGTTTTCATAAGCCAATCCGCTGAAAGCAGACAATTGCAGAACAAGCTGCTGAACGCTATCATACATTCGGCCGCTACCGATCAAGGCCCTGCCGACGCGTGGATTCCATGATTGCATCTGATCCACCATGCGCCAGGCATCCTCCGGTAGCAGGTCACGCACAGCTACCGCCGAGCGTCCGAGACTACGCAACGATGAGCGCAAACTTCCCGGCCGATCAATGTCGCGGATCAGCGACAAAAGTTCGGCGCGCGGATCGTCCAGTTTCTGCTGCGCGTCTTTGCCGACAAATCCGGGATAGGTCAGGGTGACATGGGTTAACGCCTGGAGCAAATGATTCAGACTGAGGCGATCATCCGGATCTTCGAATTCTTTGACCTCACGCAGTTTAACCAGAACAGAGCGCAGCAGGCGAGCAGTCTGTTCGGTGCGCTCCGCATAGCGCCCTGCCCAGAACAGATTTTCTGCAGCACGACTCGGTAACGAAACAAAACGTGGCGAAAGGGCTACATCGGCGGCTGACCGCAGCCACAGATTCACCTGCTGGTGAGGCTCCAGAGTCAATACCCAGGTATCCTTGATACTATCTGCCCGCTGTCCGGAAACGAGCAGATTGTCTCCGGCCGCGGCAACCCGGCTCAATCCTCCCTGCATCACCAGGTAACTGTCGTTGTGGGCAGTAACGTATAAGCTGACCAGGCTCTGGCGAGTCACCAGTTGTTTTTCCTTATAGGCCGGAAAAGCAACATAATCAACCTGCTCCTGACCAACAAAGAGTCGCGGGTTAGCGTTGATCAGTTCAGACCACCGCTGCCGTTCAGCAGCGGTCATACGTCCAGGAGTTGCCTGCGGCAGCTCCGGCAATGGTTGAATCGGCTTAACAATCAGACGATCGAGATTTTCCAGCACATATTTACACTCGCGCGGTTGACCGCACCACCAGGTTGCAATCGACGGCATTTTCAGATCGGCACCAAGAAAATAACGACAGATCCCCGGCAGAAATGCCATCAGGGCAGGATTGGCCAACACACTGCTGCCAATCGGGTTAACCATTGCTACATTTCCCCGGCGCACAACCTGCAACAATCCGGGGACACCGCCGCCGGCATGACTGCGCAGTTCCAGCGGATCGCTGGCATCATCAGCCAGGCGGGAAAAAATCACATCGACCTGACGCAGACCGTCGACCGACTTCAACCAGACACAGCTGTCACGGACCACCAGATCCCCGCCCTGCACCAGTGGATAGCCGAGGTAAGAGGCAAGGTAGGCATGCTCAAAGTAATCGGGGTGGGTGGGGCCTGTGGTCAGCACGACAATCCGGGGCTCATCCTGATTATGCCGTGCCAACTGACCAAGGCGTTGGCGCACAGCACGAAAAAACTGCGCCAGCCGATGCACCCTTAAGCCCTCAAACAACTGCGGGAAGCTGCGCGTCATGATCACTCTGGATTCCAGGGCATAACCGGCACCGAACGGTGGCCGGACATGATCATCGACAACCCAGAAGTTACCGTCAGTTCCTTTAGCAACAGTTGCGGAATAAAGATTAAGCTGCTGTGGTTGCGGAAAACTGCGGTCCGCACAGGGATAGAGAAAACCAGTGAGGGGAAACACCAGCTCCGGTGGCATCAACCGGTTTTCGATCAGTTTGCGCGGCCCGTAAATATCCTGGAGAATCAGGTTAAAGAGTTCGGCACGCTGGATCAGCGCCTGATCAAGATGGTGCCACTCTGCAACACTGAAGATCAACGGCAACGGGTCAAACTGCCAGGCACGAGTGCTGTGGCTCTGGTCAAAGACATTGTGAATGGCGCCGTTTTCTCGCAACATCCGTTGCGCCTCGCGAAAACGTGTGTGCACACGCGGCCCAATTTTCTCCAGGTTCTGTTGCAATCGCTGCCAATGCTCGGGGAAACCCCCTGCTCCTGCTGCCTTGACAATAGCGCGATAAATATCGGCGACTGCTGCTGTTGAAATAGATGTTTCCGGTTCGCTTATCAACGTTTAATTCTCACCACATATGTGTTGTTTAAGGTGCTTGTCATCAACTCTGACTGTGCCGACGCAGATCCAGGGTCAGGGGAAATTCATCATCAATTTTAATCGGCGGCGGTGCCATTGGCCCGGGCACCGATCCGGTCGGGAAGAAGCGGCCAAGACTGCCGAAATCGGCATGGGGTGCCAGTCGTCCCGGTGTATGCTCAGTCACAGTGAACAGGGAGCGCCGCCGTGATTCTGCAATCAAGGGATTCAAGGGGAAAACATCATAGCTGCGTCCACCGGGGTGGGAGACATGATAGGAGCAGCCACCAATGGAACAACCGTTCCAGGTATCGATAATATCGAATACCAGCGGGGCGTGCGGCTTGATCGTCGGATGCAGCGCCGAAGGAGGCTGCCAGGCGCGATAGCGCACCCCGGCGACAAATTCATCGCGCCGACCGGTGCTGCGCAGTGGCAGACGGTTGCCGTTACAGACAACGACATAGCGCTCCTCAGTCAGTCCGGTAACGTGCAACTGGAGCCGCTCCACCGATGAATCAACATAGCGTGAGGTCCCCTGGCTGGTGACTTCTTCACCCAGTACATGCCAAGGCTCGATGGCAAACCGCAGTTCCATCTCGATATTGTCGACCTGAACCGTCCCGTAACGGGGGAACCTGAATTCGAAGAAGGGATCGAACCAGTCAAACTGGAACGGATAGCCGGCGCGATTCAAATCAGCCATCACCTCCTTGATATCCTGGGCGACAAACCAGGGGAGAAGGAAGCGATCGTGCAACGAGGTCCCCCAGCGTACCAGTTTGTGAGCATACGGCTCACGCCAAAACCAGGCGACCAGGGTACGCAGCAGCAGATTCTGCACCAGACTCATGCGCGCATGGGGCGGCATCTCAAAGGCTCGCAATTCGAGAATACCGAGGCGGCCGGCCGGCCCATCCGGCGAATAGAGTTTATCGATACAGAATTCGGCACGATGGGTATTGCCGGTGACATCAATCAGCAGGTTACGCAGTAAGCGGTCAACCAGCCAGGGAGCAGCGACCTCGCCTTCCGGCATCTGGGCAAAAGCAATTTCCAGCTCATAGAGAGAGTCATCCCTGGCCTCATCAATGCGCGGAGCCTGACTGGTCGGCCCCATGAACATGCCGGAGAACAGATAGGACAGACCCGGATGATGCTGCCAGTAGGTGATCAGGCTGCGCAGCAGGTCAGGACGACGCAACATCGGGCTGTCCGCCGGGGTGGCTCCACCCAGGGTGATATGATTGCCACCCCCGGTACCGGTATGGCGACCGTCAAGCATGAACTTTTCCGTTCCCAGCCGACACTGCCGCGCTTCTTCGTAAAGCCGCGTGGTATTTTCAACAATTTCCTGCCAGCTCATGGCTGGATGGATGTTAACCTCAATGACGCCGGGGTCGGGTGTTACACTTAAACGTTCAATGCGCCAGTCGCGTGGCGGCTCGTAGCCTTCGATCACCACCGGCAATTCCTGCTCTGCTGCCGTTGCCTCAATGGCGGCAATCAGATCGAGATACTGTTCAAGGGCCGGCAGGGGGGGCATAAACAGATACAGGCGACCATCACGCACCTCAAAACAGATGGCGGTATGGGGCACCTCTTCCAATGCGATGGGAGTCTCCTCCTTGCCGGTATCTTTGCTGTCACCCGTGTCTGCGACCTTATCTTCTGCCGCATGATAATCATCCAGGGGTGGCAGATCAGCAAACTGACTCTGCTCCATAAACGGCTCACGCTTTTCCGGCGCGACCCAGGGCAGGGAATCCAGCGGCAGGCGCATCCCCATCGCTGAGTCGCCGGGGATCAGGTACATCTGTTCGCGGCGGAAATCCCACTCGGCACTTTTCCAGCGCTCCTGCAGTGGCTCCCAGCATAGCGGCAACGCGTAGCCGACCGGCCGGTCGAGCCCATGGGTCAATACTTTTGCCAGTGCCCGGCGCTCCATGCTGTCTTTCAGGTCCGCCACTTCGGGGTCGAGATTTACCGGCGTTGTGCCTTCTTTCCAGAGCCAGTAGAGGGGGTCTTCGTAACCGGGAACAAGATAGCGCTGCTTGATGCCAATACGCTTGGCAACACGCTCAGCGAAACGCTGAGCCACATCATGAGCTGCGGTGCCCGGCTCGCGGATATCGGCGAGCAATTCGGGATTATTCCAGATCGGTTGTTTGTCCTTGCGCCAGAAGCAGTTATAAGCCCAGCGTGGCAACGGCTCACCGGGGTACCATTTACCCTGACCATAATGTAACAGACCTCCCGCCGTAAAAGCTTCGCGCAGGCGCAGAACCAGGTCGTGCGCAAGCTTGCGCTTATGTTCGCCGTCAGCATGGGTATTCCATTGGTCGCTTTCCATATCATCGATGGAGACGAAGGTCGGCTCCCCCCCCATGGTCAAACGCACATCACCGGCCACCAGATCTTCTTCCACCTGTTCCCCCAGGGCGTTGATCAATTGCCATTGATCATCACTGTAGGGTTTGGTCACGCGCGGATCTTCATGCAGGCGATGGACGGTATTGCTGTATTCAAAGGTGACTTCACAGGGGCCGGTCGCACCGGTCAGGGGCGCCGCACTTGCCGGATGGGGGGTACAGGCCAGAGGGATATGCCCCTCACCGGCCAGCAGCCCGGAGGTGGGATCAAGACCGACCCAGCCGGCACCAGGGATATAAACCTCGGCCCAGGCATGGAGGTCGGTAAAGTCAGCTTCCGGTCCTGAAGGTCCATCAAGGGATTTTTCATCAGCGCTCAACTGCACCAGATAACCACTGACAAAACGCGCGGCCAGCCCTAAATGACGCAAAATCTGCACCAGCAGCCAGGCGGTATCACGACAGGAGCCAAGGGCAAGACGCAAGGTTGTTTCACAGGTCTGCACCCCCGGTTCCATCCGTACTGAGTAAGCAATGTCCTGATTTAAGCGACGGTTAACCTCAACCAAAAAATCGACGGTGATCATCGGTTCGCGATCGATTTTTTCCAGCCAACGACGCAACCGCGGTCCGGCACTGACCTTCTGCAGATAGGGAACCAGCTCTGTCCGTTCCTGGCGGGTATACTCGAACGGGTATTTTTCAGCGTACTCTTCGATAAAGAAATCGAAGGGGTTATAGGCGGTAATATCAGCAACCACCTCAACCTCGATCGACAGTTCCTTGCTCGGCTCAGGAAAAACCAGACGGGCCAGGTAATTGCCGAAGGCATCCTGTTGCCAGTTGATAAAATGCCCTTCCGGCAAGACTTTGAGAGAATAGGCACGGATCGGCGTGCGACAGTGAGGAGCCGGCCGCAAGCGTAGCACGTGGGGATAAATCTGGGTCGGCTGGTCAAAGAGATAACGGGTCACATGGTGGCAGGCGATACGAATCGGCATAAAATGTCCTTACATCTGCAAGCTGCAAGCTGCAAGCTGCAAGCTGGTGTGAATAAATAAACAAAGGAAAACAAGAAACAAGGATTATATTAGATGAAAAAATTGACAAAAGCGATTTGAAACCTCATCGGTCAACAATAGTCGTATAACAGGCAGCCCCGACAATCCCGGCGCCGTTCAGCAATTTAGCCGGCACCAGCCGGGCACGGGTATTCAGGTAAGGGAAAAAGCTTTCACTGCGCTGACTGACCCCACCACCGATAATCATCATCTCCGGTGACAGCAGTCGTTCGATCCTATTGAAAAAATGATTCAACCGGGCAGCCCAGTCTTCCCAACTCAGTTTTTCCTTGTTACGAATAGAGGCTGCGGCAAACTCTTCCGCAGACATCCCGTTAAGAGGGAAGGAGCCCAGTTCCAGGTTGGGGAAAAGCTGCTGCCGATAAAAGAGCGCCGAGCCGATGCCGGTACCAAGGGTCAGCACCAGAACTGTGGCGTCATTGCCCCGTCCGGCACCAAAACGCATTTCCGCCAGGCCGGCAGCATCAGCATCGTTGAGAACCACGCACTCCCTGGATGTCGCAGCACAAAAAAGACTGACGGCATCGACACCAACCCAGCTTTTATCAATATTGGCAGCGGTACCAACAACACCTTCGCGAATCACCGCCGGAAAACCAAGACCGACTCTGCCTTGCCAGTCCAGGTCAGACACCAGGCGAGCAACCACAGTCGCCACCGCACCGGGTGTCGCGGGTTGCGGCGTCTCCACTTCGCTCGGCGCCTCCAGCAACATCCCCCTGTCAACGTCAACCACTGCCGCCTTAATTGCGCTACCACCAATATCTATTCCCAGAACCGGCATCAGCGCTCCCCTGCAGAATGATCTGTTTTCTCATGGTTGAAATGGCAGGTTCCCGAGTCGCACTCCTGTTTACGCCGGGGCAACAGGTGGCGATAGCGAGCAAAAACCCGATAACCACCGCGACTCAAAGACCTCAGCCCCGGCAAACCCAATACAGCCGCCGCGAAGCGCCAGACGGAACCGCTTGGAAAAGCCTGCCAGATAGCAATAAATGCGTCTATACCAGTGGTGAAATTTCCTTCTGCGTCACGCACATGCAGTTCGGACATGAATTCTGCCAGCGACTTGCCATGCTCCTCGGGCCGGAAATCGTCCGCGCTGATATCAATAAACTCTAGACGATTGTCAGGATTTTTACGCCGGTAAGACTCCATTTCGGCGCTGCAGATCCGGCACGAACCATCAAAATAAATTTGCAGAGGAAACACATTTGCCATATCTTGCCCCCATCATCCAGGAAGGTTAGGATGAATATACCCTGTGATCGTTACCAAGCCTTATGCAGGTAACGCTTCCCAGTCTCTGATCATAACACAGACCCGATTTTTCGCGCAGCTTTTGATGGACAACGGGAGTCACGCAGGCAAGAGAAGAAGGCTTGGTAATGGAACAGAAAAACGAACAGAACAGAACCATGCTCAACAGCGTCCTTGTCATTGCCCTGATCCTTCTATTTCACGTTGCTCTAATCGTCGGGCTGATCGGGTCGATTATCCTGTTTAAAGGCATATATGATCTGCGCTGGTGGATACTTGCTGTCGGGGTGGCGCTGATCGGCGCGTCAGGTTTCTACTTTTACCGCCGGGCAAAAGCTGGCAAGCGACGCCTGCGTGACATGATCAACGATCCGGCCTTTCACAACCGCAATCTGGAAATCAGCCTACTGGGCGGCATGGCAACCTTGAGGGTCGGGCATCAGGATCAGCTTCACAATCAGCCACGGATGATCGATGTCAGCCCCAACGACGAAACCAAACAGCTTCCCCCGCCCTCATCACAACAGATTGCGGAATTGAGCGAACTTAACCGCATGCTTGAGCAGGGACTGATCACCAAAGAGGAATTTATGCGTCTGAAACGGGATATTTTGTAAACGACTTTCTGCTACCAGTTAATTGCCGGCAAGCAGCTCAGGATGGAGACAGTCGATGCCCTGTCAACTCTCCGATTTCCTGCTGCTGATCACTAGACAACTGTAAAAAACGAACACCGATACCCGGCATTGCCCCTCCCGGACCCCAGGGCTGAATCCAACGTATCTCTACTGGGATCGGCGTCTTGTCCTTGAAATCGGGGAAGACCACCCAGCAGCGTTCGCCCTGCTGCCCGGGACCGATGGTATAAATAAAGCATCCTTCAGCCGACAGGTTAATCGTCACGCTCTTCTGCGCCTGTTCCTGGTCGAAGGGGATCTCCGGTGCTACCAGTATCCGTGAGTGGCTGTACACCCGCGGCGAAGTGCGCAAGCGTCGCGGCCTGAAAGTCCGACAATGCTTGTCAACAAACTCGCTGATGCTGGTGCGCTCGCCACTGCCGTACATCAATGAACTGATGTCCCCGGTTCCCGGGTTGCAGCGCATCCTTAACATCGGATAAATTTCCAGCAGATCATGGACAAAAGCCTTTTCACTTTCTGAGCATCTTACAGTACAGAGCACATCCAGCAACAGACCATTGCAGGGGGTATGAACCAGGGCATCAGCAAGCTTGCTGACATCATCAACGAGATCACAGGCGACTCCCAGGTCACGGACCGCCTCAAGGTAGAGCTCCTGATGCTTGGCGTCTCTGGCCACCAGAACCAGTCGCAAAAGATCTTCAACCATCTGCTTTGCCTCCAGGTCTCTGTTGAAAAATCCGTCGATGTTACTGCTACAGACTTGTTACCCCCGGCAAATCAAAGCTATTCAATCCCGCTACAGGTGTCAATCGTAAAGCCGGACAACGAAAGATAAAGCCCTTCCTGACACAGAAGGGCTTGGGGAAATTCAACAGTTGGTTGAAGAAATTTCTTATGATCTGAAGTGCCGCGCCACCTCCTCCCAGTTGATCAAGCTGAAGAAAGCTTCGACATAATCGGGACGCCGATTCTGGTATTTAAGGTAATAAGCATGCTCCCAGACATCGAGGCCCAAAAGAGGTCGATGACCGGTCATCAGTGGCGAGTCCTGGTTAGCCGTGCTTTCAATCACCAGCTTTCCTTCTGATGTCTGACTCAACCAGGCCCAACCACTCCCGAAACGATTAAGGGCTGCCTTGGTAAAAGATTCCCTGAAAGCAGAAAAGCCTCCCAGATCTCTGTCAAGAGCTTGCGCCAGAGCGCCGGACGGCTCCCCGCCTCCACGAGGACTCATGAGGGTCCAGAAAAGGCTGTGATTAGCATGGCCACCGCCATTGTTACGAACCACTGTACGAATCGCTTCGGGTACGTCGTCAAGTCGTGTCATCAGAGTGTCTACCGGCAACTCTATCAGAGATGAACCCTGTAGTGCATCATTAAGCTTGGTGATATAGGTCTGATGATGCTTGGTATGATGAATTTCCATTGTAAGTGCATCAACATGAGGTTCGAGAGCATCGTAACCGTAAGGCAGATCAGGTAATCTATAGGACATAACAAGCTCCTTTCTTTGTTTTTGCCCGCGGTTCACGGAGCAGCATCACCCGTGTTCCAAGGGTTGTTGTGTTTGCTCTTCCTTTACCTCAATAATACATGACCTTTCTGGTTACAGTAAACAGGGCTTGCATGTTTACACTAATCATCGTGTTTTTTTGGAACCTTCTCATCTTTCCAGCTTGACAACCTGCCGCGAAGCCTATAATTTTTACAGATTAGTATTCATTTCTTATTAACATCGCGTGTTTCATGGAGAACCTACGCTTGATGCGCTTTTCGTCCCTCACTTTCGCACTGCAATCAACCGGCCTGATCGCCGCACTGATGTTGCTGAGTTCCTGCGCGCCGACTCCTGCGGTCGCCCCATCTGCAGCACTGAAAGACGAATTACAACAGATACGCGAACAACAGCAGGATCAGGCAAAACAACTGCAGCTCCTGGCTCGCCAGATGGCCCTTTTTCAGCAGGCTATGGGTATCGAGTCGATCAAAACGACAGAAACTGACCCATTGGAAGCCCTGATTTTTGAAACGGCAAAACCGGCTGAAGTCGACACTTTTATCCCGCGCGTAACTCCCCGGATTGAACTGGGGCCAGAGGTGACGACTTATCTGGCTGCTTTCTCACGGCTCGCCGGTGGCCGCCCCGAGGCGGCTGAAGATGAGTTTGAACGCTTTCTGAGAGAGTTTCCTGATCACCAGCATGCCCCCAATGCCCGCTTCTGGCTTGCCCACGCTCAAACATCTCTGGGGAAGAACGATCTGGCAACATCCAATCTACGGCGGATCATTACTGACCCACAAGCTCAATTCAAAGCTCCAGCCGCAATGATGCAACTGGCTATCATTTACCGCCGGCAGGGGCTGAACCAACAAGCTGACGATATTGTTGAACAACTGCGCATCAGCTATCCCGATAGTCCTGAAGCGCACCAACTTCTCCGGAACGATACGTCGCCAATCAACAGCGACCTGTCGTCCCAGCGACGAGGGAACCGATGACACGGACACTAGCTTGCAGATTACTCATCCTGGTTGTGTTTCTGACTTTTTCTGCATTCGCCGCCCCGGCATTTGCCCAGCGTGGTGAAATCTACACAATCCAAAAAGGGGACACCCTCTGGGACCTGTCCCAACGTTTCATTGAAGATCCCTTCTACTGGCCGAATATCTGGTCAGACAACCCGGATCTTATCACCAACCCACATTTGATTTTTCCGGGACAACAGATCCGCATTCTTGACGGGCGCCTGCAGATCATCCCTGCATTTACCGACAGCGACACTGAAAAACCCACAGAAACAGTCACGCCAACGACGGAAGAACAGCTATCGATATCCGTCGCTACCCGTGGTGACGGCTTTATTCTGGTGGATGAACATCCCCAAGGGCGCATCATCGACGCAACGGACAACCGGGTACTGCTGACCGAAACCGATCTGGTTTTCGTATCCATGAACGCCGGCAGCATTGCCAGAACTGGTGACACCTTTGGAATTTATCAGCGTGGAGACGTTATTGTTCACCCTCATAACAAGAAACAGCGCCTGGGGACCATGATGTATAATCTCGGGTCTCTCAAGGTGGTTGAAGTCAGGGGATCGACGGTGGTCGGGCGTATCGATAGTGCCTACCGTGAAATCACCAGAGGTGCCGAGCTTTTCTATTATGATCCGCCCCGGCGCGAGATTGCTCTGCGCCGCGGCACAACTGAAACGCCGGGTGCTCTGGTTGCCACCCAGGAAGAAAAAGGGACAATTTCTACAGGCGACATTGTTTTCATCGATCTCGGGCGCAACGATGATCTGGCGGTCGGCAATCTGTTTTACATTTCCCGACCACGCCAAATAACCAGTGAAGCCCTCAGAGGAGCCGAACATCTTGACCTGCCGGAAGAAGTCGTCGGGGCTGCCATTGTTACGGAAACCAGGGACAACACCTCAACGGCCCTGATCATCAAAAGTGTCGACACAGCTTCCATCGGCAACAGGGTAACGGTTGCTACGGACTGACAACCACAAACTTGCAAAGAAATAAAAAGAGGATTGAATCTACTTCAGTCCTCTTTTTTTCATCATTCCGGAACAACAGCAACAACAGCTCATCAGGTCAAAAATAAAACTGATTAGCACCAATCTTCCGCTGAACCATTCTCCTGGGAGAGAAGGTAGCTGAAAGCCGGATGAGGGGGCTTTGGATGGTCAAAATCTCCCCCTCACCCTGGCCCTCTTCCTCAGGAAGAGGGGATAAGATTGCCCCTACGGAAGATTGGTGCTAATCAGGAAAATAAATAAAAGGGGGGGGATATGAAACAGGCTCAAAAGGATCTGCTTCGGCTGAATATGAATCCAGGAATCGGCCGGGCCACCCTGTTTAAATTGCACCAGCATTTTGGGTGCTTTACCACTGCCGTTAACGCTTCACAACACTCCTGGCAGGCCGCGGGTGTGAACCCGGCCCTCCGCGCCAGTCTCCTCAGTCCGCAGGCTCCTGAGCTTTGCACCATGTTGGAAAGGATGGCAGCTCTTAATATTCGCCTGCTCAGTTACTGGGATAAAACATATCCGGCACTGTTGCGAACCATCTACGATCCACCCGCAGTGCTCTATATGCGCGGCACCTTGCCTGAGCAGGAGACGCTGGCGATCGTCGGGTCACGTAAAGCCACACCAGCCGGCCTTGACTTCGCACAAGAACTGGCACGGCAACTGGCAGAACAGCACATTTGCGTGGTCAGCGGCATGGCCCGCGGCGTCGACAGTGCTGCTCACCGGGGGGCCCTTGACGGACATGGTAGCACTGTGGCGGTACTCGGCTGTGGTGTCGATCATATCTATCCGCCTGAAAATACCCGTCTTTATCAGCAAATTATCGAGCAGGGCGCTGTGATCAGCGAACATCCTCCTGCTACCAGGCCAGCTGCCGGGCATTTTCCCGGGCGTAACCGAATCATCAGCGGGTTGTCCCGCGGTGTCCTGATCGTTGAAGCTGCGGCCGGCAGCGGCTCCCTCATCACCGCCGATTTTGCCCTGGATCAGGGTCGCGAGCTGTTCGCCAGCCCGGGTGCGATCAGCCACCCCAACAGCCACGGGCCTCATCGGCTCCTCAAGGAAGGGGCGCACATCGTTACCGATGTCAATGATGTTCTGCAGGCGCTCTGGCCTGAAAAAACCTCTCTGGTTAAAACAACAGATGTGTCCGATGCATTCACCGATCTCGATTCAGTTTCCCGCTCCGTCTACCTCCTGCTTAACGAAAACCCGCTCCATCACGACGAAATCGCCCGGAAATGCGCCTTGACTCCCATGGATCTTTCCGTTATTTTACTCGACTTGGAGCTCCGGGGGGGCGTAAAACAACTGCCCGGAGGCCACTTTATCCGCGGCGCTCTAACTTAGTTTCCGATTCGAAAACGTTATTGTGTTCATCCGGAAACTCCGGTTGAACACTAAGACCAGGTTCAAGTTGCGGACAAGAGCTGTCTGGAGGTCTCTTGAGTGAACGCGTTATGGCAATTGTCAATCTGATCGCCCAATATGTGCTGGGATCGGAAGACACCACTGTCAACGAAAAAGAGCTACTTGCTGAACTGATGTCTGCTGGTTTTGCCGCCGACGAGATTGACGATGCTTTTTTGTGGATGGAATCTGCTGCTTTCACCTCGAAGGGCTCTCAGGAAAAAGCTGATCCTCTGCTATCAGACTCGGGTTATCGGATATTTACCAATCAGGAACAACAGCTCCTGACCCTTGAAGCCCGTGGCTTCCTCGTGCGTGTCAGGACAATGGGCCTGCTGCCTGATCCCATTCAGGAAGAGATCATCGATCGGGCGATTGGTTCCGCTGAAGGCCCCGTCACCGAGCAGGAAATCAAACTGATTACGATTTTAACACTGCTACTACGCTCCAACGAAACCTGGCTCCGCGAAATCGACTGCTTTCTGGAAAACGACTGGCAGCGCATTTACCATTGAATTTTATCGGGTGGCGCCACTGCCGCAGCCCTTTTTATTATCACTGCTCCTGTCATTGCGACAGAGCCTAGAGGTTATAAATGGCTCAATCACTGGTCATCGTCGAATCACCGGCTAAAGCTAAAACCATTGAGAAGTTTCTCGGCAAGGGGTACAAGGTACTTGCTTCTTATGGCCACGTCCGTGCCCTGCCCAGCAAACAGGGATCAGTGGATACAGAGGACAACTTTAAACCCAAATACCAGATACTGCCCGAGAGCAGTAAGCACATTGCCGCGCTGAAAAAAGAAGTTGCCAAAAGTTCTGAACTGATCCTCGCGACCGACCTTGACCGCGAAGGAGAAGCCATCGCCTGGCACCTGCTGGAAGCCCTCGGTATCGATGAAAGCGCCAAGAACCCGGTAGTCAAGCGCGTTACCTTTCATGAAATCACCCAATCCGCCATCACCGCAGCGATGGCCGCACCACGCACCATTTCACGCAACATGGTCGATGCCCAGCAGGCACGCTCTATCCTTGATTATCTCGTCGGGTTTAATCTGTCACCGTTCCTCTGGAAAAAAATCCGCTACGGTCTCTCTGCCGGCCGCGTTCAGTCGGTCGCCCTGCGCCTGATCTGTGAGCGTGAAGATGAAATAGAGGCCTTCGAGTCGCGTGAATACTGGAGCATTGAAGCGATCCTTGCCAATGCGCAAAAAACCACATTCAGCGCCAAACTCCAGGCCCATAACGGCAAAAAACTTGACAAGTTTGCCCTCGCTGACAAACAGCAGACCGACGCGATCCTCAGTGAACTTGAGCAGGTGCGCTTTGTGGTTGACAAGCTGGAACAGAAGGAGCGCAAACGCAACCCTGCGCCCCCCTTTACTACCAGTACCCTGCAGCAGGAGGCCAGTCGCAAACTCGGTTTTTCCGCACGTAAAACCATGAGTGTCGCGCAGAAGCTTTACGAGGGGATTACCGTCAATGACGGCACTCACGGTCTGATTACCTACATGCGAACCGATTCGGTCGCCCTGTCAGAAACAGCAACCAGCGAAGCGCGCACCTTGATTCAGCAACAGTACGGCGCCGAATATGCTCTGGCAAAGCCCCGATTGTTCCGCAACAAAAGCAAAAACGCCCAGGAAGCCCACGAAGCAGTCCGGCCAACCGGCCTGATGCGTATTCCGGCAACCCTCAAGCCCTTTCTTAATTCTGATCAGTTCCGCCTTTACGAGCTGATCTGGAAACGCACCGTCGCATCACAGATGGCACAGGCAATTTTTGATGCCACCACCGTTGACATCAGTGCCGGCGCCAGCTACAGCTTTCGCGCCACCGGTCAGGTGATCCGCTTTCCCGGCTTTATGACCCTCTATATCGAGGGAACCGATCATCAGGATGACGAACAGCAGGAAGGACTGCTGCCACCCTTGAGTGTGGGGGAAGAGCTCCACAAAGAGCAACTGCTTCCCCATCAGCATTTCACCCAGCCACCACCGCGCTTTACCGAAGCAAGCCTGGTCAAAAGCCTTGAAGAATACGGCATTGGTCGCCCCTCCACCTACGCCAGCATCATGAACACCCTGGTCACCCGCAAGTACGTGCGTATCGAAAAGCGTACCTTTTTCCCGGAAGACACCGGGCGCGTGGTAACCAGGCTGTTGACCGAGCACTTCAGTCAGTATGTTGATTATGATTTTACCGCTGCCCTGGAAGAGGAGCTGGACGCCATTTCGCGTGGTGAAAAAACCTGGATTCCGGCCATCCGCCAGTTCTGGGAGCCATTCATTGAGCTTCTCAAGCGCAAGGAAATAGAGGTCAGCAAAGCCGATGTCACCACGGAAAAAACCGACAAAATCTGCCCCGAGTGTGGCAAGGAACTGGTGATCAAACTGGGCCGTGCAGGACGTTTTCTGGCCTGTTCCGGATTTCCCGACTGTCGCCATACCGAACCCCTTGCCGGTCAGGCTGAAGACGCCGAAGAACCGACCTTTTCCGACGAAAAATGCGACAAATGCGCCAGCCAGATGCTCATCAAATCCGGTCGCTATGGTAAGTTCCTGGCCTGTAGCGGCTACCCTGAATGCAAAAATATTCAGCCCCTGGAAAAACCCAAATCCCTGGGTATCGCCTGCCCATCATGCGGTGACGGCGAAATGATGGAGAAAAAAAGTCGCTACGGAAAGATTTTCTATTCCTGCAATCGTTATCCCAAGTGCAAATACGCCTTGTGGAATCCGCCAACCAGCGAATCCTGCCCGAAATGCGCCTGGCCGCTTACCGAGATCAAAACCACCAAACGCTTCGGTACCGTCCAACGTTGCCCACAGCCTGAATGCGGCTGGGAGAAGGTGATTACCGCGCCGGAAAAAAAGGCGACGGCGCCAAAGGCAGCAGCGAAAAAAACGCCGGCTAAAAAATCACCGACAAAAAAGAAGACCCCAGCCAAAAAGCCTGCCGGCGCAAAAAAAACTACGTAGCTTTTCCTGCGTCCTGGCCGCAGGGTCGGGGGTCCTGTGACAAGGTTGACTGTCGCCATGGACGGCGACAGTCAAGCGGTCATGGATGACGAAAAGCGTCCCTTGGCATAGGATTCTCGACCCTGTGCTGAGCAGATACAAAGCTACAGAATAACAGCCGTCTGGATAAATCAATGAACATCACCATTATCGGCGCCGGACTGGCCGGCTGCGAAGCAGCCTGGCAAGTTGCTGCTCTAGGCATTCGCGTTCATCTACTGGAGATGAAACCACTGCATTTTTCTGCTGCCCACGAAAGTGCGGATCTGGCCGAACTGATCTGTTCCAACAGCCTGCGCGGTAGTGGCATGAACAATGCCGTTGGCTGCCTCAAAGAAGAAATGCGCCGCTGTGGCTCCCTGATCATCGAGGCGGCTGACGCCACGGCGGTACCGGCCGGAGGTGCCTTGGCCGTCGACCGCGACGCCTTTTCGCGCTATATTACTGAAAAAATCAGCGCCCACCCTTTGATCGAGCTGATAAGGACCGAGGCAACCGACCTGCCAACTGAAGGAACCACCATCCTGGCCAGCGGTCCTCTGACCTCAGAGCGTTTATCCGCGGCATTGTCCAAGCTGACCGGAACCGAGCATCTTTACTTTTACGATGCCATCGCGCCGATTATTGAAGCTGATTCCATTGATACCAGCGTTGCCTGGCGCGCCTCACGTTACGGGCGTGGTGGGGATGATTACATCAACTGCCCCTTGAGCAAAGAGGACTACGATGGTTTTGTTGCCGCACTCCTCGCCGCCGACAAGGTAGCCGGCCGTGAGTTTGAACAACTGACCCACTTTGAAGGGTGCATGCCGATCGAAGAGATGGCAGCGCGTGGCCATCAGACCCTTTCCTTTGGGCCGATGAAGCCGGTCGGATTGCCGGATCCACGCACTGGACGCCCTCCGTATGCCGTTATTCAGCTACGCCAGGACAATCGCCATGCCAGCCTCTACAACATGGTGGGCTTTCAGACGCGCATGACCTATCCGGAACAAAAACGCATTTTTACCATGATTCCCGGTCTGCAGCAGGCACGCTTTGCGCGTCTCGGCAGTATGCATCGTAACACCTTCATCAATGCCCCGACCTGCCTGAATCAGACCCTGCAGTTTCACTGTGCTCCGCACATCTATGCCGCCGGCCAGATCACCGGCGTTGAAGGGTATGTGGAATCCGCGGCCTGCGGTTTTCTTGCCGGTCTGTTCGCCGCCTGTCAGCTAACCGGCAACCACCCCCCCATTCCCCCGGTGGAAACCGCCTTCGGAGCCCTGCTGGGTCATCTGGCGAACGCCGACCCCGATAACTTTCAGCCGATGAATGTCAACTACGGTCTTTTTCCACCCCTGCAAGGGGGGCGCAGAAAACGCACGGAACGCCGCCTGGCGATGGCAGAACGCGCCCTGGCAACGCTCCCCGGCTGGTGGCAACAGATCCTGATGTTACGATCAGCCACGAAGGCAAGTGACAATGGATGATACCCTGATTCTCGCATCCGCTTCCCCGCGCCGCAAGGAACTGTTGGAACAGATTGGCCTTGAATTCAGCGTCATACCCAGCAGCGTTGCGGAAACCATCAAGCCTGCCGAGACACCTGGCGATTTGGTGATCCGCCTGAGCCTGGACAAGGCTCGCGACATTGCCGAGCGGTCCGACATCAGCGCCCGCTGGGTTATCGGCAGCGATACCGTCGTCGTCTGTAACGAGCAGATTCTTGGTAAGCCAACCAACGATCAGCACGCTGCCACCATGCTCCGCCAGCTCTCCGGCACCAGCCACTTGGTGGTCAGCGGCTATGCCGTCATCGACCGCCAGCAGCAAACTCAACGCAGTGAAGCCGTCACCACCAGGGTCCACTTTCGGCAATTGACAGAGGACGAAATCGCGCGTTACATTGCCACTGGGGAGCCGGCAGATAAAGCCGGTGCCTACGCCATTCAGGGGATCGGTGCCTGTTTTATCAGTGGCATTGAAGGCAGCTATACCAACGTTGTCGGCCTGCCCTTATGCCGCCTGACCCTGGCGTTGAAAGAATTGGGCGTCCCGCTGGCGATCTGAAACCGCCTGCACTAAATACCCCACCGCAACCAGCGGGGTATTAGAATTCAGAATACAGAATCCAGAAGAAAATCCACGGCATCATCTCATCGGCAATGGCTCCTGAATTCTGACTCCTGGATTCCTTCAGGTTAACGCCACAAGCTACGGGGAATTAGACCCTACTTTTGCTTAAAAGAACAACTCAGTATTAGCGGGAGACAATATATGTCCTCTATCCGTAACAATATCGATCAGATACGCGCCCGCATCGCCGCCGCATGCGCCAACAGCGGGCGCAACCCCGCCGACGCGCGGCTGGTAGCGGCATCCAAGGTCAAACCGGCAGAGCTGATTGATGAAGCTTTTGCCGCCGGCCAGCAGCTCTTTGGCGAAAGCTATGTACAGGAATTCCGGGACAAGGAGGCCAGCGTTCACAGTCCGGTAGAATGGCACTTTATCGGTGCGCTGCAGAGCAACAAGGTGAAATATCTGCGTGGCAAGGTTGAACTTATCCACTCGGTGGATCGCCTCTCCCTGGCCAGGGAGATCAGTCGGCAATGGGGTAAAATTGACGCCGTGGCGCCGATATTGCTCCAGGTCAACGTCGGCGATGAAAACAGCAAGGCCGGCTGTGCCATCGCTGAGCTGTCGGAACTCACCAAAAAAATTGCCGCATTGCCGCACCTGCAGATTCGCGGGCTGATGTGTCTTCCACCCTATTTTGATGATCCGGAACAGGTGCGCCCTTTTTTTCGCCAATTACGGGAACTCGCAGCAAAAATTGATGCTGAGCAGATCCCCGGCGTCATCATGAAAGAGTTATCCATGGGGATGAGTGGCGATTTTGAGGTAGCGATTGAGGAGGGTGCAACCCTGGTGCGCATCGGCACAGCTATCTTTGGGGAGCGTGATTGACTTGCTACCTGACCCTCAGCCGCAATTTCTGCTATTTGATCTCGACGGCACCCTGATCAACTCCCTTCCCGACCTGCTGACCGCGCTCAATCTGCTGCGCCGCGAACTGGCGCTGGAGCCGTTGATCAGCGCCCAGGTTAGGCAAATGGTTGGCGATGGTGCCACCCTGCTGGTCAAACGTGCCCTCGGTACTGACCTCTACGAGGACCGTCATCTGCAGCGTTTTCTCGAGCTTTATGGCCAACACCTGCTTGATCAGACCCATTGCTATCCAGGTATCGAAGAGCTGCTGTCACACCACAACCCTCAGCACATGGCGCTGGTCACCAACAAACCGATCCTCTATACCCGCAGAATTCTCGCGGGCCTTAATCTCTCCCGCTTCTTCCGCACGGTCATTGGTGGCGACTCTTATCCTTACAAAAAGCCCCATCCCTATCCGCTCCAACAGGCACTGGAGCAACTTGGTGGTTACCCCCACCAGGCGCTGATGATCGGCGATCATCATACAGACCTTTACGCGGCTCGGGATGCCGGTATCGCTACCTGCTTCTGTGCTTACGGCTTCGGACACTGTGGCGACTGCATTCCTGACTATCGGGTTGCCACGGCGACAGAACTGCTGCCCCTGTTCCCAGGGAAAAGTCGTTGACCGATCTTCGTTTGACCTATCGCGAAATTGCCTGGTTTTTCTTTCCGCTGCTCCTCAATGTGCAGTTGATGAGCATTTCCCATACCATTATCAATGGTGCACTGGCGCGGATGGATGACTATGTTACGGCACTGGCCGGCATCTCTGTAGCCATGATCGTCCATCTGTTTATTTCATCACCCTCTTACCAGAACCATACAGTGACTATGGCCATGGTGCGGGGACGCCGTTCACTTTATGGAGTCTTGCTTTTTATTGTTCTGGTTGCTGTTTACGTCACCCTGATGCTGGGACTGATTGCTTTCACTCCACTGGGAGATATGGTTCTCACAACCCTGCTGGGAACTCCGCCGGAGGTTGCCGAAGAAGCGCGTAAAGCTTTAATGATCATGACCCTCCTCCCTTTTTTTACCGGCATCCGCGGGTTCAGTCAGGGGATGCTGATCCGTGTCCGACGCACCGGTCTGGTCTCATTCGCCACCGGTATCCGTGTTGCGGGTCTGTTCTTTTTTCTACTGATCGGTAAAAACTGGTTTGACGGTGCCCAGCTCGGTGCCTTTGCCCTGGTCAGTTGTGTTGTTACAGAAACATTGGTGATTTCTTGGCTCGCCTGGAAAGTGCGCCCACCATTGCTGCGAGAAGGGGGGGAACGAAGCACGATCGACATCCTGCGCTATGCCTTTCCCCTTGCCTACTCTTCATGCCTGCAGCAAACTATTCCACTATTGATCAGTGCAATCATCGGACGCCTTCATGATGGTGCCCTGGCCCTTGCGGCCTTCGGAATCATTCGTGGTTTTCTGTTCCTGCTTGCCGGACCAATGCGCAACCTGCAGCAGACCTACATGACCCTGGTCAAATCGGTCAACGATTATCGCACGCTGGTCTATTTCAGTTGCTGCCTCTGCGCGGCAATGGGATTGATTATTCTGCTCACAGCAGGACCGCTTCATCAATTAATTCTCGGACAACTTCTTGGTGTCGAAACCGACCTGAGGGATTATCTGCGTCTGTCTTTTGCCGCCTGTGCCCTCTTTCCTTTCATGTATGCTGCCAGCAACCTGTTGCGTGGGTGGTTTTCCGGGGCCGAACAGACCCGCCAACTGGGGCGCTCCACTGTTATCAAAAGCGCTTTCTTACTGGCAACCTGGTGGCCCCTGGTGGCCTGGCAACCTCCCGTCCCCGGCATCGTCATCGGTATTAGTCTGCTGCTGGCTGCCGAAACTCTTGAAGCGGTCTACCTGTACCATCAACGCAAACAACAACCCGCCGACATTCGCACCCTTGCTCCGTTCTGAGGAATAAAGCTAGAATGAATCATGATCACAAACACGAAAAAGCATCCCTGTCCTGATTGCTTCCAGTGCCAATGGTGCAGTGATGAACGCTGCCGTCTCTGTCTTAAAACATGTCGCCAGAAACGAATCTCGATTCGGGAACAATTAGAACTCTATGAACAGCTCAACGGCAAATCATTACCTGGCGTCCGGCCAAAACCTGTAAAAAACAGCTCCATATAAACTTCCGACATTCTTTTTCCTGATTAGCGACCCACGCCCCTCGGGGCGATTTTTCATAAAGCAACTTCTATTTCCAAAGAATGTGATTTCAGGTAGTTGTCTTGAAGTTACTCAGAAGCACCAATCCTCCGCTTGTGAACCCTTCTCCTGGGCAGAAGGTGGCAGAAAGCCGGATGAGGGGGTTTGAAATAGTCAAAACCTCCCCCTCACCCTAACCCTCTCCCTCAGAGAGAGGGGATAAGATTGTATCTACGGAAGATTAGTTCCAATCAGGTTCTTTTTTCATGACAACAGAGGTTTTACTGTGTTTAAATGCGCGCTGCCGCAATCACCCATGAAGGAGCCAGACCATGTATAACTGTTCCGACCTGAAAAAGGGTTTGAAATTGATGATCGATGGGGATCCCCACGTCATTGTGCAGTACGACTTCACCAAGCCGGGCAAAGGACAGGCACTGTACAAGTGCAAGTTGCGCAATATGATCTCCGGGGCACTTTTTGATCGTACCTACCGCAGTGGCGAATCTTTCGAACCGGCCCACCTTGAAGAAAGGGAAATGCAATATCTCTATCAGGATGACACTGGCTATGTTTTCATGGACAAAAAAAATTACGAGCAGATTGTTCTGACTGACGACACCGTTGGAGACGACAAGTATTTTCTGGTCGATAATATGGAAGTGGAAATTCTCATGCACGGAGAGCGTGGAATCGGTATCAGCCTGCCGAACTTTGTCAACTTACGCGTCACGCAGACGGATCCCTGGGTTAAGGGTGATACGGCTGCCGGCAATAACAAACCCGCTACTGTGGAAACCGGCTACGCCCTGCAGGTCCCATCTTTTGTTGAAGAGGGAACCCTGATTCAGATCGACACCCGCAATGGAGCATATGTTACCCGTGTCAAGGAATAATCGTGGAACCTAACTGGCAGTTGGCGCGCAAACAAGCCACCATCATAAAAAGAGCCCGGATTCTGGAAAAGATTCGGGCTTTCTTTGTTGAACAGGGATTCACCGAAGTTGAAACACCCCACCGTATACCGGCTAATGCCCCCGAACTTCACATCGACCCTGTCGCCAGTGACGGGTGGTTTCTGCAAACCTCTCCTGAACTGTGCATGAAACGGCTCCTTGCTGCCGGATACGACAAATTATTCCAGATCTGCCGTTGTTGGCGTGCAGGCGAACGGGGACCGCACCATCTTCCGGAATACACCATGCTGGAGTGGTACCGGCGCGACTGCGACTACTACCAGCTCATGGAAGATTGCGAGCAGCTCATTCTCGGTCTGGTCAATAATAAAAGTTGGGCATGGAAGGGCGAAAAAATTGATCTAAATATCCCCTGGCCCCGACTGTCTGTTGCTGATGCATTTTCGCAACATAGTTCTACTCTTTTAAGTGAAGTCACAGACGTAAATTTTTTTTCCGAACTGATCAGCACCAAAATCGAACCAGCACTTCCAAAAAATAAACCAGTGTTTCTAGTTGATTTCCCCGTTCTGCAAGGCTCCCTTGCACGCACCAAACCTCACAATCCGAACCAAGTGGAACGCTTCGAACTCTATATTGCCGGCCTCGAACTCGCCAACGGCTTCTCGGAACTTACCGACCCAGTGGAACAGCGCAAACGCTTTGAAGAAGAAGAAATGCAGCGAAAAGCCGCAGGAAAACCAGCCGGCCCATTTCCGGACAAATACATTAAAGAGCTACAAACCCTCACAAAAGCTGCAGGAATAGCTCTGGGAGTTGATCGATTGACAATGTTATTATGTGGCTGTGAGACAATCGACGACGTCGTCTGTTTCACCCCTGAACAACTTTAACTGCAAAGTTCCCTTCACCGGCCACCTGACATTCTCCTGCCAGCAGAAATCTCAAACCCGACCAGTCCAATCACATCTTAACAATACCGACAAACACACGCAACTCTCTACTCACCGCGATCGGACATCTATTCTCAAAAAGTAGAACGGTATTTTGACATGCAAAGCGCCGGTTTTGTCCTTTTTTTATGTTGACACAACTATATAACAACGTATTATAGCGCCGTTTCTTGAAGACACTATTTCGCAAATTTTAACCTGCAAAAAGATCCCTGAACAAATTCTTATCAAATGGAGTTTCCACCTTTTCTACAGGAAGAGTCACACCAACTGCTAATCTGCCGTCAATTCGACGGCGATAACAATGAACGAGAGGAGATTGTCTTATGGGATATGAACCTGCCGTCAAGCTCGGCAAAGACAGTGCCACAGGCCTTAAAGCCGTCCCGGGCATCAGCATGCCCTATCAGGATCATTTTGCTATGAAGAAAACAAAAGGGTGGTGACATGACTGAAAATTCAATAAAAAACGAGCTAACGCCACAAAACTACTGGAAGGAGAATTTAAAGATCCTGATCATCCTGCTGTCCATTTGGTTTTTGGTATCGTACGGTTTCGGAATTTTACTAGTTGAACAACTGAACAAGATTCCGCTATTTGGGTTCCCTCTTGGATTCTGGTTTGCCCAGCAGGGTTCTATTTACGTCTTTTTGATACTTATACTTGCCTACATCCGGCTTATGGCCAACCTGGACAAGAAGTATAACGTGTCGCACTAGAAAAAGATAAGGGAGCGCATAGTATGGACAACTTACAGTTAATGATTTACCTGGTAGCAGGCGGTAGTTTTGTTCTCTACATCGGGATATCTATATGGGCCAGAGCTGGAGCCACCAAGGACTTTTATGTAGGTGGCGGTGATATTAAGCCATATATAGCGGGGGCAGCTACTGCAGCAGGATGGATGTCTGCCGCTTCATTCATCTCCATGGCCGGCATGATATCTTTCCTTGGGTACGACGGCAGTGTGTATTTGATGGGCTGGACAGGTGGCTTCGTGCTGCTGGCGATGCTGCTGGCCCCCTATCTGCGCAAATTCGGCAAGTATACGGTACCTGACTTTGTCGGCGATCGCTATTACTCTGATGCTGCGCGGGTTGTTGCCGCCATTTGCACCATCTTTATATCCTTCACATACGTTGCCGGGCAGATGCGAGGTGCCGGCATCGTCTTTTCACGCTTTCTCCAGGTTGATGTTGTTACCGGCGTCATTATCGGTGTTGTGATTGTTTTCTTCTATACTGTCATGGGTGGCATGAAAGGAATTATATACACTCAGGTAGCGCAGTACTGCGTGTTGATTACTGCCTACCTGGTTCCGGCAATCTTCCTCTCCATCATGACAACAGGACACTTCCTACCCCAAACTGGTATGGGAGCCACACTCCTGCCGGCGTTCGCTGACGGTCAAACCGATGTGTACATCCTCGATCGACTCAATGGTTTACTGACAGAACTCGGCTTTACTGCTTATACTGATGGCACAAAGTCCACAATTGACGTGTTCTTTATCACCATGGCCCTCATGTGCGGTACAGCAGGCTTGCCTCATGTTATCGTGTTCTTCTTCACGGTGCCCAGTATGCATGGCGCGCGAGTTACTGCTGCATGGGCACTTTTTTTCATCGCCCTTCTCTACACCACCGCCCCTGCGATTGCCGTATTTGCCAGAACAACACTCGTACAACAGATACATGGGCAGGAATATAAAGAGATGCCCCAGTGGTTCACAACGTGGGAACACACCGGGTTGATCAAAGTGCAAAACATGACAGAAGATGAGCACGGGCGTATCACCCTGAGCCTGCATGATAACGCAACAGAAAACAAGGTGGAACTGGACCGCGACATCGTGGTACTTGCCAACCCGGAGATAGCACAATTGCCCAATTGGGTAATTGCTCTTGTCGCCGCCGGTGGTCTGGCAGCCGCGCTATCAACATCAGCGAGTCTGCTGCTGGTCATATCAAGCTCGTTTGCCCACGACGTACTATCCAAGGTGGCCATGAAGGGCAGATTGTCTGACAAGGCAGAGTTGCTTATAGTAAGGATCACAGCTGGGGTTTCTGTCTGTATTGCCGGCCTCTTCGGAATATATCCTCCAGCATTTGTGGCCCAGGTCGTGGCATTTGCCTTCGGGCTTGCAGCATCCTCATTCTTCCCGGTTATCATCATGGGTATTTTCTCTACCCGCATGAACAAAGAGGGTGCCATTGCCGGGATGATCTCAGGCATGACCTTCACATTTACCTACATCATTTACACCGTCTTTATTAACACCGATCCAGGCATCTGGTGGTTTGGCATTTCTCCGGAAGGCATTGGTGTGCTGGGTATGTTGATCAACTTTACAGTTGCCTTTGTGGTTTCGCGCTTGACTTCTCCTCCTCCTGCGCACATCCAGGAGCTCGTGCAAGACATTCGCATGCCATCCATAACTGAAAAATAAATACCAGCCGCAAAAGCCCCCGAGTAAAAGTCTCGGGGGCTTTTTTGTGCCTGTCACCTCCACCAATTTATACCGTGCTGATATGAGAAATTCCTGAGTGAGTGGTCCCTGGTATACAGGGCACAGAAGAAACGGAGGGCACATGCTCTAAAATTAGCAACACAGGTTCCCAGCGAAAAGGGTCGAAGATTGAATTAATCCATAAGGAACTGCGGAACCCCGTCAAGCGACAATGCCCACTTACAGGTAAAAAAAGTAATATACCATTCTGAGCAGTACACCTGTCAGCATGACAACTATGCCGGCACGATTGATGAAAAACTCTTTGCGCGTTAGAGATATGCGCGGCGACCAGAAAATAAACAGGCTATTGAAATCTCCTGTGCGGCGCACATACATAAAGAATGAAGTAAAAATAATCAAAAAACCAGCCAGCAGAAAAACATACTGCATTATGCTGAGTATCGTCGCTAACATTGATTTACCACCCGCACTTTCTGGTCCCTTCCTGGAGCACCCGCTGGATCCTTTCCATCTCATCATCACTGCGAATTCTATGGGGCTCCATTATCGCGACAACCTGCATTGACTCAAGATTCTCGAATACGTAATTCGTAAGGCAATGGCATTGCTCTGCTGTTGGTTTACTCTGCCCCTCCAGACAGCCCTGAAAAAACTTTTCTGCTGATGTCTCACGAAAAGAGAAATAAGCCAGGATAAGAAAACAGATAGAAACAAACAGTAACCAGCGTGAGAGCCTACCAGCCCTATATATTTTCTCAATAAAAATCATTGTCTATACCTAGTTTTCAGGGTTAAAAGAGAAGCCTGCAACAAAGTGATGCAGCAAATATAAGCGGCAAAGAAAAGGAACAACTTCAAGTATGAGCATCTAATGGTCTTAGAGCAGGCCGGCCCACCAACGCCTGGCCCCTGACAGAGCACAGCACAGTAAAATATGCTGTTGTCACTGTCAATACAATCCGGGCCACCCCACACACCGTCATGACCAACATCCAGCGCACCGGGCCACACAATCACCGTTTCTGGATCAATCTGGCCCGCATCGACAGCGTTAGCTGCACCGGTAGCCACAAGTGATAGAACATTGACACCACAAGAGCAAAGGCCAGACCCTTCCGTCACTGCACAGGACTATTACTTTGAAGCAGCCCGCAACAGAAAAATAGAACGCTATTTTGATGAACAAAACTCAGGTCTTGTCTTTTTTTTGTGTTGACTCGCTTCTAAAACAACGTATTATACCGCGGAATACCTGGAGCACTATTTCGCAAATTTTAACCTGAGTAAAATTCGACAAGAAAATTCAATCAAATGGGGTTTCTGCCTGCCCTCCACATATCTGAACAGCCCGTAAACTGTGTGGTCGACCTGATCACGATTTCGATGAATGAGAGGAGTTTTACTTATGGGACATGGACCTGCCGTCAAGCTCGGCAAAGACAATGCCGCGAGCTTTAAAACCAGTTTGGGCATCAAGATGTTTTTCGGCTACGCCCTGTTTTATCTGTTATTTGTAATGCTCAATGTTTTTTATCCCAAAAGCATGGAAATCATCGTTTTCGGACAAACTGCCGCGGTTGTCTGGGGTTTCTCCCTGATTATTCTCGCGTTTGTTATGGCCGTTATCTACAACCATTTCTGCACGCAGGCAGAAAAGCGCTATAACAATTAAGGGAGAGCCACGCCATGATTTATACACAATCTCCGCTGGCCATCGGCCTTTTTATCGCCTTTGTCCTTTTTGTTCTGGGGCTTTCCTTTTATCTGGCCCGCCGTACCAGCTCTGCTGAGGGCTACTACGCTGCCGGCGGCAATATCCACTGGATGACCAACGGCATCGCCTTTGCCGGTGACTACCTTTCAGCCGCCTCCTTCCTCGGTATTTGCGGCATGATCGCCACCTCCGGCTTCGACGGCTGGATGTACTCCATCGGCTATCTGGGTGGCTGGGTTGTCGCTCTGTTTCTGATTGCTGAGCCGATGAAGCGCCTCGGCAAGTACACCTTTACAGATGCCCTTGACTCCAAATTCAACTCCAAATCGATTCAGCTCATGGCCGCCATATCAACCCTTCTGGTATCGGTCTTTTACCTGATACCGCAGATGGTTGGTGCCGGCGTCCTGGTTCAACCGCTCATGGGTCTGCCACACTGGGTCGGGGTCTGTATTGTCGGTGTTGTCGTTACCCTGATCGTCGCAACAGCGGGGATGGCATCAACAACCTACGTACAGTTCTTCAAAGGAGCCATGCTCCTCATCGTATCCACCACCATGGTTGTCATGGTGCTGTTCCGCGGCCTGTCCGTTACCCCTGAGAACGATGGCCAGCCCTACCACGACTTCACTACCCTTTACACCGACAGTGCTCTGGTTCTTGAAGATAGCAGCTACCGGGTTATCGCCGGCCTTGATTCCATTTTCGGCGAGAAGGGCTTTGTTAAGCTCGAAAGAAACAATCGTGAATCGATCTGGAAACTGCACCCGACGGACGAGGGTTACAGGCTCGAAGAAACCCTTTTCACCACCCGCCTGAACGACGGTACCCGCCTGTTTAACGGGGCTCCCGCCGAAGAGGGCCGCTTCTTCCCGGTCGGCCACATCAAAGAACTACGAGTCGGTGGTGAAGAAGTCGCGGCAACCGGACCGGTTGGGCCGTTCGGCTTCCTGTCCGCATTGACCGAATCAACCATTGTTTTGTGGGGAACCGGTTATGTTTCTGATGGAGACGGCATCACCACTATTTACTACCAGAAACCCACTCCGGGCTCACAGGTCCTGCGTCCAGGCCTGCGCTTCAAGGTTGACAACGCCACACCTATGGAAAAGTTCAACTTCATGTCGCTGATGCTTGCTCTGTTCTGCGGCACCGCAGCTCTGCCCCATATCCTGATTCGTTATTATACGGTACCAAGCCAGGCCGCCGCACGCAAGTCGACTATTGTTGCTATCGCCGGTATTGGTTTTTTCTACCTGCTGACCCTCTTTATGGGCATGGGTGCCATGACCAGCGGCGTCATCAATCTGTTGGACAACAACATGTCGGCGCCATTACTGGCCCTGTCTTTTGGTGTCTTCCTCTTTGCCATTATTTCATCGCTGGCCTTTGCAACTGTTCTGGGTACGGTCGCCGGGCTGATCGTAGCATCATCGGGAGCGATAGCTCACGACCTGCTGGATAATTTTCTCGGCTTGAAAATGACTGACCGGGTCAAGGTGCGTGCAGGAAAAATATCCGCACTGGTCGTAGGTGCTATCGCTATTTACCTGGGAATTGTTTTCGAGGGGATGAACGTATCCTTCCTGGTCGGCTGGGCCTTCGCTGTGGCCGCATCGGCCAACCTGCCGGCAATACTGATGCTGCTGTTCTGGAGCAAGACCACAGCCAGAGGCGTTGCCGCATCGATCACTGTCGGCCTGTTCAGCTCTCTGGGCCTGATCCTGATGTCTCCCGACATGTGGCTCCGCTACGGCAAGCTGCCGGCTGATGCCCCGATCCAATTCAACAGCCCGGCGCTCATCTCTATGCCTCTGGCCTTTGCCGCGCTGATTGTGATATCTCTGTTAACACAAAAAGATGTCAACATCGGCCATGTTACGGAGCCATCCGGCAACTGATCAAACTCCTTTTAAAAAAGGATTTCCTGCGAACGGGCCGTCACTGACAGGACGGCCCGTTCTTTATGGTGGTGATGCATATGAATCGATTTCGCGTAACCCTTATTGCCGTCTGCCTGGTTCTTTCCTGGCTTGCGTACAAGGATATCAGCCTCTTTCTGCGCAACCCTGAACCTCTGGCTATTTCGATAACCGAACTCGAGGCCCTGGATAAAGCACCAAGAGAATGGTTGACCGTTTCTGGTGGTTATCCGCACTTTCTGCACGGCATCAATATGACCGGCAGTATGGAGTTTGAAGCATTTCTCGTGCCCCTGACCAGCTCACCGGACAGCAGTCACTATAAGGTCTGGTTTGAAACCAGAGAGCCTGAAGTTCTTCATGCATTAACAACCTACTACTTCCTCCTCGACACAGAAGCTCAACGCCGCACTTTTCTCGATGAAAAAGACTACATCTTTTCCGGTCAACGTCATTTGACCGGAATGACTGCAGCCGAACTGGTGGCCAATTCCAATCAGAAAAAACTGATCAACCTGCTTGAGCAACTGGGCATAGAAACCACCGATACCCCCATTTTTATCAGCGAATCCAAAAAACCAGCAGCCTGGCGCGGCATCTTCTTTGCTCTGACAGCCCTTGCCGGTCTGATGAAAATCACCTGGGACTTGCGGGTCAGGACACAGAATCCCGCGAGCTGACTTATCTGGAGACTGTCAGCCATTCACAGATTATCGTAATTGCCGTGGTAACCTTTTCGCAGTAATTGGACAAAAAGGTCTCTCCCAATTCTCTGTCTGCACTAATCTGCTCAGCCGCGGCAAGAGCTTTAGCACCGTCAAAATCAACGCAAGCGATGCGTGCAGTCAATTCACCAGCGGGACGCCCGAAACTGCTCCCAGGAAGAATGGCCACACCGGTTTCCTGCAGCAGCTGCTCACACAAAACAGCACTGTTACTGATACCACGCCTGTGAAGATTTTCACGGAGTGGTTCAAAGTCAGGCAACAGATAAAAGGCCCCATCCGGCTTCGCAACAAAAACACCGGCCCCCTTTAAAGTTGTGCAAATCCACGCAGTCAATTCCCTGAGGATGCGGCGGCAGTTGAAAAGGTAGCGTTCGATCTCCTCTCCCCCCTGAAAAGCCTTCACCGCAGCGTACTGTATCGGCGCACTGGTAGCGGTGAATGTTTCACTGGCGACCACCGCCATGGCATCGCTAAGCCAGCGCAGCTCTGAAGGAAAGGCAAAGGAGCCGAGGCGCCACCCGCCGGCACCGGCCCACTTGCTAAGGCCACTGGCAATTATTGTACCCTCCGGATAAAAGCGGGCAATCGATCGATGCTTTCCAGTGAAATTCAACTCACCATAAATTTCGTCAGACAACAGAATGATCCGATATTTTCGTGCAACCGTCGCAAGTGCTTCAAGTTGCTGCTCGGTATAGGAACAGCCGGTTGGATTATTGGGATAATTGAGGATGACAATTCTTGGTTTGTCAGGATCTCTCGAGCAAAAATTGTCCAATTCTTCAGCAGACAATAACCAGTTGTTCTCCTCCTCAGTCCTCAACCAATGAACATGTCTGCCGATTATATGGGCCTGCGGTGCATATGAAACCCAACTGGGTGTCGGAATAACAAGATCACCATAGTAAACAAGTTGCAGAATAAACATTAATTCTTTCGACCCTGGACCGATCAACACATCACCTCGAGTCATTGCCAGATTCTGGGTCCGACGGTAATACCCGGCAATTGCTTCGCACAAGGCCGGCAAACCGCGCACGGGAAGATAATCTTTTTGATGAGCGTTGTTCTGTAGCTCCCGGACCACCGATTGGGGTACGGGAAAGGGTGACTGCCCCAAACCCAGCTTGTAGACAGTCTTCCCCTCGGCGATCAGACGGTTGCTCTCCTCATTGATGCCAAGAGTTGCAGACACCGGCAACCCACGCACATTCAGATTCAAATGAACTTCATGCCTTGCAATATTCATTTGCTAATCTCCCTTTACAAGTTGAAAAGTCGTCATCGTTCGGCATTTGGCGACAGTTGACTGTCGACATTATCCTAGCATATTCTATCAATAACAAAAACCAAAACGATATTCTTTCAGTAGAAATGTGCACAAAAAAAGCCGGACAATAACAACATCCGGCTTGTGCATTTCATCATATTTTTTCACATTGTCTTCATCCGAAAACTCAGGACACACACAATGTTGTTACCGATTCGGCAACTAACCTGCTATCCACCCTTATGGACACGTTCACGATTTAAAAGAATTGTTTGGTCAACCACCTCTCCACATGATGTACACTTCCACGCATCATATGATCTGACAAAGTTATAGTATTTTTCCGTATGCATTCTACCTTTACATTTAGGACATTTCATTTTAACCCTCCCCGGTGTTGTCTAGTGAATTGGACCTGCATAAATTGCCCATATCAACTTATACACATCAGCATATACAGAAGTCATGCCAATTGTGATCAGGGGCTGAAAATAAAAAAAACGCCTGGAATTAATGATATTTTTCAGCCACTTGTCTCATTAGAATTGAAAAGGCGGGCCGGCGGGAAAGTTCATCTATCTGCCATGGTTACAAATACTCACCAGTTCGTCAATTTTTTGACGTCCGTGTCGCCAAGCACATAAAGGATTTCGTCAGTCGAAGGGAGCAAACCAGCCTGTTGATCTGTTCTATATGTAACTGAATAAGCCAGGGCATTGTCCGTCACAATAATGACGGGCAATGCCCTGGCGTTAATTATTTGACGATGTGGCCGGACAAGGGCAAGAACAAACTCAGGCGGACCGAAGAGTCGCGACAGGGCCGCAGAAAGAAATGACCTTTACTGTTGATCTTTATACAGCTTGTAGGTGAAAGCGTCAGCCAGCGCCTGATAGGAGGCGTCAATAACATTGGTACTGACGCCGATAGTTCCCCAGCGCGTCTCCTCATCCCCGGTTTCGACCAGCACCCTGATCATTGAGTCGGTTCCCTGACTTGATGGTAGGACCCGAACCTTGTAATCAAGCAGCTTGATATCTTTGAGTTGAGGATAAAAGCTGATCAAAGCTTTACGCATAGCCCGATCAAGGGCGTTGACCGGGCCGTTTCCATCGGCCGCCATGTGTTCGATGCGCCCCCCGACCTTGACCTTGATGGTGGCCTCTGACACGGGCTGCTGATCGCTTTCACGCAGAGTATCTATTACCCTGAATGCAGAAATATTGAAGTATTGCTTCAACTTACCCATAGCCTTCAGCATCAACAATTCAAAAGAGGCTTCAGCACCTTCGAACTGATAACCCTGATTTTCAAGTTCCTTGATTTTTTCCAGTATCTCTAATGTAACTGGATCACTACCGTCGATTTCAATACCACATTCCTGCGCCTTGGCGAGGATGTTGGAGCGCCCCGACAAATCCGATACCAGAATCCTGGTTTTATTGCCGACCAGTTCAGGACGGATATGTTCGTAGGTTTCCGGATGACGTTGAATCGCGGACACATGAACGCCACCCTTGTGAGCGAAGGCGGAGTTGCCCACATATGCCTGATGTTTCTGGGGGCTGAGGTTGGCAAGCTCGTAGATTGCGCGTGACGTCTTGCGCAGGACTTCCAGCTTTCCTTCCTGGAGGCACTCCTTATTCATTTTGAGCATCAGCGAAGGAATAATGGAACAGAGGTTGGCGTTACCGCAGCGCTCACCGAAACCGTTCATTGTTCCCTGAACATGTACGGCACCACCGACGACAGCCATCAGAGAGTTGGCAACAGCACACTCACTATCGTTATGGGCATGGATTCCCAAGGGCACATCAACGACACGGCGCACATGCTCCATGATGCCGGGAATTTCGTGAGGCAGGGTTCCGCCATTGGTGTCACACAGCACCAGACAATCGGCCCCGGCTTCGGCAGCAGCACGCAGAGTCTTAAGAGCATAGTCCGGGTTGGCTTTGTAACCGTCGAAGAAATGCTCAGCATCATAAACTACCTCAGCCACCCGCTCTTTCAAATAGCTGAGAGAATCACTGATCATATCCAGGTTTTCCTCAAGGGAGACACGCAGCGCCTCGCGAACATGAAAGTCCCAGGTTTTACCAAAAATGGTCACCACATCCGGTCTTGCCCCAATTAACATCTGGATGTTGTTGTCCTGGTCCGGAGTGATTCGCGCTCGACGTGTCGAACCGAAAGCCGCGATCTTGCTATGGGTCAGGGTTTCCTTCTGTATGGCCTCAAAAAAACCGATGTCCTTGGGATTGGAGCCGGGCCATCCCCCTTCGATATAGTCGATACCCAGAGCATCCAGATGCTTGGCGATACGCACTTTGTCCTGAATCTGAAAGGAGATATCTTCAGCCTGGGTTCCGTCTCTTAAGGTTGTATCATACAGATAGACTCTGCTCATGAACCACTGCCCTTTCGTACAATAAGCAATATCAGGCTTCTGCTGCCTGGCGATCAAGACCGAAGGCTTCGTGCAGAATACGCACTGCAAGTTCGGTGTATTTTTCGGAGATAACACAAGAGACCTTGATTTCACTGGTGGAAATCATCTCAATATTAATCCCTTCGCGCGCCAGAGTTTCAAACATGGTGCTGGCAACCCCGGAATGAGAGCGCATTCCGACACCGACTATCGACACCTTGGCAATACTGGTGTTGTGACTGACACCGCGCGCATTGATTTTTTCAGCAACCCCCTCGATAATCTGCAGCGCCTTTTTACAGTCGGCCTTGGGCACAGTAAAGGTCAGATCGGTTGCACCCTGATGAGATATGTTCTGAATAATCATATCCACAGTAATATTGTTCTGACTTAATGGAGAAAAAATCTGTGCAGCGACCCCGGGCTGGTCGGGTACGCCGAAAATACTGATTTTTGCTTCGTCTTTATTAAAAGTGACACCTGAAACCAATACGGCTTCCATTTCTTGATCCTCCTTCATGACAAGTGTTCCCTGCGAATCGTCAAAGCTGGAACGCACGTGCACAATAACGTTATATTTTTTGGCAAATTCAACGCTGCGAATCTGCAGGATCTTGGCTCCCAGCGATGCCATCTCCAGCATCTCCTCATAGGAAATCCTGTCGATCTTGCGAGCTTCGGGAACTATCCGCGGGTCGGTGGTATAGACGCCGTCGACATCAGTATATATCTCGCACACGTCAGCCTTGAGGGCGGCAGCGACGGCGACGGCAGAGGTATCAGATCCGCCGCGCCCCAGGGTCGTGATGTTGCCATCAGAATCGGTCCCCTGAAACCCGGCAACCACCACAATAGTGCCGTTTTTCAAGTCCTGACGAATATTTTTATCACCAATCTCCTGAATCCGCGCCCTGGAAAAGGCTTTATCGGTGAGCATTGGAATCTGTGAGCCGAGGTAACTTTTTGCGTTGTACCCCATCGACTTCAGACACATGGACAGCAGGGCAATAGTCACCTGTTCGCCGGTCGAAACCAGCACGTCATATTCGCGCTCGTCGGGTATTTCAGCAATCTCGCTTGCCAAGGCAACCAGGCGGTTGGTTTCCCCCGCCATTGCTGAAACAATGACAACTACCTCATTGCCTTCATCAAAGGTTCTGGCAACCCTGCGCGCGACATTCTGGATACGCTCCACTGTTCCCACTGAGGTTCCACCATACTTTTGAACGATCAGAGCCATAGCAGTTGCTTTCCTCCTTATCAAAAAAACCGACTGAAATCATCGGTATGTAGATTATTATACAGCGATCTACATAACAAGAAACCCGTGTCCGGTCAAAACTATTTTTCTATTCTTCCCTCTCGATGGCAAAACCGGCATCCTGAAGTTCCTTGTGCACAGCTATCATCGTTGTCCCCACTGCTGGACCCTTGCCGGAGAAGGTCAAGCGGCGACGGTTCTCGTCCACGGGACAAATATCGAGCCACAGCCCGTGAACATCGGGATCCTCGAGCTTTTCAGGCCATTCAACCAGGGCCACACCGCGGCCATAAGCGTATTCGTCAAAGCCGATATCACGCAGATCCTCGGGCCCGGATAACCGGTAGAGGTCAAAATGATATAGATCAAGCCGCGCTGGATAATGGTTCATCAGGGTGAAGGTCGGGCTGGTGATTGGAACCTCGGCAGCAACCCCCAATCCGCGGGCTATTCCGCGTGCAATCACCGTTTTTCCAGCACCGAGATTTCCCCGCAGCAGGATCAGTAGCGGCGCATCAAGGCAGCGACCGAGACAATGACCAATCTGAGTCGTCTGATCTTCGCTCGAAGAGGTCAGTGACCAGCAATGCATCAGGACTCCATCACCCGGATCAGATCAAGCCGCGCAACAACACCGATCATCTGTTTGTTTTCTACCACCGGTAGCAGATGCACTTTGTGCTTACTCATCAAACCAGCCAACTCATTCACCGGCGTGTCCGGCCCACAGGTCACAGGATTTTTGCTGTACAGATCACCGACTGTTGTCGCCGTGACACGATCCACCTCTTCCTTGAATTTTTTTTCACTGCCTAAAGCGAAAACACCGTCAAATAAAGTCATCACCGTCGGTATATGCAGAGGACGCTGATACTCGATCAAGTCCGTTTCACTGATAACACCGACCAGTTTTCCACTTGCGTCAAGAACGGGCATATTGCTGTAACGAGTTTCGATAAACTTTTGTGCCAGATCCTTCAGGCTGGTATCAACAGAAACCGACACAACCTCGGTGGTCATAATGTCCCGCGCTGTCAACATGGTCGAACTCCTTTCCTAAATTGCCTCAAGTTCTTTGCGTACGCGCGGCAGTTGACGAATCAAATCAGCGGCCGTCATGCCGGCACTTCCCATATACTCTGCTATCTGCTCGGCGGCGCGTCCATGCCACCAGGCAGCGAGGCTTGCAGCAACAAGAGGGTCAAGCCCCTGAGCCAGCAAGCCGCCAATAAGGCCGGTCAGTACATCTCCACTACCACCACTGGAGAGCCCGCTGTTGCCGGTAGTATTAATCTGAACGCGACCATCCGGTGCAGCAACAAGAGTGCGAGCACCCTTAAGCAACAGTATAACCTGGTGCCGGCAGGCAAAGTCCCGCGCCACCCTGAAACGATCGGCTTCAATATCTGCAACGCTCATCCCGGTTAAGCGTGCCATCTCACCGGGGTGGGGGGTCAGAATCGGCGGACTGCCTCGGCGCTCCGCCAGACATTCAAGCTGTCCGACCAGCAAGTTCAGACCGTCAGCATCGATGATCACAGGCTGCCTGATTGAACAAACAAGCTGTCGGATCAGGCGGCGCAATTCATCACTCTGTCCGATCCCGGGGCCAATCACCACCACCTGACAGGAGTCTGCAAAACGCACGATCTGATCGTGCGCTGCATAAGCAAGGCACCCATCATTATCGGCCAGAGGCATGGTCATCGCTTCAGTAAGCTTAACTTCCATGATCGAATGCAAACTCGCCGGCACAGCAACCGTCACCAAACCACAACCGCTGCGCACTGCTGCGTCACCAGCCAGGGCTGCAGCACCGGTTTTTCCAGTTGCGCCAGCCACTACCAGCAAGTGGCCAAAATGCCCTTTATGGCTGAAAGAAGGGCGGTCAGGCAACCACGTGCGCGCCGCGGCGGCGTCAATCATCCACGCCTGGGGTGCCACCTCCGCAGGTCGGTTTCTGGACGGAATACCGATATCTACAACCTCAAGATCACCGACGTACAGAGCGCCAGGCTGACTGATATGTCCGATTTTGGGGTGATCAAAGCTGACGGTCAGGTGCGCCCGCACAGCACAACCACAGATCCGACCCGTTGAAGCATCGATTCCGGAGGGGATATCAATAGACATCACCGGCACTGCGACCTGATTGATCAACTCGATGGCGTTGGCAGGCAGGTCCTGAACATCCGATTTAAGTCCGGTTCCAAATACAGCGTCAACAATCAGAGCCGGTTGCCGCTCGGCAAAAACTTGCTGCAATTGCAGGCCATCTGTAACAAAAACAACCTCTTGTTCATACTTATCGAGAATATGCAGCATCACGGCGGCATCGCCGGAGATATCTTCACGCTCTGCCAGTACCAGGGTAACTACCTGCCAGCCATGATCAGCGAGAATCCGCGCTACAACATAACCATCTCCACCATTATTACCCTTGCCGGCAACTACCAGAACCGGTCCGGGAAAACGCTGATGGAGTTTCTCCTCAAGCAGATGGGCACAGGCTCGGCCCGCATTTTCCATAAGCACAACACCGGGAATTCCCAACATCTGAATAGCGTGCCGGTCAACCGCAATCATCTCTGCCGCACTGTAAAGCTGCATCAGGCCTCCAGAATAACTGTTGCTACCGCATAATCACCATCGTGAGAGTAGCTCAACCAGACTCTTTGTGCGCCACGCTCTGCCATCATCTCGACTGCGCGCCCGCTAAGTTCAAGAGAAGGACATCCCAGTTCATCGCGCTGGACACAGACCTGTTGCCACGAAAGACCGTCACGCATACCGGTCCCGAGCGCCTTGAAAAACGCCTCCTTTGCGGCGAAACGAGCGGCCAGCGCCTGGGCCGGGTCACGCCGGGCCAGTGAATAGTCACGCTCACTCGAACAAAATATCCGCTCAAGCACTGGTGAATCGTCAACGACAAATCTGCGAAACCGCTCGATGCGTGCCAGATCGACACCCATGCCGACGATTGCCACCTGCGTTAACCTTTCATCAGCTCGAGCATTTCGCGAACAGCTCGATCCATTCCGACCAGCGCTGCCCGTGCCACGATACTGTGACCGATATTGAATTCTTCAAACCCGCTCAGGGCCGCTACGGCAGACACATTGCGATAGTTAAGACCATGACCGGCGCTCACCCGCATACCAAGTTTACGGGCGGCAGAACCGGCGATCTCTATACGGCTCAACTGCTCCTGGCGCTCCCTGTTCACACGCATTTCACAATAGGTCCCGGTGTGAATCTCGACCATATCGGCGCCAACACGATGACTTGCCTTCACCTGTTCAAGATCCGGCTCGATGAACAGACTGACACTGATTCCAGCCTGCTGAAGCAGGGACACCTTTTGTTTCAATCCGGTTTTGAGCAGGTTAACATCAAGCCCGCCTTCGGTCGTCAACTCGTGGCGCCCTTCAGGTACCAGGGTTACCATGTCCGGCTGAGTCTTCAGCGCAATGGCGATCATCTCTTCGGTTGCCGCCATTTCCAGGTTGAGTCGAGTCTTGACGGTTTTACGCAAAATCTCCACATCGCGATCCTGTATATGACGACGATCTTCGCGCAAATGAACGGTAATTCCGTGGGCACCGGCAAGCTCTACCAAAACCGCCGCAGCCACAGGATCTGGCTCGTCAATACCTCGAGCCTGACGGATCGTGGCGATATGATCTATATTCACACTCAACTTTGGCACGGGCTGACTCCTGCAGGCAATATCTGACTTACGCTGGTACTATGCACCCAGATGTTCACGGACAACAGCAGCCAACTCCTCGGCAAGCTTTGTAATCCGATCCTGATCTTCCCCTTCAACCATGATCCTCAGCAACGGCTCCGTACCCGAATAGCGCACCAGCAAGCGTCCTTTACCGGCAACCACTGCCTCCACTGCGTCCATAGCAGCCTTTATTGGCGCGATCTTGCCCAGTACCGCTTTTTTCCTGACCTTGACGTTGACCAGCACCTGGGGCAAAGAGGTCATTACTTCGGCCAACTCAGAAAGAGGTTTGCCGCTTCGTTGCATAATCGCCAGAACCTGAAGGGCCGACAAAATTCCGTCTCCGGTGGTATTATGATCAAGAAAAATCATATGACCCGACTGTTCACCACCCAGATTATAGCCCCCACGCACCATCTCCTCAACAACGTAGCGATCACCAACGTCAGTCCGCACGACCTTGCCACCAGCTTGTTTCATGGCAATATCCAACCCCATATTGGACATCACCGTCGCTACTACCGTCTTTTTCCTGAGACTGTTGGTTTTCATCAATTCAGTTCCACACAGAGAAAGAATGTGGTCACCATCAACCTCCTGCCCCTTTTCATCGACAAAAATAACCCGATCGGCATCCCCATCCAGGGCGATCCCCAGATCAGCGCGGTACTCTCTGACTTTGGTTGCCATCACTTCCGGGTGCATGGAACCGCAACCCTCATTGATATTGAGGCCATTAGGGCTGACACCAATCGGAACAACTTCCGCTCCCAGTTCAGTCAGGACCGCCGGCGCCACTCGGTAACCGGCACCATGAGCACAATCAAGAACAATTCGCAACCCCTGCAGATCGAGATCGCGAGGGAATGAGTTTTTCAGAAAAACGATGTAACGGCCGATAGCATCCTCAACCCGATAGGCTTTGCCGACATCTTCGGCAATAGGTCGTAATGCATCTATGCGATGATTAATGATCAGGTCTTCTATCTCTATTTCTTGTGTGTCCGGCAACTTGAAACCGTTACCGGAAAAGAACTTGATCCCGTTATCCTGGTAGAGGTTGTGTGAAGCGCTGATAACAACACCGGCATCCGCCCGCATTGATGAGGTGATAAAGGCTATCCCCGGTGTCGGTAACGGGCCGACAATCAGCACATCCACCCCCATGGAACAGATTCCGGCAACCATGGCATTTTCCAGCATATATCCCGACAGCCTGGTATCCTTACCGATAACGATCCGGTGGCGACGTCCGTTGTCCTGCTTGAAAACATAAGCGACGGCACGCCCCAATTGCATTGCCATTTCCGCCGTCATTGGATCGATATTAGCAATACCGCGAACACCATCGGTACCAAAAAGCCTCTTCTCCATGGAAACCACTGCCTCCCCTTATCTAGTTTCCGGACGGAAACTGCATTATTGTTCATCCAGATTTTCCAGATGAACACTTTCTAGAGTTAATCTCCGGTTATATCTATTCCGATTGACCCTGCTCTTGCGGAGGAGAAAGATCAACAGCTTCAACCTCGACCTGAATTTCTGTCGTCCGCTCATCTTTCATCCAACTGTGGCTACCACGATGGCGCAAAGGTACAATCACTGAAAAGCTGCTGTTAACACCGTCCAGATCTATCTCGTCCGTAGTGACGTTGCTGATATTTTTCAGTTCATTCTCCGAACCTTCAATGACTACCTGATCCGGTACCGCCCGAACACTGCCGACCTGAAAGCCGGTCATCGGCTCACCGGTCAAAGAAATAGTAATCGGTACCGTTTTCTGCTGAATTCGCTCCAGTCGCACATCAATAAAGGACGGAGAAAGCCTCGTCACGCGCAGACCGCTGGGCAGATTCAAGCGTTCTTCAAGCCTGCGAAAGGAGGTCAGACCAGGCCGCAAGCCGGTCAAATCGACAGTGATACTGATATCATTCGGGCTGACCTTCATCAACAGGGTGCGTGGACCGCTGATACGAACATCAACCATACTGGGGATTTCATTGGCAACCATCAACTCCCTGGGAAGATTCTGTAATTCCAGAGGGACCCGATAACTTACTTCAAGACGCCGTTCTCCCATAATGAAAAACCACAGCATCAGGGCAAAGACCAGCGAAATCAGCTTCAATGCCCAATTTTCCGTGATCAGCTTCAACATTGCCCTAACCCCTCTTATTCAGTTTCGATTTTTTTGGTTCGAGCAGGCGACCAAGAACCTTTTTCAGACTGGCTGTATCGAGGTTACGCGTCATGCCCCCGTTTACCGCCACGGAAATTTTGCCCGTCTCTTCTGAAACGACAATTGCAATGGCATCGACAAGTTCGGTTAAGCCGATAGCGGCACGATGCCTGGTCCCAAGCTCACTCGACAGGTTACTGCCCTGGGTCAGAGGCAAAAAACATCCCGCCATGCTCAAGCGCCCCTGTTGAACAACCAGTGCACCATCGTGAAGCGGGGATTGGGGCATAAAAATAGCGCGGATCAGGTCACAGGAAATCTGCGCATCCAGATTTGTGCCCGACTCCAGAATGTCTTTGATTCCGGTTTCACGCTCGACCACGATAAGCGCACCGATCTTACGGTTTGCCAGAGAAACACAGGCTTTGACCAATTCCTCAATCAGGTGGGATTCTTCACGGTATGTCACTCCGCCGAGAAACGGATTGCGCCCGACATGCATCAGGGCGCGACGGATATCATTCTGGAAAATAACGACGATAACCAGAATGATAGATGACAAAAAATTACTTAAAAACCAGTTGAGGGTGTGCAGATCGCCAACCCGTGACGCCATGTAGACGGCAAGAATAACCGCCAGTCCCAGCAACATCTGAACGGCCCGGGTGCCTTTGATCAGCAGGATAATTCTATAAATAATGAACGCAACAATGCAGATGTCCAGAATATCGAGGAAGCGGATATTAAGAAAGACATCAAGCATGTTAAGCTCCCGCGCTTTAAATAAAAGTCAGGCAATCTGTTGTCAATTGAAGTGAGCGCTTCCTGCTAACCCGGGGGAAGGCACTGCTCCCTGATAGCCCATGCAACCAGAGCTGCCTCGCGGGCCGCACGCACATCGTGGACACGGAACAATTGCACCCCCTGTGCAACCCCCAGGGCAATAGTTGCCAAGGTTCCATGCAAACGTCGGCGCGGATCATCCTCATGGAGAATTTTACCGATAAAACTTTTGCGGGATGTGCCGAGGAGAACCGGACATCCGAGCTGATGCAACAGGTCAAGATGCCTCATCAATTGCAGATTTCCCCGAACACTTTTAGCGAACCCGATACCCGGATCGACAGCCACTCGTTCTTTGGAAATCCCGGCCATGTTCGCCCTGAGAATACCGGCCCGCAAAAAGTCAACGACCTCAGTAAGCAGATCATGATAGTCGGTATTCTGCTGCATGATTTCAGGACGACCCCGGGTGTGCATCAGAAACACACCAGCCCCGGCTGTAGCCACCACGCCGGCCATCTCGGGGTCATTTGTCAACCCGCTGATATCATTGACAAAGTTCACACCAGAAGCCAGTGCTGCCCGGGCAACCTGCGATTTACTGGTATCAATAGATAAAGGAATACTGCTGTGCCGTCGTAGTCCTTCAATAACCGGCATGACCCGTTCAAGCTCTTCATCAATAGAAACCGGTGTGGCCCCCGGCCGGGTGCTTTCGCCTCCGATATCCAGAACAGCGGCCCCCTCGGCTTCCATTTCCAGCCCGCGCTCGACGGCCGCGGCGACCTGGATAAAATCCCCTCCGTCGGAGAAGGAGTCCGGCGTCACATTGAGAACAGCCATGATGCCTGGCCGCTCAAGGCTCAGAACACAGTCTCGCCCAACCAGGACAGGAGAACGGGCGAGATCATTCAAGGCTTTTGTGATTTATCGTCATCGCCAGCTTCTTCTGTGTTGTCCGGCTTTGTCCGCCCATCAGCGTCTGTCGGGCTCTCTTCCTGAGATTCTGCTTCCGCCTCGTCAGACTGATGGTCGCGCACCTGTTCTTCCGACTCTGACCCTACTTCATTTTTCGGTTGAAAATTCTCCTGACCTGTCGGTTCGGCAGAAGCATCATCATTTTCCTGCTTTTCAAACACGAAAGTATCAGCAATCTGATCTTTTACCTGTTTTTCCAGATAGTCAGGAAGACCCTCGGGGAACACGGTAGCATGAATCTCTTCGGTATCCAGGGTTTCTTTTTCGAGCAACAACTCAGCCAACGCCACCAGTCGGTGCTGATTCTCCTTCAGCAACTTACGGGCAATTTCATAGTTTTCGTGGATAATGCGACGAATCTCGTTATCGATATCAAGCGCTGTCGACTCGCTATAGTTCTTGCCCGTGCCCATATCGCGGCCGAGAAAGACCTCCGCGTCTTTTTCACCAAAAACAACGGGACCAATCTTTTCACTCATGCCCCACTCACATACCATCTTGCGTGCGATCATGGTCACTCGCTCCAGATCGTTGCTGGCACCGCTGGTCACTGAATCGAAGGTAAGCTCCTCAGCAATCCGTCCGCCCAGCATGGAGCGGATACGGATATTGAGACCACTGGAGGTCTCGTTATATTTCTCTTCGGTCGGAAGGTACATGGTCACGCCCATTGCACGACCGCGGGGGATAATCGACACTTTATGGACCGGATCGGAGCCCGCAGTCAACAATGACACCAGGGCATGGCCGGCTTCATGGTAGGAAGTAACCTTTTTTTCCTCTTCGGTGATGACCATAGAACGCCGCTCCGCTCCCATCAGAACCTTGTCTTTGGCTGCCTCAAAGTCACTCATGTTAACCTCAGCCTTGTTCGACCGGGCTGCGAGCAGCGCCGCCTCATTGACCAGGTTGGCCAGATCAGCTCCCGAAAAACCAGGGGTCCCCTTGGCTACAAGGCCAAGATTAACATCATCAGACATGGGGACCTTGCGCGAGTGGACATGCAGGATCTTCTGGCGGCCCTTAACGTCAGGGCGCGGCACTACCACCTGTCTATCAAAACGTCCCGGCCGCAGCAATGCCGGGTCAAGCACATCAGGACGGTTGGTCGCCGCAACCAGAATAACCCCCTCGTTCGACTCGAATCCATCCATCTCAACCAGCAATTGGTTGAGGGTCTGCTCGCGTTCATCATGGCCGCCACCCAGTCCGGCACCACGATGTCGTCCCACCGCGTCAATTTCATCGATAAAAATGATACAGGGCGCATTCTTTTTCCCCTGCACAAAAAGATCGCGGACCCGGCTGGCACCAACCCCGACAAACATTTCGACAAAGTCGGATCCGGAAATAGTGAAGAAGGGCACGCCGGCTTCACCGGCCACCGAACGGGCCAACAGGGTCTTACCGGTACCCGGCGAGCCAATCAGCAGCACCCCTTTAGGGATCTTGCCGCCAAGCTTGGTGAATTTTTTCGGGTCCCGCAGAAACTCAACGATCTCTTCAAGTTCCTGCTTGGCCTCATCAACGCCGGCAACATCCTTAAATGTCACCTGGCCAGCGGTGTCAGTGAGCAGCTTGGCCTTGCTTTTGCCGAAGCTCATGGCCTTCCCGCCTCCCGACTGCATCTGGCGCATGAAAAAAATCCAGACGGCGATCAGCAATAGTATCGGCCCCCAGGAAATCAGCAGAGTGAACCAGAACCCCTGATCATCAACCGGCTTGGCCTCAATCTGGACACCACGCTCTTTTAATTCGGGCAGCAACTGATCATCACGCGGAATAAACGTCTGAAACTGGCTACCGTCTTCCAGCGTGCCGGTCAATTGATTGCCTTTGAAAGCAACGCTGACGACGCGGTTGTTTTCAACTGCATGCAGGAAGTCGGTATAGGTTAACGGCCTCTGCGTTTCCTGTTTTTGCGTCATCATATTAAAAAGCATGATCATCAACAGTGAAATGACCAGCCACAAAGCTAGATTTTTCTGAAATTGGCTCACTTATCAACCCCCTGTCGGGTAATTAACAACAACTTAAGCGCCCCTGAAGACGCTAACAAATTAGCTGAAACTAGCAGGAAAACTTACCACAAAGAAACTGCGCCCACAAGGCTTAATGTCCGCTTTTTCGCCCCTTCAGGTCACGTCAAAGCGGGCCGTCGTCCCACTGTTCGGACCAGCAACCGCATGACGTGAACGTCGAATACCAACAACCCACAACAGTTTTTCCCCGGAGAAAAGCAAAGGGACACAGCACCGCTCCTCCTTTTCTATCTGCAAATCGGAAAAAAGTCGTTTCAAACGTTTGTGACCAGACATCCCCAGAGGCGCAAAGTAATCACCAGGCTGCCAATTACGCAGGTACATTTCTGTTCCGCTGGCTTCCAAATCAAAAAAAACACTCTCCCTTGTTTCCGCATCCGGACGTTCCACCAGTGTTACCACCAGCTTACGGCCATCAGGCAGGGCCGTCTCACCCGGTATCCGCACCGGCAGGCAGAATTGCGCCGGCTGACCAGGAGAATCGCTGCGCAACCAGAGACAATCATAACGACGGGCCACCCAGCAGTCCGGCAAATCAAGCTGCGCCTGGCTCCGCGCGTTGCCGAGCAGGGAATTCAGTGAATGCAGATGGATCGCATCGATCCCCTCAAGATGCCCGCGCACTCGCCTCACCCCTTCCCTTAACAGGCGCACTCGCAAGGCCGGATGACAGGCAAGCAGCTTTGTCCGCGACAAACGCAGGCCATCCTGTTGAGAAACAATCATGAGCGGAAATTTCTCTTCCAACTGCAGTTGCCAGTAGTTTTCTTCACTGGCAATTTGGCGGCTCAGATCCAGAACCCGATCACTCAGCCGCGGATTAATCTCCTCCAGCAATGGAACAACCTTCATTCGTATAGCGTTGCGAAGAAAGGCTGGATCCTGATTACTCGCATCTTCACACCACACAAGTTTGTGGCGTTGCGCATAATCAACAAGCTGCCGACGACTGCAGTTAAGCAACGGCCGCCACCATATCCCGTCACGTACCGTCATCCCGGCCAGACCGCTCAAGCCGCAACCGCGCGTCAGGCGCAGCAGAAATGTCTCTAACTGATCATCACGATGGTGCCCGAGGGCGATCATCCCAGCACCCTGCTTGTCCGCCACCTGCTGTAACAAGTAGCGGCGAGCCTTGCGGCCGGCCATCTCCAGACTGATTTTTTCTTTTTTTGCCAGCGCCGGCACATCACAAGACGCAATATGGCAGGGCATCTCCAGCCGGCGGCACAAGGATTCAACAAAATGTGCGTCAGCTTGTGCTTCATGGCGAATCTGATGATTAAGGTGAACAGCCTGCAGATTCAACGGGCGCAAACTGGAACGTGATGCGCCGATTTTATGCAGCAGATGCAACAGCACGATCGAATCGACTCCACCGGATACCGCAACAACCACGGAACTAACATCTTCGGGAAGGGACTGCTGCACTGTTTTTTCAAGAAGACAACTGGTCATGAGCAACACCGGACTACACGGATAAAAAAAGCCCTTCCGACGGGAAGGGCTTTTTCATGGTGGTGGCGGTGCAGAGATTCGAACTCCGGACACTGCGGATATGAGCCGCATGCTCTAACCAACTGAGCTACACCGCCAAATAAATCTATCTGTATCCCTTGGTGGGAGATTCATCACTTTGGTTGCGGGAGAGGGATTTGAACCCCCGACCTTCGGGTTATGAGCCCGACGAGCTACCAGACTGCTCCATCCCGCGACACGAGCACTGGAAAATAATCTCCGGACCGACAAATGTCAAGAAAAAAACCCTTATAAAACTGTTTCGGATCAGGGCGTATGTCGGGTGACCAGACCCTCAATCTGCTCCCTGTCATGAATAATTTCTCGGGCAATCCCGGCAGCATTAGAATCGGCATAGGGACCAACCCGAACCCGATACCAGATCCCTCGCTCGCCCAGATCGGCTTCGGCCAGAAAAGCCGGATAACCCTTCTCAACCATCGTCTGACGCAACGATGCCGCATCTGTCGCCGAGCCGAAAGAGCCAACCTGCACCACGTGAGTTCCCTGAGCAGCAACAGGTGGTAGTGTCTCTGCAGAAGCTGGCGTAGTTGCAACTGGTGACTGTTGCTGCCCTTGCGCTGTGGTTACCGGAGCAGCAACTCGAGTCTCTGCGCTCCTGACAACGATAGGACGATCGGCCAGATCCAGTGGAGGCTGTGCCACCGGCTGCTCGACGTCGGGCGGCGGGGGAGGCTGATTGATGCCACTGCCCAGAGGGGCCGACTCACGAGCCAGATCATCATAAAAGCTCAACCGTGCGCTTTCAACCACAGCGTCGACCAGGCGATCAGTGCGCTCCGGAGCTGTCACCGATTCGGCGGATGAAACAACTGGCGCTGTTGACTCCGGCGTAGCCACCGGGGCCTGGACTATCCTGACCGTTTCTTGTTGTGCCTCAAGCTGATGCACAAAGCCACGTTCAGCTCCGCGCCGACCGGTAGTAACGCCGAGCACGAAGCTCACCAGCGACACCAGCAGCAGCAAAGCCAGAAGGATGATCGTCTGGCGCTTTTCAAGTCGTCTTTGGGTACGGGTTTTTGTTGTTGTCTGCATCCTCTGCCCCCTTTACACGGGATTGTTTCTTCACATTTTTTCCGGCGCTGACACTCCAAGCAAGCTCAGCGCGTTGGCCAGAACGATCCGCACAGCATTCACCAGATAGAGCCGGGCATATGTAACCGGCACCTCATCGATGAGCACCCGGTGCCGATTATAATAGCTGTGCAAAAGCGCCGCCAGATCCTGAAGATAAAAAACCACCCGATGTGGCTCGTAATGAAGGGCGGCCCCTTCAACAGCCTCAGGAAAACGCGACAATTGTCTGATCAGAGCAATTTCTTCGTCCAGGGTCAAGAGATTAAAATCAAACTGATGAATAGAAGGCTGCTCGATCCCGAGTTCAGCGGCATTACGATTAATGCTGCAGATCCGAGCGTGGGCATACTGCACGTAATAGACCGGATTATCGCTGCTGTTCTGCTTGGCCAGCTCCAGATCAAAATCGAGCTGACTGTCGCAGCGGCGCATCAAAAAGAAAAATCGACAGGCGTCCCGACCGACCTCATCAATCACCTCACGCAGGGTGATAAAGTTTCCGGAACGCTTTCCCATCACGAAGGGCTGACCATCGCGCAACAGATTGACCATCTGAATCAGCAAAACCTCAAGGGCTTCGGCAGGCAGGCCAAAGCCTTTGAGCATCGCCTTCATGCGCGGAATATAACCGTGATGATCAGCGCCCCAGACATCAATGACCCGGTCAAAGCCACGGTCAAACTTTTCCAGATGATAAGCAACGTCAGAAGCAAAATAGGTGTAACTACCATCCGACTTGATCAGCACCCGGTTTTTGTCGTCACCAAAATCCGTGGTACGCAACCACAAGGCACCATCCTCCTGATAAGTCAGCTCCTTATCCGCAAGTCGTGCCAGTTCCTGCTCAACCATATTGCGATCATAAAGACTCTGTTCACTGTACCAGTTGTCAAAACGGATTCCAAAAGCCTCCAGATCAGCACCAATCCACCCCAGAATCTGTTGCACCCCGAAACGCGCACAACGGCTTATCGCTTCCTCCTCGGCAATCCCTTCCAATTCGCCTTGTTCCTGCAGCAACCGGGTTGCCAATTCGATAATATAGGGAGCCTGATAACCATCTTCGGGAAAGTCAATTGTTTCACCCTGCAGCTCTCTCAGGCGCAGAAAAATTGATCGGCCAAGGGTCTGAACCTGGTTGCCGGCGTCGTTGATGTAATATTCGCGCTGTACATCAAAGCCGGCCGCATCGAGGATGGATGCCAGCGCATCACCAACCACGGCGCCCCGACCATGACCAATATGGAGGGGACCGGTCGGATTGGCACTGACAAATTCAACCTGCACTCTGACACCGCGACCGGCGGGTGACCGCCCGAACCGCTCCTGCCCATCATATATCCGCTGCAGAGTGGTGGCCCAGTATCCGACAGCAAGGCGAAAATTAATGAAGCCCGGCCCGGCAACTTCAACCGCCGCGAACAGATTGGATATGCGCAGACTGGCAACAAGAGTATCGGCAATCTGACGTGGAGACTTACCCTCAAAACGGGCAAGCATCATTGCCAGGTTGGTCGCATAATCACCATGATCCTGACTTTTGGGAACTTCAAGCTGTATTTCCGCAGGAAATTCCCCGGAGCTCAGTGTCCCCTGCTGATAGCAATTCTCGAGCGCCTCCCTGATGGCTGAGCGTATATCTTCCTTAATCACCTGGTTCCTCTTTCTGTGGTTTTTTCTCCGGAGCTGCCCTGGGGAACGTAATAAATCAGTTCTCCTTCCCGCACCATCCCCAGTCTGGTACGAGCAAGGTGCTCCCAGTAATCTCTGTCACTATTGAGTCGTTCAATTTCCTGTCGTAATTTTTGTTGCGTCTGCTGCATTTCCTCTAACCGCAACTGCAGTTCCTGTTGCTGTCGCTGAGCCTGGACAATCCTCATCACACCGCGGTTGCCGAAAACCGCGTAAGCTGCCATGAGCAATATGACGACCAACAGACAAATGGTCAGCAGATTATTTTTACCGGACAACACCGGTTTACGTTCCGATCCCAATTTTTCCCCGTTCAACCCCCAGCCTGACAAAACATACCCAGATTCTCACGCGATCATACCCGGGTCAAGCTTCGACTGATGTCGGCAATACACTCTCAGTTGCCGCCCATACCGCCACTGAATCCACCGACTGAACCGATACCCAGCATGGTGAAAGTGAGCATAAAGGAGCGTTCACCATCGACCCGCTCACGTAGCGTCAACAACAAACTCCAGCATTGGCGGCGGTATTCTATCCCGACCCGCTGTTCCAGCCGATCGTGGTTAAAAAAGTCGTAGCGTTGTTGATAGGTCAGGTAAATCGGCCGCAAAAAACCAAGCCCCAGATCAACCTCACCATAATCAAGGCCTTTCGGGCGATCAATATTGTAACTGACCTGCAGATAGTTCTCGGACTGATCCGCAATCCGCCCCTCAACCATCCATTCCTTCAATTCACCGGAACGGGAATCGACAATCAGGTCTGTCGACAGCCGCGTGCGGGGCACCGGCAACAGCGTTAACTGGGCCCGGGCATCACCAAAACCTTTTTCAAGCCGATCTGAGTTCAGGTGTTGTAATACAGAGAGCCGCAGGTACAGCCAATCCCGATACTGTTGCCGACCGCTCTCATCATCCAGGCGCGCCCGCAAACGCTGCACGAGAGCATACTCGAGCCGATTGAGGGGCGCGATCCGGTCAAAAGAATCAAAGCGAGGAATATGATCCTGATCCTTATCGGGAATATACTCATAAACAATTTCGGGATTGATGGCATGAAGCATCCGGCCGGAGCGCCCGAAGGGCAAACCATAGGTACGTTGAAAAGGGGGCGTCGCCGCCCGCGTGAGCACCTCGATCATGCCATGCTGTGCGGTTGCTGAATCCTGATTCAGGTCCCAATAATAACGCTGTCGGTAGGCCACCGTCGGCGTGACACTGAGCCAATGTGAAATCCGCGCATTCAGAGTCAGGGCCGGACGCAACATCAACCGCTGTCCGGTCGCCCCCTCGCGCCTCCGGAAATTAGTGTATTCGCTGCCCAGATCATAGGTTAGTGGTGTATTGCCGACCGGGCTGCGGGCGATATTAAAGTTGATCCGCGGCAACAGTTGCAGGGTGTTACGTTGGTCGGTCTCGAGATTTTTGGTGTACTGCATCAGTGCCACCAGGTTTGCTCGGCCCCAGTTGCGGCTCAACGAAAAAACTGATCGCGCCTGATCCCGGTTGTAGTCCCCGGCAACGTCGCCAAAGTCTTTGAAGTATTCGTTATTGTTGACATAGAGAGCGTCGGCCACCATGCGCACCTGACCGGGCAGCATGCCGGTATGCTGCCACTCAAGGGCATATCGCTCTTCATCGATCCGCTCGTCATCAACCTCACGCACATCAATATGATAGACCCGCGCCTCGCCGGCATTATCGCGACCGAAAATATAACGATACTCCAGCCCCTTGCCGATTCCCATTTTCGACAGATAGTCAAGATAAAGGGTAGCATCCTGGTTGACCCCAAGAACCTGGTAATAGGCCGCGCCGTAACCGAATCCACGTTTTTTTGAATAGCCGACAGAGGGAATCAGCAGACCAGACTCACGCTCGGTTTTAGCCGGATAAATCATGTAAGGAAAATAAAGAGCAGGTATATCCTTAAGGTAAAAAACGGTATTGCGGGCACGCGCATACCCTCCCAGAGTAACGTCAATGCGGCTGGCGCCGAACTTCCAGTCCGGCACCTCGCCATCGCAAGTGGTCAGGGTTCCGGAAGTGATCCGGTAGTCATCCTCACCCAACTGTTCAATGCTTTTACCACGAACATGGAGATTATCCTCAAGCAGATAAAAATATCCTTGCTCTACACGCCCGGTACCGACTTCAAGATTGTAGCAAGCCGCTGTTCCGATGAGGGTTTCCGTGGGAGAAAGAAAACGGACATTACCACTGGCTTCGACATCACCGGTCATGCGGTTCCAGATCATCCGCTCACTCGCCACTTCGAGATCACCCTGGGTCAGTCTGACATTACCACTGGCGCGATAGAGCTCAGCTTCATGGTCGTAGCTCAACTCGTCCGCCTCGAGATGAATCGGTTCGCCCATGACCATCACACGACTGCGCGCTTCGGCCGTGAAACCCCCGACAAAACATATCAGCAACAACAGAACAAGCTGGCGGATCAGCATAAATGACATCCGAAAGGTGACAGTAATTAAAGAATGATCGGTGTTATATCCGTTTGCACAACCAATTGCTCGCGAATAGCGGCGACCAGGAACAGTGAACCGGCAACCAGAACAGGTTCTTCTCCGGAGCGTGATTGGCGAGCCGCCTGCAAGGCGGCTATCGGCTCGTCATAATCCTGCGCCTCAACCCCCTGATCTGCGGCTCGAGCACGCAGCAATGAAGGATCCGCCGCATCCTCTACCGGAGGCCTGACCGCATAGAGAGTACGACAATAGGGCAACAACAGATCAAGCATCGGCAGCACCTGCTTATCAGCCTTGCAACCGAAAATCAAATGGATACCGTATAAATTTTGATCGTTCAGATAGGCGGCAAGAATTGTGGCGCCGGCCAGATTATGAGCACCATCCAGAAGAATATGGTGCGGTAGCCACTCCAGCCTTCCCGGCCAGCAAACTTTTTCCAGTCCGGAACGCACAGCAGAAGGCGCCAGGCTGACCCCCATGTCAGCCAGACAGGAAGTGGCTGCCACGGCCAGGGCCAGATTCTGATGCTGGTGTGTTCCCATCAGAGCAGGACTTACGGTCGACAGCGCCAGCCTTCCGGCAGTAACATCAAAACTATCTCCTTGCGTCTGCCAGCAGTAGTCCCGGTCTGCCAGCAACAAGCGGCTGTTAAGCTGCTCTGCCCGCTGCAGCAATACCGCTGCCGCAACCGGCAGTTGGCGGGCACTGACGACTGGAACTCCGGGCTTGATAATTCCGGCTTTCTCTGCTGCAACCTGCGCCAGAGTCTCCCCTAGATGACGGGTATGGTCAAGGGCAATGGGAGTTATCAGGCACAGTTCCGGTGTCACAACATTGGTCGCATCCAGTCGGCCACCCATGCCGCACTCCAGAATCGCCCAGGAGGTGCCATGACGTTTAAAACTGAGTAGCGCCATGGCTGTTGTGACCTCAAAGAATGTCGCCCGCAACTGCTCGGCGTGCGGACGCAATTCTTCTATCAGGTCAATGGCTTCATCCAGATTAAGTTGGCAGGTATCGATCCGGATACGCTCGGTGAATTGATGCAGGTGGGGCGAGGTGTAAAGTCCGGCAGGAATGCCGGCAGCATGAAAGATGGCCGCCAAAGCGGCGGCGGTCGACCCCTTGCCGTTGGTCCCGGCAATATGCAGAATGCGCAGATCCTGGTGTGGGTTGCCAACCCGATCCAGCAGTTCCCGAATCGTCTCGAGTCCCAGCTTGATTCCAAAAAACCGAAGCGAATAAAGATAGTTAAGACTGTCGCGATGGTTCGGCAGCATCGCGACGATCAGCTTTTGGTAAAAATACGCAGAATCTGTGACAGGGTCTTCTTCATTTCCTGGCGTGGCACAATCATATCAATCATGCCATGCTCGAGCAGGTATTCCGAACGCTGAAACCCTTCCGGCAAGGTCTGGCGAATCGTCTGCTCAATAACCCGCGGCCCGGCAAAGCCGATCAGGGCCCGCGGTTCAGCAATATTCAAATCGCCCAGCATGGCAAAACTGGCCGTCACCCCGCCGGTCGTCGGATCTGTCAGTACCGAGATGAAAGGGATACCGGCGGCCTTGAGGCGCGCCAGCGCAGCGCTGGTTTTTGCCATCTGCATCAGCGACAGGATACTTTCCTGCATCCGCGCGCCGCCCGAGGAGGAAAATATCAGCACCGGGACTTGAGCCTCCAACCCCTTCTCAATCGCCCGGGTGATTTTTTCACCAACCACGGAGCCCATGCTGCCACCCATGAAAGAAAAATCAAATACCGCGACAACAACCGATAAATCATCAAGCCGGCCCTCCCCGCAAATGATCGCGTCACCATCACCGGATTTTTTGACCGCCGCCTTAATCCTGTCCTTGTATTTTTTCGAATCCTTAAAATCCAGAAAATCGACAGAACGCATTTTAGCGTCCATTTCAACAAAGGTTCCAGCATCGAGGATCAGATCTATCCGTTCGCG
>SLDV01000093.1 GCA_007125165.1 Geobacteraceae bacterium | reverse complement strand
TGTCGGCAACTGCACGCACATGCTCGCTGAAGTGTCCAATACTCCTTGGAATCAGCGTCATCATTATGCCCATCTGCTGGAGCCGGGGCGGAATCAGCGCGAAAACCCCAAACGTTTTTATGTGTCTCCATTCAATCCAATCGATCAGCATTACCGCTGGCAGATTGATCCACCGCAAGACCAGGCAAGGATTGTCATCGATGTTGATGATGAACGCGGTCATTTGTTTCGAGCGTTGATCAACCTGGAGCGCCAGCCCCTGACCCTGGCGTCAGTGCGGCGCCGCTTACTGCGCAAGCCGGTGATGACCCTGTCAATCCTGGTGGGAATCTACTGGCAGGCGCTGAGACTGTATCTGAAAAAAATTCCTTACGTTCCATACCGAAAGGAGTTGTCATGATTTCTACAACGACAAATTCCCGCGTGATGATTGATAGCACAACAAGGGCCACCAGGGCACAAACCTGGTCACGCTCCTTGCTGCATCGCTTGCTGGGGCATCTTCACTATGGGCAGATCACCCTGATCGAAGGCGACCAGCAGGTGACTTTCGGCCACGACGCCGATTTCCACGCCCAGATCCGGGTCAATAGTCCGGCCTTTTACCCAAAAGCGGTGTTCGGCGGCTCTATTGGTGCCGGGGAATCCTATGTCGCCGGTGACTGGGATGCTGACTGTTTGACCACACTGGTACGCATTGTTGCCCGCAACAGCAAACTCCTCGACCGGCTCGAACAGCGCTGGTCCTGGCTGGCACGCCCCTGGCAGCGGGTCAAGTTCTTGTTGCGACCAAATGACCGCTCCGGCTCCAAAAAGAACATCCTTGCTCACTATGACCTCGGCAATCGCATGTACGAGAGTTTTCTTGACCCAACCATGATGTACTCAGCGGCCATTTACCCCGACGCCGAAAGCAGCCTTGAGGAGGCTGCCGTTTGCAAGCTTGACCACATCTGTCGCCGCCTTGATCTGCGTCCTGAAGATCGGGTGATTGAGATCGGCAGCGGCTGGGGGGGCTTTGCCATCCATGCCGCAACTCAATACGGTTGCCACGTTACGACCACGACCATTTCCGATGCCCAGTATGAAGAAGCCGCCCGCAGAATTGCCACGGCCGGCCTGGAAGATCGCATTACCCTGTTGAAGCAGGACTATCGCGACCTGGAAGGAACGTATGACAAGCTCGTGAGCATTGAAATGATCGAGGCAGTGGGACATCGTTATCTGCCGCAATTTTTTGAACAATGTATGCACCTGCTCAAGCCCGATGGCATGTTGCTGCTGCAGGCGATTACCATTCAGGACCAGCTCTATCAGCGGTATTTAAGGAGCGTCGATTTTATCCAGGAATACATTTTTCCCGGCGGATGTCTCTTGTCCAATCAGCATTTAATGAAGCTGGTGAGCGACAAAACTGACATGGTGGTGCGTGGTCTTGAAGATTTCGGTCTGGACTATGCAAGAACCTTAAAAGACTGGAATGATCGATTTATGTCAAACTTCAAAAATATTGAACAATATGGTTACGATGAACGCTTTAAGCGCTTGTGGCGGTATTATTTCAGTTATTGTGAGGGTGGGTTCCGCGAGAGAACCATCAGTGTGGTTCAGTTGACAGCCACCCGTCCAGCCTGCCTGACAGACACGGTTCGTCCATGAATCCCTTTCTGAATATCGCTCTGTACCAGTTGGTCTGGTTCGTTGCCGTGCTCGGTGGAGAAGGAATGGTGTGGTTGGCCCTGGCCCTGATTCTCGTGCATTTCCTGCTGACGCCGCTACCGAAAACGGACCTGATGCTGGTTGGGTTGGTTCTGCTGATCGGCGTTGTGGTTGATGGCAGCTTGCGCCAGTCGGGTTTTTTCATCTTTGTCGAAGATCGTTTTCCCATCCCTTTATGGCTGGGATGTATCTGGATTGCCCTGGCGACATTGTTTAATCACAGTCTTCATTGGTTGAAAGAAAGGTTGGTTCTGGCCGGACTGCTGGGCGTGTTTGGCGGACCGATTGCCTATCTCGCCGGAGGCCGACTTGGTGTGGCGGAGTTCACCCTGTCTCTGCCCTGGTCAATTACGATATTGGCTATCATCTGGGGGCTGTTGGTGCCGGGATTGGTGTGGCTGAGCAGGAAAGTTATGATTGCCGGGGATCGGCCGTTGCGCCGCTCATCACTCACCCCTGAATGAACACAAGCTTCAACCTCGAAAACCAATTATCCACGGAAAACACGGAATACACGAACAAAAACGAAAAAGATATATAACATAATAGGTTTTGGGAGTGGTGGTTTTATTTTTCCGTGCCTTTCCGTGTTTTCCGTGGACCAAAGAGCCGTTAAACAAGATCAAATCACAGTGCCATCCAGATCATTCGCAGCGCCAGCACCGTCAACAAAATTTTAATCACCCAACGCAGAAGACCTCCAGGGGTGCGATGGCGAATGCGGGTCCCGAACCAGGAACCGGCAGTAACAGAAATAACCATGCCGGCAATCAAGGGCAGGTAGGTGGCAAAAGCAAAACCTACCAGACCGAAGATCACGATTTTGACCAGATGAACCGTTGTCATCAGTGCGGCCATGGTGGCCACCGCTTGATTGCCGGTGAGTCCATGACGCAGCAGAACCGGCATATTCAGGGGGCCGGTAGCGCCGACAAAAAGAGTAACAAACCCGTTGACCAGCCCCAGGGTAAAAAATTTGCCGGGCAACCTGAAGGTTGCAGGCCCTTGCGGCAGCCAGGTCAGCAGCAGGATAAAAATTCCCAGGGGTAAGGGAAGTGCTGTTGCCGGGAATGACTGCAATGCTGGTATTCCGAATATGCCACCCAGTATGACTCCTGTGGCAAAAGGCATCAGCAGGCCAATCTGCAGATCTGTGCGACCGAACCATGCGCGGGTGACATTGCTGCATAGCTGGACCGCACCATGAACCGGGATAATGGCTATCGGCGGAAGGATAATTGCCATCAGAGCCAACAGCAAAATGCCGCCACCCAGACCGACAATCGCCGTCAGGGTTGAGGTGAAAAAAGCAACGATAATAAGCAACCATTCAGCGTTCATAAATATCTTTTCGTTGAGATTAGCACCAGGCTTGCGTTGGGCATCCCTTCTCCTCGGGGATAATGTGCCGTCTAAGCTGGATGAGTGGGCTTGAAATTGTCAAAAACTCACCCCCGCCCTAGCCCCTGTTCCTCAGGGAGAGGGGAGAACCTTTCAGGTGCAACAGCTTTCGATCAGACGCGGTTTTTGCGCAATTCAGTCAGGGGATAAAAGGTGCCGCGCCAATAAATTCCCCCCTGCAGCAGATTGAGGGTCATCGTCCGTAACGAGATGATACAGAGCAGAATGACAGCAAAGGGGAAGCCGATCAATTGCCAGTAAGTAGTGCCAAAGCGGTTTGCACTGATCAGTAATAACAGACTGAGAATTATCACACTTGCCAGAGACAACAGCCAGGCAGATCCTGTAGTGAGCAGCAGGGCGAAATAAGGGTAAGCAAACAGGATTAACCCAGTGACAATGCCACCGAGGGTTGTTGTAATGCGGTAATCGTTGCCGGCAAAGAGGTTCTTCTCCAGCCCCACCACCATCTCCCTGACACTGCCATACCACTGCACCCTAATCAGCTCGTGACCGTAGGCAAATTGCTGGCGAAACCCCTCATCTTTGATGATTTTGCCAAGTTTCAGATCATCATCGGGGCGCAGTCCGATGCGGCGGTGTCCATCAACCTGACGATACACGGAAGTACGGACCAGATTAAAGGCGCCGACACCGATGTGCCGGCGGTTGCGCGGATCGGCAACCCGCCACGGACGAGTATAGAGACCAAAAAAGAAACCAAAGCAGGAAGCTATCAGGTTCAGCATTATACCGGGCATTTTCAGATCAGGACTGACAGCAAGATGATCGATTCGCTGTCGCTCCAGCAGACTGACGGCCTTTTGCAGAGTCTGCGGGTCCATGACGATGTCAGCATCGGTGAAAAGCAGCAGTTTTCCTGTGGCAATTTGGCTGCCTTGCCAGAGAGCATGATTCTTCCCGAGCCACCCTTGTGGCAGGATATCGATGTTAAGTACCTGCAGCCGCGGCTGATTTTCCGTCATGCGGGCAAGGATGTCGCCAGTACGATCGGTGGAACGGTCACTGACGACAATAACTTCAATGTCAGGATAGTCAAGTTGGAGGAGGGAGACCAGAGCTGCTTCTATCTGTTTTTCTTCATTGCGGGCCGCAACGATGACCGACAGGGCAGGGAACTGCTGCAGCGTAAGGGGCAGGACCTGGTGCAGATTGATCAGGTGATGGGCACGATACAGCAATTCTACTGCAATCAGCAGATGAATCGTAAGAATTATCACTGCCAGTAGGGTAACCATTGAATCTCCCGAGAAAACGAAACAGCCCCGCCCTTGAATGTAGGGCAGGGCTGCAGGTGTGTCAAAGTAAAGCGTGATGACTAATCGTCGGCCATGGAAACTTTCCACTCTTTCCAAACATTACCGACCAGATCGATGCCAGGTTTGAGGGTGGGTTTGCCTGGACGCCAGCCGGATGGAGTCGCTTCAGTGCCGCCGCTGTTGCGCACATGCTGGAAAGCCTGAAGTTGGCGCAGGGTTTCATTGACGTTGCGGCCAACTGGTGGGGTCAGAACTTCATAGCCCTGAATGATGCCATCGGGATCAATGATAAAACGACCACGATTTTCGACCTTGGCGTTTTCGTTGTACACCCCGTAGAGTTTGCCAAGATCGCCACCGGCGTCAGAGAGCATCGGGAAGGGAATACCCCCTTCGACCATTTTGCCTAATTCCTGATCGCACCAGATTTTGTGGGTAAACATACTGTCAATGCTGACAGAGAGGATTTCTGCGCCCAGTTTTTGAAATTCTGCGTATTTCCCGGCAACTGCCGAGATCTCGGTCGCTCAGACAAAGGTAAAGTCACCGGGGTAGAAACACAGCAATACCCACTTGCCGGCATAATCTGAAAGTTTGATCTGATCAACAAATTTTCCCTGATGGTAGGCCGGGGCAACAAAATCCGGCGCCTTTTCTCCTACATGAATCATTCTTTGCTCCTTTTTAGCGGTTTGTAATGACACCTGTTCGCTGCTGACAACTGCCTCAGCAGGAACGGCGCCACCTGCGGTTGGCCGGGTACACCCGGCTGCCTGGGGCTCATTCATGACTAACTCCTTTGTAAGATAAATTCCTAAAATGATCAAACAAAACATAAGCGGTAATATTTAAAAAGTCAATCACTTCTCGTAGTGATGTTTAGGTTGCCAATAAAAAGTACTGTAATAAACTGATAAATATCGACGAAGCACTATAAGAGGTATCCACGATATACGGGAAACAGATTCTGCCATTGCACGTCGCATCGCGCAGAATGACAGATGGGTTCAGTTCTGGTACCTTGTGATTGCTTCATCCTCAACTCGGTTGCAGGGTTCAGATTGTTGCCGACAGCATTATTGTTATCAGGGAGTCTCCAATTGAAAGATCTTACCGAACGTATTCTGGCTCTATTAATCGATGGCAAAAAACTCGACCGCCGCACTTTGGCGGAGCTTCTTGATTTGCGCGGTGCCGAGCGTAAAAAACTCACCCGCACCCTCAACCAGTTGACCTCTGCCGGAACACTGGAACAGCGTCGGGGGAGTTACCGGCTACGTGTTGACAGACAGGCTGTTGAAGGAATTTTCAGGCGTACCGATCAGGCTTATGGTTTCGTCAGCATATCCGGCCGCGAGGATGTTTTTATTCCGGCGCAGTCTGTTGGTTCCGCTATGGATGGCGATAAGGTGCAGGTTGAAGTGCGTCGATCGTCACATGACCGACGGCCGTATGGTGTCATTGTCGCGATACTGGACCGAGCACGCTCGCACATCGTCGGGGTTTTGCGATCAAGTGGTCTAGGCGGGCTGGTTATTCCTCAGGATCGTCATGCCGGCTTGCCTGTCCAGGTTGTTGCCGCGGATGGTTGTGAGGATGGCGATCTGGTTGAGGTGCTGATCGAAGAATACGCAGAGCGGGGTAGCGCCGCGCAGGGGAAAATAGTCGAACGACTGGGGCGTTTTGGTGATCCGCATACGGACATTATCAGCGTTCTGCGCAGCAAGAAAATACCCGATGTTTTTTCAGCCGAAACCCTGGCTGCCGTTGCCGATATACCAGATCGGGTCGAGGCAGAAGATCTGGTCGGTCGATCCGATCTGCGTCAGTTACCTCTGGTGACCATTGACGGTGAGACCGCTCGTGATTTTGACGATGCGGTGCTTGTGCAAAAAGAACAACATGGCAACTATCGCCTGTGGGTATGTATCGCTGATGTTGCCCATTATGTGCCGTTCCGTGAAGCTATCGATCAGGATGCCCGCGAACGCGGTACCAGTGTTTACTTCCCCGGATTTGTCGTGCCCATGTTGCCAGAGGCACTAAGTAACGGAATTTGTTCCCTCAATCCGGGGGTTGATCGACTGGTGATGGTCGCAGAGCTGAAAATCGATGGAGAAGGTAAAACCCTTGACGCAGCCTTTTATCCAGCGGTGATGAACAGTCATGCCCGTCTGACTTACGTCCAGGTGGCTGCTTACCTTGAAGACGGAGACACGGAAGCGGTACCCGCCGGCATACAGAAGCCGTTGCAGCAGATGGCAGATCTGGCGCAGAAACTTACGCAGATGCGCTATGGCCGGGGCAGCCTTAATCTGGATCTGCCTGAAGTTGAGATTCGCGTTGATGACAGTGGCCGGCCGCTGGAACTGGTCAAGGTTGAACGCACGATCGCTCACCGTCTGATTGAGGAATTGATGCTGGCGGCCAACGAAGCTGTTGCTCACCATCTCGCGGCGCATGAGTGGCCATTTCTCTATCGTGTCCACGGTGAGCCGGACGAGGCCAAGCTGGAGGAGCTCCAGCAACTTGCTGCAAGTTGCGGTCATGGGCTGGTGTTGGGCGCTAATCTTCATCAATCGCTGCAGGAATTGCTCACTGAGGTTGCCGCTAAGCCGGAAGGTCGGTTGATTGGCGAGCAGTTGCTGCGCAGCTTACAGCAGGCGATCTACAGCCCTCACAATGAGGGGCATTTCGGATTGGCAGCTCAAGAATACTGTCACTTTACCTCACCCATCAGGCGTTATCCCGATCTGCTGGTGCATCGGGTTCTCAAGCAGGCATTAGCTGGTGCAGCAAAGAACAGTGCGCCGGGGGTTGCGCAGCTCGAAACACTGGGTGCCGAATGTTCTACCCGAGAACGACGCGCCATGGAAGCTGAACGCGATCTGGCCGATCTGCGACGTTGCCAGTTGATGGAAGACCGGGTTGGCGAAAGTTTTACCGGTGTTATTTCTTCGGTGGCGGATTTCGGTTTTTTTGTTGAACTGGATGACATCCTTGTTGAAGGACTGGTGCATGTGCGTACATTAACCGGCGATTTCTACCATTTTGATTCAACTGCTCAGGCATTGACCGGCGAGCGCAGCCGTCGGCAGTTTCGCGTCGGAATGCCGTTGGAGGTCAAATTGGAGCGGGTTGACACGGTGCGGCGGCGCATCGATTTCAGTCCGGTGTCAGCGCCGGAACTCCATGGAAAGGAGTTGCGCAGGAAGTATAAGAAGACAGCAAGGCGTCGTAAGTGAAGATAATCTGGATCCTGCGACTTCGTGCAGGATGATACAGGCACCGTCATTCGGAGTAGCGCCCTGCCGTCATTCTGCGCGGAGCGAAGCGTCGTCGCAGAATCTATTTCCCCTTTTCTAATTTGCTGGAGTCAAATAGATAGTCAAAAATGATAATTTTCCTTCTCTGGTGAAATAAAATATTTTGAATAAAAATATTTTATGAACATTAAATACCGTCATATCAGCTTGCACGCATTAATCAATGCATTTGTCGAGCTGTCATGACTGGTTGTCGGTTCTGCTGTCTTCAGGTCTGCAAAAATCGATTTGGCCAATTGTTTTCCAAGTTCCACGCCCCACTGATCAAAAGGATTAAGGTTCCAGATGGCCCCTTGGGTAAATATCTTGTGTTCATAAACAGCAATCAGGATGCCAAGAGCGCGTGGTGACAGTTTGCGCATCAGAATAGAGGTGCTCGGCCGGTTGCCGGGAAAGACCTTGTGAGGCAGCAGCAGGCTGATTTCATCTTCATTCAACCCCTCGGCTTCCATTTCCTGACGTGCTTCTGCTGTGGTTTTGCCACGCATCAGAGCTTCGGGTTGGGCGATGAAGTTAGACAAAAGGATCTGCTGATGCTCACCCAGAGGATTGTGGCTTTCTACTGCGGCAATGAAGTCGGTCGGCACTAGCTTCGTTCCCTGATGAATCAACTGATAGAAGGCATGCTGGCCATTTGTTCCCGGCTCTCCCCAGATGACAGGTCCGGTGGAATAATCGACGGATTCACCGCTGAGGGTCGCTCTTTTGCCGTTGCTTTCCATGTCTGCTTGTTGCAGGTAAGCAGGGAAGCGGTGGAGTGATTGATCGTACGGGAGAATTGCGAGGCTGTCAGCACCAAGAAAATTGTTGTTCCAGATGCCAATCAAAGCCATCAGAACAGGAATGTTCCGATCAAGAGACTGCGTCCTGAAGTGTTCATCTGCCAGATGAGCACCGGCCAGGAGTTGTTCGAATTGGTCCATGCCGACGTAAAGGGCGATAGAGAGTCCGATGGCAGACCAGAGAGAATAGCGACCACCAACCCAATCCCAGAAGACAAACATATTTTCCGGGTCGATGCCGAACTCGCTGACTTTTTCCTGATTGGTAGATATGGCAACAAAGTGACTGGCTACGGCACGCTCATCGCCAAGCTGTTCAATCAGCCAGCGGCGCGCCGAAAGAGCATTGGTCATGGTTTCCTGGGTGGTAAATGTTTTCGAGGCAATCAGAAACAGGGTAGTTTCCGGGTTGAGGTCGCGCAAGGTATCACACAGGTGGGTGGCGTCGACATTGGAAATAAAATGGACCTTGAGGCGTTCATGGCGGTAGGGTTTCAGCGCTTCGGTGACCATTAATGGGCCGAGATCGGAGCCACCTATGCCAATGTTGACAATGGCGCATATTTTTTTGCCGGTGGCACCACGCCACTCGCCGTGGCGCACCCGGTCGGAAAACGCGCGCATCTGCGCAAGTACGGCATTGACCTCAGGCATGACATCTTTGCCATCGACCATAACAGATCGATTGCTACGATTACGCAGCGCGGTGTGAAGGACCGCACGGTTTTCAGTGACGTTGATTTTTTCCCCGGCGAACATCCGGTTGATCTTGCTGGTCAGATCACTTTGGCGGGCAAGATCGAGGAGCAGTTCGAGGGTCGTGTTGGTAAAACGCTGCTTGGAAAAATCGAAAAGGATATCGTCGATATGAAAGGAAAAGCGCTGCCAGCGATCAGGGTCCTGGTCAAAGAGGGAACGTAGGTGTTGTTTTTCAGTTTTGCGACAGTGTTCCTGAAGAAAATGCCAGGCCGATAAATTGGTTAATGCTGTCATGAAACCCTCTTTAAATGGTCAGTTTGGATGAAATACTGAGTGTGAAATCAATCCAGCATAACAGATATTGCCGTAAATTTGTCAGGTTAGGGAAATCACATGACAGTTGATGAAAAAAAGTGATAATGTCTGCTGATGATTGTCGATCTTCCGTAGGAACAAATTCATCCCCTCTCCCTGAGGGCGAGGGGAGCAGCAATGCAACAGGGATGGTCAGATTGTGAAGACATCGATTTTGCGCCGATTCTGGGTCGGCATCAGTGCTGCGGTGATCGCTTTTTATGCAACGGTTATCAACCGTTGTCGGATTGTCGGGGCTGAACAAATAGCGGAACAAGGAGGTGTGCTCTTTGTTTCCAACCATATTTCCGCGTACGATACTGTTATTCTACCGGCGATGATTCTGAAGTGTCGGCCCTGGAAAATGGTTTGGGCTCCGGCGAAAGAAGAACTTTTTGCCAACCCTTTGCTGGGCGTTCTTTTTCGCTCATGGGGAGCTTTTCCGGTGAAGCGCGGGCGGGATTTGCGCGCAGGCAAAGAATTGGGCCGTCTGTTGAAAGATGATGCCGTGATGCTGTTTCCTGAGGGGACGCGACACAAAGACGGCCGCCTCGGACCAGGGAACCGTGGAGTGGGCAAGCTGATCTATGAACATCAACCGGTGGTGATACCGGTTTCATTAAGTGGACTGAATCGCTGGCGTCTGGGGGCCTGGGGACAGCAGGCGACTATTAGTTTCGGCGCTCCCCTTGACTGTTCCGATTTGTTCGAGCTGGAAGACAAAAAAAGTACCCATGTCCTGATTGTCGAGCGAGTGATGGCGGCAATAGGTGTCGGCATCGATGCTCAAGATCAATACTGATACAAGGTTTTTTTGAGAAGATAATCTCGGGAAAAGAAAGGTACAGGTGAGCGGTGACGCATTCACCATCTGACGAACACACGAAACATCGTCGCGCGTTGACTGACAAGGAGCAGCAGTTGACGGCAATTATGGATATGTCGCGAGGGGGGATTTTAGTACTCGATTCCAGCGATTTGTCCGTTTATCTGGCTAATGGCAGGGCCACGGAAATGTTTTGCTGCAGTCAACAGGAACTGATCGGTAAAAAAATATATCATCTTGTTCATGTTGATCAGGCCGGCGAATTGCGGTGCGCCCTTGAAAAGATTACCGCTGGTGAGAATGATGAACTGATTATTCAACAACACTTCCATCATGGCGACGTGGTTAATTTTCATGGCGAAATCATGATCAGGGCATTGACGGGAGAGAATGCTCGTCACGATGGAATGATGGTTATTATCGAGGATGTTACCGAGCGACTCCAGACGGAAGAACAGATCAGCCGGATGCAAAAAAACTACTGGGAGATATTTAACAGTACCAATGATGCCCTTTTTGTTCATGACGCTTACACCGGGGCGATTCTTGAAGCTAACCAAACAGTTGAAACTATGTACGGTTACACCCGTGAAGAAGTTTTTTTCATGAACTTACAGGATTTGAGCGCGGGAGAACCCCCTTATTCCGTCAATGAAGCAATCACTTATATTCGCAAAGCGGTTGAAGGTGGACCCCAGACCTATGAGTGGCTCAGTAAAAACAAAAAAGGTGAACTTTTCTGGACCGAAACAACAATGATCGCTTCACGCATTGGTGGTGAAGGACGGGTTCTTGCGGTCGTGCGTGATATCGGCGACCGTAAGGAAATGGAAGATCGTCTCAAATACCTCAGTGCTCATGATTCCCTGACCGGACTTTACAATCGGATGCACTTCGAAGCCGAGTTTGAGCGCACATCTAAAGGAAGGAAATATCCTTTAAGCATTATCGTTGCAGACCTTGACGGCTTGAAAGTTGTCAATGACACTCTCGGACATGCCGCGGGCGACGAGATGATCAAGTCGGCTGCCAGCCTTTTGTCGCATGTGTTCCGCGGCGACGATCTGGTGGCCCGACTCGGGGGTGATGAATTTGTCGTTCTCTTGCCGGATACTGATGAAAAGACAGTGCAGATGTTGATGGAACGCATCAGAGGTGCTGAACGATCAATGCAGATGAATGATCCATCAGAACGAGTCTGTTTTTCACTTGGTAGTGCAACTGCACAAACCCATGAGCAGATAGATGGCCTTTTTAATCGGGCCGATGCGCGTATGTACGAAGAAAAAGCGGAACACAAGCGTAGCAGCGCTGCCAAGGAGGAAGTACGGGTTGCAGGGAAGGGATGAAAAGTGCAAAAAAAAGACTTTAGGCAAGCGGTGCTACCAGCGTGCCCCCGGTTGAGTGATGGGATGGCGGTACTTGGCGGTGTTGTCAATCGACTGTCCGGCAAAGTGAATCCCGGCAATAATGGCAGCCAGAACGACCAGCAGCACCAGCAGCTTGATGAAATCTTTGAGCATCAATACTCCTTTTGTTGCTAGCTTGTCGGCGTTTGTTCCACAAAAGTTTACCTGATTAGCGAATCACGCCCCGTGGGGCGAATTTTCGTAAAGTAACTTTTTTATTATCACGAATCTTTGACAGAACGTTTCCCCCCTTGACAAAGGTGGGCCAGCGGGGATTTCTACCGACAGTCTCAGGCAAATCCCCCTAAATCCCCCTTTGTCAAGGGGGACTAGGCTATTACGGAAAACAAGTACGACATCAGGTCCTTTTTTAAGTTACTCAGAAGAACTAGTCTTCCGTAGGTGCAACCTTATCCCCTCTCCCTGAGGGAGGGGGGTGACCATTTCAAGCCCCCTCATCCGGCTTTCAGCCACCTTCTCCCCCAGGAGAAGGATTCAAGCAGAAGATTGGTGCTAATCAGTAAGTGTTGAGTGCCGCGGATGGCCGGATAAACGGTAACCCGGGGCGAGTTGTATCAGCGTTCAGCAAGAATACGCAGCATCCGCCGCAACGGTTCTGCTGCGCCCCAAAGGAGCTGGTCGCCGCAGGTAAAAGCCGACAGATATTGCGGGCCTATTTTCATTTTGCGGAGGCGGCCGACGGGAATAGTCAGGGTGCCGGAAACCGCGGCCGGAGTGAGCTGAGACAGGGAATCAGCCTTGGTGTTGGGAACCACTGTGGCCCATTCATTGCTCTGGGCGATAAGTTGTTCAATCTCACTGATGGAAGCATCCCTGGTGAGCTTGATGGTCAGGGCCTGACTGTGGCAGCGCATGGCGCCAACGCGGACGCAGATACCGTCTACTGGTATCGGCGCGGTATTGCCAAGGATTTTGTTGGTTTCGGCAATACCTTTCCACTCTTCGCGGCTCTGACCGTCTTCCACCTCGCGGTCAATCCAGGGGAGCAGATTGCCGGCCAGAGGGAAGCCGAACTCGGCAGTCGGCAAGGTACTGCTGCGCAGGGCAGAAGTGACCTTGTTATCGATTTCGAGGATTGCTGAGCCGGGGTTCTGCAGTTGTTCGGCCACCGAGTGGTGGAGATTGCCCATCTGCAACAGCAGCTCGCGCATATTGGGAGCTCCGGCACCTGAGGCTGCCTGATAGGTCATGGAACTGACCCATTCGATCAGGCCGGCATTGAAAAGACCGCCAATAGCCATCAGCATCAGGCTGACGGTGCAGTTGCCGCCGATAAAGTCTTTGCAGCCTTTATGCAGGGCTTCATCAATTACCTTGCGATTGATCGGATCAAGAATGATGATGGCACTATCTTCCATGCGCAGGCTTGATGCCGCATCGATCCAGTAACCGTTCCACCCGGCAGCTCGCAGCTTCGGATGAACGTCTTTGGTGTAATCGCCGCCCTGACAGGTGATGATAATATCCTGCTCGGCAAGTTTGGTCAGGTCGGTGGCACTTTCAAGGGTGCTGTTGCCGAGTTGTCCAAACTGGGGTGCCTTCTCTCCGGCCTGGGAGGTTGAAAAGAAAACTGCTTCGACTCCGACAAGGTCGTTTTCCTCAAGCATCCGTTGCATCAGAACGGAACCGACCATGCCACGCCAACCGACCAATCCGACTTTCATAATTCTTCTCCATGTTGACGGGTAGTAGAAATAAACTTATGCTCAAACAGAATATTCTGTTTGGGTACCAGCCTTTAATAGTAACAGTTCTGTGGCCCGAGTGGAAATCGATTTTCATCTATCGCAGAGGTAAAGGACAAAAATGTCGGACTTTGGACACCAACTGCCCCTCGGCAAGCCAACATTTTATCAGGATACCTATGATCCTGCTTTGCTGTGTCCCTTTCCGCGTCAGGTCAAGCGTGATGAAATTGGTCTGGGTAAAATACTTCCTTTTTCGGGTTGTGACCTGTGGACCGCCTATGAATTGTCCTGGCTGAATCCTAAAGGCAAGCCGGTAGTGGCGGTCGGGGAATTCAGCTTTGTGTGTGACTCTCCTTGCTTGATTGAATCCAAGTCATTCAAGCTTTATCTCAATTCTTTCAATCAAACGCGCTATGCAGATGCCACTGCGGTGGCGGAGCAGATGCGTGATGATCTCTGTCGTGCCAGTGGTGGCGAGGTGAACGTTGAATTGTGGCCCCTGGAGGACTCTTCCCGTTTGCAGGTAGACGTGCTACCCGGTCACTGTATCGATGACCTCGATATTGAAGTGGATGACTATCGGCTCAATCCACAGGTCCTGGTTGGTGCGGCGGATGATCAGAGCGTCGTCGCTGAGGAACTACACAGTCATCTGCTCAAGAGCAACTGTCTGGTGACCAGCCAGCCCGATTGGGGAAGTGTGCTGATTCGTTATCAGGGGGGGCGAATCAATCGCGAGGCCCTGCTGCGCTATCTGATCTCGTTCCGTCAGCACCATGAGTTTCACGAACAGTGCGTTGAGCGGATTTTTACCGACCTGCTGCGCTACTGCCGTCCGGAAAAGCTCACCGTGTATGCCCGTTATACTCGTCGCGGCGGGCTGGATATCAACCCCTTCAGATCAAACTTTGAAGACAGTATCGAACATATCCGCCTGGTACGACAGTAAAGGTATCCCCTCTCCCTTGAGAGAGAGGCAGAGTGGGGGGATAGATTCAAACCTGCTGCCGCAGAATAGTAACAGTTTCTCCGCCAATCCCCCAGTTGTCCGTATCTACTTCATCGATCACTACAACTGTTGTTTTCGGGTTTTTGCCAAGAACATCAGCCAGCAGGTCGGTGGCTCCTTTAATCAGGCGTTTTTTCTGTTCGGGGGTGGCACCTTCACGGGTAATTTTGATGTTGACGTAGGGCATTATTTTTTTCCTTTCCGTTGCGGGTTGCGCGAGGTGGAGAAATGAGGGTCTAAAGCGGTAACGATCAGGCTGACAACAACACATGCCGTTGCCAGCAATAAAGGGAGAGCAAATCCGTCACGTAAATCAGCAAGATAGCCGGCAACAATCGGTCCAAGAACCTGACCAATGCCGAAGGCAGCAGTTAAAAAGGCGGCGATCCAGCGGCTGTCGGCCGGCATGCGCCGCTGCCCTTCGGCGAGAGTCATGGCGACAATCCCAATGAAAGTGCCGCCGAAACTGGCTGCGGCAAATAACAGCCCAATAATGGAGGTTGAAAAAACACTGACGAAAATGCCACTGGCCTGCAGGGCGTAAGCCGCTATCAGGGCGCTACGAAAGCTGTATTGTCGCGCCAGCCAGGGCCAGAGTATGGTAGATGGTACCGCGGCCAGACCGACCGCCACCCAGCTCCAGGGCGCTAAATGCAAGAGGCCAGGAGTAGCAGCAATCAGAGCGACAATAAAGGTCGCCGACACCACATAGCCGAGGCCTTCAAAAAAGTAGGCTAGCGCCAGGGGATAGACGCTGGTGCGTTGACCATTTTTGGGTGTGTTGGCTGTCGGTGGTGCCAGAGCTCCCTGTTGACGACCGAGAAGAATACCGGCTCCGGCCAGCAGGGCAGCAGCGATGCCGGCGCCAATCCAGGCACCGCTCCAGCTCCAATAATGATCCAGCACCGGAATCAACACTCCTGTTAAAGCAATTCCCAGTCCGACCCCGCTGTAGAGTATACCAATGCGATGGGCGAGCCCATGTCGTCTGAGAACATCCCCAACCTCGGCGGAGATCAGTACAAAGAGGACGGCGCTGGTGATGCCGCTGAGCAAACGCAATCCACCCCACCAGAAAGCGGACAGGGTCAGTCCCATGAAGGCCGTGGTGAGAATGCAGAGAATCAGTGAGGATCCAGTAAACAGACGCATTCCCAGCAGGCGCGGGACAATAGAACAGAGGACGGCTCCGGCCAGATAACCAAGATAGTTGAGCCCGGCAAGCCAGCCGGCGAGGGTGTTGCTCATCCCCAGGTCGCGCTGCATCAGTGGCAGAATCGGCGTATAGGCAAAGCGGCCGATCCCCATGGCAACCATCAGACCGAGAATGCCGCCAATAAGGACCAGATTTACCTGATTGGAAGTCGCTGTATTATTGAAAAAGGCTTTCCCCATCGCTGTCGGTATCTTCCTGAATGGGAACAGATGAGATGCTTCCAGCCATTCCCGGAAATCTATTGCTTGTCAGTGTGAATAAGTTCGGGTACTTTTGGCAAATCTTATTTTTGTTGTGACTATTTATCATGCCATTAAATGTTGTCATCCCCGAGTGTTTTTGTCGGGGATCCAGAGAAAAAGCCGGATTCGAGCCAACTTCCTGCCGTAATGACGGTTCAGGATGACTTCGGATCAATGATTTGCGGCTAAAGCCGCTCCTGTCACAGGGTGCTGAACAGTTACTTTTTGTTAAGGGATAATTTATTGTGAAAAAATTGATCATATACGCAATATTCGTTATTTCAACCGCCATCGGAATTTATTTCGGCTACGGCTATTTTCAGTCAGCTCGCTTCGATGCGACGGTGATACCCTATATTGAGCAGGCGATACCTCAGTTAAGTCGCTGGGATGTGGATGCTACCAAAGCCCTGCTCGACGAAGAGGCATTGAGACGGGTGACGGATGAGGATCTTCAACAGATGATGGCTTATCTGAGCCGCATCGGTGAGTTGCAGGAAGTCGCCAAGCCCAGATTCAGGTCTACCAGCAAAGCTATGACCATCGGGGCCATTGAACGTGATGTGGTAACTTACCGGGTTAAAGCTGATTACAGTAGCGGGCCGGCAGAAATTACCTTGAGTCTGATTGATCGTAACGGTGGGTATGCCCTGCTGCATTTCAATTTTCAGTCGCATGCCTTAGCTCCCTGATGCCCTGATAACTTTTCAGTCCGCCGGGTTTTCGTCCGGAGTTTCCGGATGAAAATCTGGTGGATAAAATAATCAAGCAGCTATGATAGAATGTCAGGTAGAGGGTTCTGACGAACAAGGTGCTGTTGAATAACAGGAGCCAATAGTTATGCTGACCAGGTTGAAGTTTCCGGCTGTTGTTTTTTTATGCTTTTTGTTGACCGGCTGCCAGTCTACGGGCGGTTACTATCTTGGCGCCCTCGCTGATGGTGAAGGAGATCCGATAGTTGTTTCCACAGCCTGTCAGCAGGCGCAACTGTGGGAAGATCTCTATCTGACGATCGACAGTGAACTCGGTACCTTTGAGGGGCAACAGCGTCTTTCGGGGAATCTTGCTTTTTCCGAGCACTCTCAGGGGATGTACGGGAGGGTTGTTTCGCTGGATCTGCGGGTGTTTCTGCTCGACGAGGACAATCGCGTTGTTGACTATCGTTCCGTCTTGCGCTTTCTTGGTCGGTCAACCTGGGACCAGATTCCTTTTCATGTCGTTCTGCCGGATACGGCAGAGGTGGTTGCCTACACCTTTGGTTATGAAGCGACATTTGCCGACCTCGCTGACAGTGTCTCGACCTGGAATCTGCCCAGTAGGCAGCGCTGATGTCTTTTGTCGCGTTTCCTGGCTGATTGGTGGAGGCCACATTGATCGTTCCGTCTTTTGGCGTTGATCTGTCGCTATGATCTCGTCTCTTCTCTTCTCTCTGCTATACTCCCCGCCGTTTGCTGTTCCTGCTGGATCACGGCAGTCGTACTCCTCCCCCGTTGAAGGATCATTATGACACACAATCACAACATTGATCTTGTTGCCCTGCTGCATGAGGATACCGGTTTGGCGCCGGGATCAATCAGACAGACCGTCACCCTGCTCGAAGAGGGTGCGACGGTACCCTTTATCGCTCGCTACCGTAAAGAAGCCACCGGCGAGCTTGATGAGGTGCAGATTCGTTTGATTGAAGAACGGCTTGCTTATCACAAGGAGCTGGACGAACGCCGCCGGACGATTCTGAAAACCATAGAAGAACAAGGCAAGCTCACCCCGGAACTTTGTGCCCGCATTCTCGCTTGCCGGCAAAAGACCGAACTGGAAGATTTATACTTGCCCTACAAGCCGAAGCGACGCACCAAGGCGATCATCGCTAAAGAACAAGGGTTGGAACCTTTGGCACAACATCTTCTTGCTGCTACGGGTGGTGCCATCGATTTGCACCAGTTGGCTACTCCTTTTGTCAGTGCCGAACTGGGGGTTGCAGATGAAGCTGCAGCCTTGCAGGGGGCCGGACATATTATTGCCGAACAGTTCGCCGATACTGCCGAGGCCAGAGCACTGGTTCGCGAGTTGACCTGGGAGCAGGGGATCTTCCGTTCAGGGCCGGCCCGGGGTAAGGAGGGGGCGGTGAGCAAGTACGAGATGTACTATGATTTCAGCGAGCCGTTGAAGCAAATCCCGTCACATCGCATGCTCGCCATGCGCCGTGGCGAAAAAGAAGAGTTTCTGCGCTTGCAGATCGCCGCCCCCGAGGAGGAAATTCTTGCGCGCCTGACACAATTGCTGGTACCCGGGAACTCCGCCTGTCGAGAATGGCTGACCACCGTGATTGACGATGCATACCAGCGTTTGATTGCTTCTTCGATTGAAGTAGAGTTGCGCCTGCAGGCCAAACAGAATGCCGACGAAGAGGCGATCCGCGTGTTTGCCGAAAACCTGCGCAATCTGCTCCTTGCTGCCCCGGCCGGTAGCAACCGGGTGCTTGGAGTTGACCCCGGCCTGCGGACCGGCTCCAAGCTGGCGGCGGTAGACGAGACCGGGCGCTTTCTCGACCATGCCACCATCTATCCCCACACCGGTGGTGGACGGGTTGACAGCGCCGGGAAGGATCTGCTGCGGTTGATAGAAAAGTACAACATTGAGATGGTGGCGATTGGTAATGGCACGGCCGGACGGGAAACGGAGCAATTTGTTCGCGCGGTCCTCAAGGAGGGCGGTAAAAAGATTCCCGTCGTTATGGTCAGTGAGGCCGGTGCCAGCGTTTACTCGGCTTCGGACATCGCCCGTGAGGAGTTCCCTGATCTCGATCTGACCGTACGTGGCGCGATCTCCATAGCCCGGCGTCTGCAGGATCCCTTGGCCGAACTGGTCAAGGTTGATCCGAAAAGCATCGGCGTCGGCCAATATCAACACGATGTCAGCCAGAGCGCGTTGAAAAAATCCCTCGATCAGGTAGTTGAGTCGTGCGTCAACTATGTCGGTGTTGACCTCAATACCGCCAGTTGGGCACTGCTCGGATTTGTTTCGGGAATTGGTGAAAATCTGGCGAAAGGGATTGTCCGTTATCGTGATGAGCAGGGGGCTTTTGCTGCCCGTAGGCAGCTCCTTAAGGTGCCACGCTTTGGTCAGAAGGCCTTTGAACAGGCTGCCGGTTTTTTGCGGATTAGTCAAGGTACTGAACCCCTCGACAATACCGCGGTTCACCCCGAACGCTACCAGCTAGTGGCGACTATGGTCAAGGATGCAGGGATTGATGTGCCGACCCTGATCAGCCGTCCGGATCTGCTCGATCAGATCAATCTTAAGGCCTATGTTCGTGATGATGTCGGCCTGCCGACCCTGCGCGATATTATGACGGAGCTGAAAAAGCCCGGGCGTGACCCGCGCGAATCTTTTGTTGCCAGTAGTTTTCGTGAGGATGTCACCGGGATGGATGACCTGAAAGAGGGGATGACCCTCAACGGCATTGTGACTAATGTGGCCGCTTTCGGCGCTTTTGTTGATGTTGGTGTCCATCAGGACGGGCTGGTGCATGTCAGCCAGCTTGCCGACCGCTTTGTCAAAAATCCGGCTGACGTGGTCAAGGTTGGCCAACAGGTGCAGGTGCGGGTGTTGGATGTCGATCTTCAGCGCAAGCGGATTTCACTGACGCTGCGCAGTGGTGAAGTCAAAAAGGAAAGGCCTCTTGATATGCGCTCTGGCAAGGACACTGGGCGCCACACAGCGCAGAACAAGCAGAAGGCTGCGGCGCCGACGGGGCCGACGAATCTGGCCGCAGCGTTGGAAAAATCGGGATTTCGGGTGAGCAAGAAGAAATAGTGGTTAGCGGTTCGGTGCCGGATCGGGGATCCTGTGCCAGGGGACGCTTTTCGCCGTCCATGACCGCTTGACTGTCGCCGTCCATGGCGACAGACACCCTTGTCACAGGACCCCCGCCCCGTCAACAAGGATGGGTTTTAAATAGTTACAATAGGAGTTTCCATGTACGGCGAAAAAACTCACTCGCTGTTGATCGGCTATATCCTGTGGATCTTTGGGTTCATGGGGGCCCACCGTTTTTACTACGGGCGTTCCATCAGCGGTACCATCTATTTTTTTACTCTGGGCCTGTTCTTTATCGGCTGGATTGTCGATCTTTTCCTGATTCCCGGAATGGATCGGATCGCCGATATGCGCTACAGTCACGGGCCCAAGGATTATAACGTCACCTGGATACTCATGACCTTCCTCGGCATCTTCGGGGTCCATCGTTTTTATCTCGGCAAGTGGGTCACCGGGTTGATCTGGTTTTTTACCGGAGGGTTATTTCTTCTCGGTTATCTTTACGATTTCTGGACCCTCAACGAGCAGGTCGACGAGGTCAATCGTGGTGATTACATCCGCATTGTCTGAATCTCACCTTTTTCTTACCCCAGTGCCAATGCCGCATAAATCCGTGCAGCGGCTTCAACCTCGGCAAAGCTGGTCTGTTCATCGGCGGTATGGGCGGTTTCGAGGGAGCCGGGACCGAGGATCAAGGGTTTACTGCCGGCCTGAAAAAACAGGTTGCCGTCTGAATGGGAGCGAAAAGGCACCAGGTTTAATGGCAGGTTGAGGCGCGGATAAACTTCTTCAAGGATGCTGATGGTGTTGTCCTCCGGGGCAAGCTGATAGCCCCCGGCTTCAAAGTCAAAAACCACCTCAAGGTCCAGCCCTTTGATGGAGCTGCGGGCCTGTTCCAGGGTTTTTTCGATGATTGTGCGAACCGTTACCGGGCTTAAATCGGGGGACAGGTGCAGGTCGATCATCGCCTCACAGCGGTCAGGTACGACAAATCCCGCCCGCGACGAACTCATCTCGCGAATCGAATACACCAGCTTGGCTGCCTGCTGGCGAAAGGCTGGTGAACGTTCGATCTGCAGCAGCACGCGCAACATCGACTCGATGGCATTGTGCCCCAGTTCCGGCAGGGAGGAGTGGATGCGTCGCCCCTGGGTAATCAGGGTGACCTCCATGTAGCCGTAGTGGTCAAAAGCGGGGAGCAGGGCGGTCGGTTCGCCAATAATCACCGAACGTGGGCAGCACTCTTCAAGGAACCGGGCGCTACCGTCACCATTCTCCTCCTCACCGACAACCAGAAGCAGACCGAGGGACGGACGCTGTGTTTCCGGCAGGGTTGCCAGTGCCATCCAGGCCTCAACCATGGCGGCGCAGCCACCTTTCATGTCAGCACTGCCTAAGCCTCGAATAACACCCCATTCTTCAACTGCGGCATATTCATCGATATCCCAGGCCGGCACCGTATCCACGTGCCCGACCAGGTAAAGGTCGGGGGGGGCGCTCCCCATGGTGGCAATCAGGTTGAAACGCTCCTCTTCAACAATCTGGCGGCGTACTTTTGTCCCGGTGGTGAGTAACTGCTCTTCCAGGAAAAGCTGAATATCCTCCTCCTTGCCGGAAGGGGAGTAGATGTCGATCATCTCAATGAGATTTTTTTTTAGTCGGACAGGATCGATGGCATGCCAGACCTGGTCCAGGTGCGTTAACATAAACTTTCCTTATTTTTTCTTTTTTCGCTTACGCGACAGGTTCAGGGTCATGTACACATGCTCCTGGACATGGCCAAAGCCGAGTTTTTTAAAAAAGCGAATTCCTGCTTCATTGTCAGCATCGGTATCAATGATAATCATCCGCACACCCTGCTCTTTCATGCGCAGCCTGAGTTCATCAAACAGCTTTTCCCCCGTGCCCCCTTTTTGCAGTCCCGGGCGCACGCCGATCCAGACCAGGTACCCATATTTCCAGGCGGAATGTTGCTTTTCGACCGTAGTTCCCAAGGCAAAACCGACAATTTCTTCTGCCAGTTCTGCTACCAGACAGAGTTCACTGTCAGAATTGAACAGGGTGGTGATCTCATACTCATCCCAGGTGCGGTACATGCTTGGCGAAAAATCGGAAGTGAAGAGTTTTTCGCCAAGATGAAACACAGCGGCCATGTCGTCAATGGTCATCTGACGGATGTCAATATCATTGTTTAATACTTCTCTATCCATTGGAGCACCCGTTTAATTCAGAGATACAGGAATTCATGATTGAAAATAATAAATTAATAGATAACAGAAAAGAACTGTAAAGGTAAGATTCGTTTGTCTCGGCAGGTGAAAAAATCGCTCGTTACTTTGTGGTGCTGATCTGGATTGCTGAAACATTGTACCGATTAGCACCAATCTTCCGCTTGAACCCTTCACCTGGGGGAGAAGGTGGCTGAAAGCCGGATGAGGGGGCTTGAAATGGTCAAAATCTCCCCCTCACCCTGGCCCTCTCCCTCAGGAAGAGGGGATAAGATTGCATCTACGGAAGATCAGTTCTAATCTGGAACATTGTTGTGATTAAATCCGGAGACGAGTCGGCGATATTGACACCATAGGCGCAGTTGACATATAAGAGAGAGATAATTAAATTGTCATCAATAATCTAGCCTCTGCGCACAAGTGTCATCACTGTGGCTTCAAGGGGTGTTTAAGCAGGCATAATGAAAAAAATCCTTATCGTTGCAACGGTCTGGATCATTTTTATCGGTGGTTTCTTTTTGTGGAACCTTTCGGAAGCACGCAAGGCACAGGAAGAAAACCTCTACCAGACAGCTCGCGTATTTTTTGAACAGATCGATTTGATCCGCAACTGGATCAGGTCACATGGTGGAGTGTATGTTCCCATCTCGGAGCACGCACAACCAAATCCCTACCTGATTGATCCCCGCAAAAACCTCCACACAGAAGATGGGATCGATCTGACGAAGATTTCTCCTTCACATATGACCCGTCAGATCGCCGATCTGTTATCGGACAAACGTGGAGTAAATTTCAAGCTTGCCAGTTTCAGTCCCATCAATCCAATCAACATGGCAACGCCCCTTGAACGTGAAGCATTGCACGCTTTTGCCGATGGTTACGGTGAATTCGGCAGAAAAGTTCAGATCGATGGTAATCCCGGATTTTTCTATATGGCGCCTCTGCCCACCAGCGCTGACTGTTTTTTGTGTCATGATGCCAAAGGCTTCAACCAGGAGAACATTATCGGGGGTATCAGCATCACCATGCCGGAACTTCCCGATTTTCGCTTTGCATCATTGGCCTGGGTTTATGTCTGGACCGGCCTGGCCGGTGTTTTTGGAATTGTGTTTTTTGGCAACAAGCTCAACCAGTCTTATCAGGAGATCGAAAAGCTGTCCTTGCTTGACCCCTTGACTGGTGTACCGAACCGCCGGGCTTTTACTGAAAATCTGAACAGAGAATATAACATTTGCTCCCGCGATGACGCACCTCTGTCGGTCATTCTTTGCGATATAGATTGTTTTAAGGATTATAACGATTTTTATGGGCATGATGCTGGTGACGAAGCCTTGAAGCAGGTTGCCAGAGTTTTGTTGAACAACTCCAAACGACCGGGGGACATGTGCGCCAGATTCGGCGGCGAAGAGTTTGTCATTGTGCTCCCCAGAACAGATCACGACGGCGCATTTCATATAGCGGAAAAGGTCCGTGAACATGTTGCTGCACTGCATATCGAACATAAGAAATCTCGAGTGACTCAGCATGTTACCCTGAGTCTCGGGGTGGCAACAGCGAAACATCCGGCGACGACCTCTCCCAGAGAAATGCTAACTTGTGCCGATAAAGCACTCTATTCGGCCAAGGAAAAAGGAAGAAATCGCGCTGAGGTCATGATTCTGCGTCATTTCCGCTGGATTGAGTATGTTGGATAAGGACGGCCTTTTGCTGCTGCTTTTTTGTCCGGCTTTATTTTTTTGAAAGGCTGCAGTAGGGTGTTGGCGATACGTCAATAATGACCATTTCTGCTGCGGGCCGCAATGATCTCTTTTACTGTTAGGACATTACAACTTTTCGGGTTCTCGGTGCTTTGCTGCTTGTGCCTGATGACCAATGCTTCAGCTTCACCCCCCTGGCAACACGAACAATCACTGGATGAGCCGATATTCAACGGGCATTTTTTGCTCCGCGAAGCCGGACGCGAGAATGCCGACATTCTGTTACTGGTACATGGCCTTGGCCATGAGGCTTCGACTATATGGGAGCCGTTTGTCCCTGAGCTTGCCGCCCATTTTCACGTCATTGCACCGGATCTTCCCGGTTTCGGTCGTTCCTCGCGTGCGAACAAGTTATATTCTCCTGACAACTATGCTCAATTTCTCTATTGGTTGATGGGCAGATTCCCCGGCAAGCCGATTTATCTGGTCGGGCATTCACTCGGAGGGGCTATTTCCCTGAATGTAGCCGCGCGCTATGACGAGAGACTTGCGCGTCTGATCCTGGTCGACTCTGTCGGAATGCTTCATCGTCTTGCCGTCAGTCAGCATTTTGTTCGCGACCTTATTCGCCTTGATCTGCCCTTTTTTTCAACTGAGGTAGAATCACGATTAGGGAGAATTGCCGGAATGATCCTCGAAAAAACCTCGCGTGTTCCGCTGGATCCCGATCTGGTGTTGGCAACGGCAGCGACCCGGGAGAAGTTTCTTGGTGCAGACCCCGGTCAGATTGCCGCCCTGGCGCTGGTACAGACAGATTTTACCGGTATGCTCTCCAGTGTGAATGTCCCGGTTTGGTTAATCTGGGGTGATCAGGATCAGATTGCTCCATTGCGCATTGCTACCATTCTCGATTGGAATTTGAGCCATAGCCACCTGAAGCTGCTTAATGGGCTTGGGCATGTGCCGATGAATGAAGACCCGCAGCGGTTTTCTGATGCTTTATGGCAGGCTCTGGAAGGTGAGATGAACAGCGAGGAGAAGACGGCTTTTACGCAAATGCCCGGAGTTGAGGATGTCCATTGTGACAACGAGAGTGGCCGCGTTTTTCGGGGAGATTATGCCACGTTGAACATTCATAACTGTTATGACGTGGTGATAGCGGATGCCCGGATTCTGCACCTCAACAGTGTTGATTCCAGGATAACGATTGAACGCTCCATCATCGGCAATAATGCTCAGGAGCAGGCAATACGGAGTCTGCGGTCGGAGATAAACTTGACTGGGGTCGATATCCGGGGTGGCATCGGTATTCTGGTCGATCAGAGCCGACTGGATCTGGCCGGGGTGCGTTTTATTGATACGCCGGTCGCCGTTGCAGGGGAGGGGAACCCTTCAGCGCTGCTGTTTTCCAGTTCGAGAAAAAGTATTGATGGAGAATCGACACCTTTACATCTGAGTCGATCATTGCGTCACGGGGAGAGCCTTTGACGCAAAAGGCACCGCAAAAGCGGTGCCTTTTAAATCGATTGACAGAGCTTACAACAACCTCACGCCGTGCCGGCATCACGCCGTGCTTTGCTGCGCTCGATCGATTGCAGGGCAAGATATTCCTTGCCGAAACGGTTGAGGTTTTCAATTTCATCATCGTAGTTGTCGTAATGACGCTCTTCATCAACCACTAATTGCTCAAACAACCTTTTTGAGACCGAGTCGGCATTGCTGCCACATTCGTTGGCCCAGCGGTTGTAGTCAAGGGCGCTCTGTTCTTCCATGGCCTTGGCCAGTTGCAGCATTTCCTCGACTTTAGTGATCTTTTTCACATCTTGAGACGCCTTCATCTCGACATCGCCACCCAAAAAGAGGATGCGCTCGGCCAGGTCTTCAACATGCATCATTTCTTCAATGGCGATTTTTTTGAACAGCCCGGCGAGCAGGTCATAACCCTGATCGTCGCAGTGAAAGTGAAAATACATATACTGGTGCAGTGCAGTAACTTCTTCGGCCACGGCCTGGTTCAGTAAAACGATGCTTTTTTCATGCATAACAGAATCTCCTTAGTTAGTTGTCAGGGGGGGTTGATTACTTGCCCCAGGTTTTACGAATTCGTTGAACGGCAGTTTCTACATTGGTTCGTCCACCGAAAGCAGAAAGGCGGAAATAGCCTTCGCCGCTGGGCCCGAATCCACTGCCCGGCGTGCCGACAACATGGCACTCGTTCAAGAGTTTATCAAAAAAGTCCCAACTGCTCATCCCTTCAGGGGTTTTGAGCCAGATGTAAGGAGCATCGACGCCACCGTAACAATCGATTCCGGCGGCCTGCAGCCCCTCGCGAATAATGCGGGCATTTTCCATATAGTAGTCGATAGTCTCACGGGTCTGCTGCCAGCCTTCATCTGAATAAACAGCTGCTGCAGCACGTTGTACCGGATAAGAGGCGCCATTAAACTTGGTAGTGACGCGCCGCTTCCAGAGCTTGTTGATGCTGTATTTTTCTCCGTCCGTGGTTGTTCCGCTCAGTTGTTCCGGTATTACCACCAGACCGCAACGCACTCCGGTAAAGCCGGCGGTTTTGGAGAAGGAGCGGAATTCGATGGCACACTCTTTTGCGCCGTCAATTTCATAGATTGAGTGAGGGATGCCTGGGGTGGTGATAAAGGCTTCATAGGCGGCGTCGAAGAAGATGATGGCATCGTTGGCGCGGGCGTAATCGACCCACCTTTTCAGTTCATCTTTGGTTGCCACAGTACCAGTCGGGTTATTGGGGTAGCACAGGTAAATGATGTCGACCTTTTCCTTTGGCAGATCAGGCACAAAGTTGTTGTCAGCTGTAAAGGGCATGTAGACGATCCCCTTGTAGTAGCCTTTTTCATCCGCTTCGCCGGTGCGCCCTACCATGACATTGGTGTCGTTGTAGACCGGGTAGACCGGGTCACCAATAGCGACAACGTTGTCGAGGGCAAAGATATCGAGGATATTGGCGCAGTCGCACTTGGAGCCGTCGGAGATGAACATTTCGTCGGTTGTCAGGTCAACTCCCAGAGGCCTATAGCTTTTGTCAATGATCACCTGTGAGAGCCAGGCGTACCCCTGTTCGGGGCCATAGCCGGCAAAGTTTTCTGTTGTTCCAAGATCATCAATTGCCTGGTGAAAGGCGTTAAGAACCGCCGGGGCAAGGGGGCGGGTAACATCGCCGATACCAAGACGAATAACCTTGGCTTCGGGGTTTGCCTGGGTGAATTCAGTAACGCGGCGACCAATTTCGGGGAACAGGTAGCCGGCTTTGAGTTTCAGATAGTGATCGTTAATACGTGCCATTCTTTTATCTCTCCTTTTATGTTCGTTCAAATGAGCGAAAAATTTTTGTCCACGGAAAACACGGAAAAACACGGAAAAATCATCTCTCACAGGCACAAAGGGGACTGTTTTAGGGGTTAAAACCAAAAAAAGCGAATATGAAAATGTTGAATCTAGAAGAAAGGAGTCCTCGGCTTTTACCTTCTGAATTCTAACTCCTGAATTCTGTATTCTGCTTTTATGGTTTTTTCCGTGTTTTTCCGTGTGTTCCGTGGACCAATAGCCTTTTAAAGGGTGCTTCAGCGCAGCCCCAGCACATCCTGCATATCGTACAGACCTGCTGGCTGGTTTTGCAGCCACACACAAGCGCGGGCGGCACCACGGGCGAACATGTCGCGGCTCATGGCGCGGTGGCTGATTTCGATGCGCTCACCCATGCCGATAAAGTAGACCGTGTGTTCACCGACAATGTCGCCGCCGCGCACTGTCTGCATGCCGATTTCGGCGTGAGTGCGTTCACCGCACATCCCTTCACGGTGATAATTGGCGACCTGGTTGTAATCGCGCCCGAGGGTTTCGGCGACCACTTCCCCCATGCGAACTGCCGTACCGGAGGGGGAATCCTTTTTCTTGTTGTGATGCAGTTCGACAACTTCGACATCAAAATCGTCACCAAGAATGCCAGCCGCTTCTTTCAGCAGTTTGAAGCAAGCGTTGACGCCGACACTCATGTTAGGCGCCAGCACGACAGGGATCTCTTTGGCAAACTCCTCAACTCGCCGTTTCTGTTCAGGAGTGAAGCCGGTAGAGCCGCTGACCAGCATCTTGCCGTGACGGGCGCAGACAGCCAGATTATTCAGGGTCACTTCCGGAAAGGTAAAATCGATGAGCACATCAGCTGCCGCGACAGCGGCATCAAGGTCGCAGGTTAATGCAACGGCAAGGTCTCCAGCTCCGGCAATCATGCCGGCGTCAACGCCCAGTTGCGGGTGACCATCCCGTTCGACTGCCGCGGACAGGGTCAGCCCTGACGTTTCGCACACCGCATGGATGAGGCGAGTGCCCATGCGCCCTGCGGCACCGATAATGGCAACATTCATGATAATTTTCCTTGTGTCACTAGTTTGTTCAAATCAGTCGGTGTTTGTTTAAAACCGCCTTGAGTGCCGTCAGACTTTCGGGCTGCAGGCCGACCAGAGGCAGGCGTACACCAGCGCGGCATTTTCCCATCAGGGAGGCAGCGGTTTTTACCGGAACCGGGTTGGCTTCGATAAACATGGCCTGATGAACATCAAGAAGTTGCAGGTGCAGTGCCCTGGCATCTTCCCAGCGATTTTCCTGCGCTGCGACCACCATCTGTTTGACCTGGCGGGGGATAATGTTGGCGGAGACAGAAATGACGCCTTTGGCACCGCAAGCCATCAACGGCAGGGCAAGAAAGTCATCGCCGGAGAGCACATCGATTTTGTCACCGGCCCTGGCAATGATTTCGCTGGCCTGGGTGACGTCGCCGGAGGCTTCTTTGATGGCAACGATGTGGTCAAATTCTGCCAGGCGGATGGTGGTGGCGGCAGTCATGTTGCTACCGGTGCGGCCGGGAACATTATAGAGGACTTGAGGTAGAGCGACGTTTTCAGCAAGCGCTTTATAATGCTGGAAGATCCCCTCCTGCGATGGTTTGTTGTAGTAAGGCGACACCAGCAACAAGCCGTCAGCACCTGCCTCTTTGGCATGACGGGAGATCTCTATGGCCTCGGCAGTGGAGTTGGCCCCGGTTCCGGCAATGACCGGGACGCGTTTGTTGACCTGCTCGATGCAGATGTCGATGACCCGGTTGTGTTCCTCATAGTTAAGGGTAGCCGATTCCCCGGTCGTGCCGCAGGGAACGATCACATCGGTGCCGTTTTCGATCTGGAATTCGATCAGTTGGCGGTAGCTCTCTTCATCAACATTCCCCTGTTCATCAAAGGGGGTGATGAT